>JAYUUT010000527.1:0-2845 GCA_043754455.1 Myxococcales bacterium
TGTTCATGACCGGGGGCGTTTTTTCAGAAGAGATGCGTGAGTTTTTGGCATCCGTGGAAACCCCACGGTTGGAAAAACCGTTCGACGTTGCCAAATTGCGTTCGCTGCTGCGGCAGATCAGTAGGCAAAACGTCGGATCGACACGTTCATGACCAGCCCCATTGCCATCATGGTGGTCAGCAGGCTGGACCCGCCGTAGCTGAACAGCGGCAGTGTGACCCCAGCGACCGGAAGCAGCCCCGAAACCATGCCGATGTTGAACATCATCTGCCAAAAAATTCCCGCGGCGCAGCCAATACACAATGTGGCGCCGAACCGGTCGCGCGCATCCCGGCCCACTTTTAGGATCCAGAAGATAAGAACACCGTACGTGCCAAGGACCAGTAGACACCCGATGAATCCCCATTCCTCGGCCCAGACCGCGAACGGAAAATCGGTCCACAACGCGGGCAAGGATCGCAGTCGGATCTGTGTGCCCTGCAAAAAACCTTTGCCGATGAAACGCCCTGACCCGACGGCCCGCATCGCCTGTTGGGGTTGCCAGGCGGTCGCTGGATCCAATTCGGGATTGATGAAGGCCAGGACCCGGTTCTTCTGGTAGTCGAACAGGACGTATTCCCAAATAGGGGCTATCGCCAGGGCGCCAACGGCCACGATACCGGCCAGGGTGCGCAGGCGCAGCCGCGCCGTCAGCATGACCGTAACGAAGACCAACGTACAAACCAGGGCGGTGCTGAGATCAGGCTGAAAGGCGATAAGGGCGATCGGTGCCCCAGCGATGGCGACTGGGATCAGCAGGTGCCGCAGCGTGCGCCCTTCCAAAGCTGGGGTGTCGTTGATGTGTTTGGCCAGGGCGACCACCATGAACACCTTCATGAGTTCGGAAGGCTGCAGGTGAAACGCGCCCAAGTCGAACCATCGACGTGAGATGCCAACCAATTTTCCCATCACCAACACCGCCAGCAGCAATGCGACACCGAAGCCATAGGGGACGTATCCAAGCCGCGCAAGGCGACGGTAATCGAAGCTGGCCGCGCCAAGAAACATCACAAGGCCCATCAAAAGCCACGAGATTTGCCGGGTGAATAGCTGAAACTGCCGCTCGCGAACGGCACTCCAGAGGTTGACAAGACCCAAGGTGGCGACGCCCAAGGTGGCGAGGGTTAAGGTCCAGTCGAACCGAAACCGCAGCTTTCGCCAGGCGATGACCTTAGGCATGGTTAAGGAACCTGCACGCGCGTGCCCGCCCGTTCCGGGGCGGCGACGGCCGGTATCGCGCGTTGGTCCAGCAAGGAGAAATAATTTTCCACGATTTCGACGGCCACTGGGGCCGCGACGTCGCCGCCGTGGCCGCCGTGTTCCACCAGCACGGCGAAGGCAATCTTCGGTTTGTCCGCTGGCGCGAATCCGGCGAACCAGGCGTGGTCAAGTCGATCGCTGGGCAGGGGGGGATCTTCGCCCGGGCGCGCGGGTCCGGTATGGACTTGGGCCGTTCCGGTTTTTCCAGCAATCAGGATGCGCTTCGAACGGGCCTTATAGGCGGTTCCCTTCGGTTCGTTGACAACACCGGTGAACGCACTTTTCAGAAAACTCATCGTTGCGGGTGAAATGGACAGATCGCGACGAACCCGGGGAGGGAATTCTTCAATGATTGATCCATCGGGGGCTTCTACCCGTTCGACGATTTGCGGCAGCCACAGCTTCCCGCCTGCCGCCAGGGTCAGATATAGATTCGCTATTTGGATGACGGTGGCGCGGGTGGCGCCTTCGCCGATGACGGTGTTCAAAGCGTGGCCGATGACGAACCCTTCGCTGCGGGGATCCTGTTGTTTTTTTTGTCGGTGCCATTCTTCGGTAGGAACGAACCCGGAGGCCTCGCCTACGAAACCAACCCCCGTTGGGGCCCCTAGCCCAAATTCTGTCGCGAATTTTGCCAGCCGGTTCATCATTCCAGGACGTGCGCCCAGTTCGTAGAAATACACATTGCAGCTTTGCACGATGGCACCGTGCAGACTGATGACCCCGTGGACCTTGGTGCATTTGAACCGGCGGCGCCCCGCCTGCACAAAACCCGCGCATTTCACGCGTTCCTCGGGGCCCAGCACGCGGTCTTCCAGCGCCGCCAAGGCCGAAATGATTTTGAAGGTCGATCCGGGGTTGTAGGTTTCGGCGACGGCCTTGTCGATAAAAGGGCGACGGCGATCGGTGACGATGGCGGCCTCCTCGGCTATCGAAAGATGGCCGCTCATGCTGTTGGGACTGAACCCGGGTCGGCTGGCCAGGGCCAACACGCGTCCGGTGGCGACATCCATCACGACGACGGCGGCCGCAGATTTTGCCCGTAAAGCGCGATCGACGATCTTCTGAAGATCCACGTCAAGGGTCAGCACCACGTTGCTACCCGGTATCGGATCCCGCCGGGTCGGCCCTTCCACCAGATCTGAGGCCCGCACACCTGTTCGGGACAGGCCCCCCCTATCGACCACGCTGGTTTCGAAGCCCTTGCTGCCCCGCAAGTAGGCCTCCCATTGTCGTTCCATCCCCGTTCGTCCGATAAGATCACCGGGGCGGTACCCTTCGTCCTTTCGAACCTTAATTTCTTCAGCGGTGACTTCATTCATATACCCAACCGAATGTGCAAACAACGTATCGAACGGGTAGTGCCGCCGCGCTTCCGGAAAGATCCGCGCGCCGGGACCATCCATCAAGGTCCCAAGGGCGGCCATTGCATCGCGCGAAATATCTTCACCCAGCAGGATTTCTTTGGATTTTTCTGCCCGGGCTAGCTGTGCCAGTTTTTCCCAGGAGGGAACGGTGTCGATGTCCAACCCTAGCTGTTTGACCA
>JAYUUT010000528.1:0-8357 GCA_043754455.1 Myxococcales bacterium
GAGGAAAGGGGCGGCCAAGAACACAGAGCCAGGAGACAGAAAGATGAACGAGACACAGAGCTCGGCAAACATCTCAACACGAATCGAATGGATAGCGGATCTGGCGAGAATTTCTCGACCAGCGGGTGACGGATGGGGCCACGCGGCCACGTCCATCAGCGAATCTGTATTCTTGAAGAGCCGGGTGCGGTAGTCCCGCACGCCCGGATCTGTGGGGGCCCTGGGCACGTAAGTACCCAGGGCTACCCGAGCTCAAGGAATCCGATGTTCAGGCCTCGACTGCCGGGACGCCGCTGGTAACCAATCCCCCGTCTGTCCCGAATTCAGTCAGCGGCACTCCCGCCGCCCGCAAGACCGTCAGCAATGCCTTGCTGGCGTTGTCACCCCCGCCGCGAAAGTGAACATCCCCCTTCAGGCTGCCCCCGGCGCGACCGGCCACAATGATCGGCATATCTGTGATTGAATGTGATAGCCCTTCGCCAACATCGGATGTTCCTAGGATGCTGCACGTATCAAGCAACGACTGCCCCCCGTCGGGTGTGTTCTTGAACCGTTCAAGCATGTACGCAAACTGTTTCATGATGAACACGGTGATGTTGTGCACCCCCGGTTGTCCATTGCCTTCATCATGGGTCAGCGTGTGGTGATCCGGCCCTGCAAACATTGGATACCGTTCAAGGTTTACGCCTGCACCGAACGTCACCGAAAAGACCCGTGTCTGATCACAGACCAGCGCCACCGCCAACAGATCGCTCATGAGCTTGTTGACGGCCTCAAGGCGCGGTTCAGCGGTAAGGGCCGCTGTTGTGGCCGGTGGCGTGGGCTCCGCGCAGCCCGCCGATCGGATAGACGGAGCCATCGTTAAGCGGTTCTCAATCTCGCGAATGGTCTGAGCGTGTTGATCAAGCCGCTGATTGTCGGTACGACCGACACGTTTTTTCAGCGCGACAATGTCCTGCGACACCGCATCCAGAACGCTTTTGCGCAGGATCCCCGTGACATCCGCGACCGGTGCGCCGGGGGCAACCGCTCCGCCGCCTCCGAACAGTCGATTGAAGAACGCCGCGGGGTCAAACTCGGGCGGGTTGGGACTGTCGGGACCGTTGTGTGAAAGATAACGAAGTCCCGTGCCTTCGCTAGTCACGTTGCGTTTCGAAATGCCAAGCTCGATCGATCGAAAACGCGTTGTCTTGCCAAGCACAGCTGCGGCAACTTGGTCGATCGAAGCCTTGCGGAACGTCGATGCATAGGGGCCACCTTTGGGCGGCTGCGCTATCAAGGGGGCGCCCGTCATCATGCCGATCTGCCCAGCGTGGTGGCCCCGGGGATTGCCGGTTTTCACGTTCATACCCGAGACAATCGAGATGTGGCTCTTGACGGCGGCGAAGGGAGCCAACTCCTCACTCAGACTCCAGGCCGCTCCCGCGCCAGCGGCGGTGGGTGTAAAGCGATTGTTCCGCACGCCATTGCCCCAAAACCAAACCCCAAACCGCTTGGTTCCTGCCGCCCAGGCCGTCTGCGATCCCGGCACCATGAGCTCCAGCTGCGGCAACGCCACGCCCACTGCCACTCCGCGCAGAGCCCCGCGCAGGCAGGCTCGACGGGTCAATCTGAAAGAAGTCATAGCGTTCACTCCGGGGTTAGTCATTCGAGGTTCCGGGTCTGGCGGAAGGCCGTGCTCTCCACCAAGCCGCGTGCCAGTCCTGTGAAACTAAAACCGGCCTTCTCGAAGCTCTTGTTCAGTTCCACCAGCGCGACCTCCTCGCCATCTGATTCCAGTCGCCCCGCTGCGTGCCGGTAGAAGTTTCGAACCACGCAGGCCATCGTGTTTGGGTTTCCCCGCAACAGGCCGACCAGCTCGCGTGCGTTTGTGTACCGTTGACCATCCAGCTCACCGCTGGCGTCGATCGCCTTGCCTGCGTCGGTCGCGCGGTACGCGCCGATGGGATCGAAGTGCTCAAAGGCAAATCCAATCGGATCGATCAAATTGTGGCAGCCCGCACAACTAGGGTTCGTGCGGTGGGCGTCAAGTTTCTCGCGCATCGTACGTTTCGTGCCTGCGACGGGATCAGGGGGCAACACAGTGCTGGTATCTGGCGGCGGATCCGGAATCGTCTGGCATAGCAGGATCTCACGCACGAATTTCCCCCGCAGTGTGGGTGATGTGGCCTTCGCGCGCGCGTTCAGCGCCAAGAAGCTGGCCTGGCCCAGATACCCAAGACGCGGTGACCCGTCTGGCAGTGCCACCCGCACAAGCTCTGCCTTCTTGTTGGGCAGTGGCAGCCCATACACCTTCGCAAGGTCGTCGTTGACGAAGGTGAAGTTGTTGTCTAGGAAGGTGCGAAAATCCACGGCGGCACCAAAGGCCAGTTCAGACAGAACTTGCAACGTTTCGGATCGCATCGACTCAAAAAGAGTCGGAGTCTTCAGCGGGAAGGTCGCTGTCGACTGGGCAAGGTCCTCAAGATCGTCCAGCTTCAACAGTTCGAAAAAGAAACGGCGAATGGCCGGACGCGATCGTGATTCTGCAAGCAGCCGGTCGACCTGAAGGCGCAGACCTTCTGTGGTCGACAGCGACCCACGCGCGGCCGCGTCCAGCAGTGGATCGTCAGGCATGCTGTCCCAAAAAAGGAACGACAGCCGCGATGCCATCTCGAAATCGTCGAAGGCTCGGTTGCCGCCTTTGGGCTCCGGCACGCCCAGCTCTGCGCGATAAAGGAAGTTGGGTGATTGCAGCAGTCCGGCGATCGCGTAGCCGAAGCCACGCCAAGGATCTTTCAATGCCTCGCCGGCTTTG
Organism: Myxococcales bacterium; assembly: GCA_043754455.1. Classification (GTDB taxonomy): domain Bacteria; phylum Myxococcota_A; class Polyangia; order Fen-1088; family Fen-1088; genus JAYUUT01. The sequence continues at coordinate 2,798 of JAYUUT010000528.1, forward strand.
ATGGCCACTGTCACGTAGCGGGCGATTTCGTCGGAAGCCAACGGGCGCCGCCACGCCCGGCGACCAAATCGGGCGACAAACTGATTTGCACATCCGGTGTCTGCGGCTGCGGTCGGCGTACAACCAACCAGTGCGGCGCGTGTGCTTGCGGCGGTCACGGCCTGCTCGGCGGCACGCAAGGCAATTTCTTCGTAGATCTCGGTCGCGCGTGTCGACAGCGTCACCCGCGAGGCACCGACGGAACTGAGTCCGTATACGGCTAAGTCGCCTTCGATCGCTGAAGGAATTGTCACACCCGCGCCCAGAAGGTCGCGCAGGCTGTTGAGGTATTGCGTACCCGTCAGGCGTCGCAACACGGGCGGTCCCGCCACAAGAGCAGCACCTTGGGGTTGATTCGGTAGGGATGGGCCCACGCCTGGGGCAACTCCGCTTGGTTTGCCGCCCGAACCATCAGTCGCAGGCGGACCAGACTGGCCAGTTGGCTGCGCCGTTGCCGCTGGCGCCGTGTGATCAAGTGGGACGTCTTGGCTGGAAATATCACCGGTGCACGCCAGGCCCCCAAGGCCCACGAGCCACGCAGCCGAAATGCCGTTTTGGATACGCAGCGGTCCGCAGTACTTCATAAAAACTCCTACGGCGAACCGTTCCGTGGTCGCGCCTGTCTGGTTTCAACTAAACCACCGCAGGAGTTTCGGCCCTGCGAAAATGGCAAACTCAGCCACTCGTCCGGACAACGATAGCGAGATTCGGCGGAAACCACCGTATTCGTGGCCGTGGCGCCCGCAATACGTGTGAACAGCCCTAATCAGGGGCGACTGTAAGGATTCGCCTACAATCGCAGACCGAACACTTGTCGCGTCGGCGGCAAAGGAATGGGGAGGTTGAAGCATGATTCGTACGGGTGCGTTCGCGATGTTCGTATTCCCCCGAAGCCTCGGACCGATGGTAGTTTTCCGGGACTCTCGCAGCATAAGCGTCGCCGCCAAGCCCGTTTTCGCTCTATCGCCGGGAAACTGATCGGCGGGGCGCGTCTTGTCTCCGAGCAGATCCCGGACGGTGTTGTTATACTCGAAACGGGTCAGGCGGCGTACCGGTGAGCGACCGGGATCTGGCAAGCGGCCCGCGCTGAACACATCTGGCGCCATTTCGGGCTGACTCGGCCCCCCGCGCGCTGCGGCTGCGCCCGCGCCACCCGTCCCTCCGGGGGCGCCCGCGGTATCCATGCCCCCCGCGGAGGGAGTCACCGCGGACGCAGCCTCGCCCCGCCGATCGCCGATCGCCGCCCTGCCGTCCGATCCGATGTCGCCCGTGCAGCCGGTAGCACCGCACAGGGCCGCGACAATCGTGGTGCTTCTCATCATGAAAAAACTCCTTTGAAGCCGCAGCGATGGTCCCCATGCAGCAGACACACAGGACGAGCTCCCTTCTCACAACGCACAGAGGCAGGTCAGGCACTTGCATCCAGGCTGTCACTCTAATCACCGTTGGCCAGAGACTGCCCCCCCTCTCATTCTTGGTGGGAGCAGACCACCGTTGCGCAGGCAACGGTCGTTCATGCTCACTCCGACGCGATTTTCGGGCGCGCTCGCCGCGGCGCTGCTCGCATGGTGCACGGGCTCAATCGAGGGCAGTGGCGGCGGCGCCGATCGCGTGGGGGGTGATCGAAATACGCGACCTCCTGGGGGTCAAGGCCTCGAGAGCGCGGGCGGCATCCCGAAACGACGGGGCTGTACGGTGTGATGCAGGGGCATCTAGCGACGTTCGAGCAAAGGTGGACCGACGAAGGGGAGGGGGCAACGTTGCCGCGGTTTGTGCTGGAAGAACTGCGAGGATTCCTAGATCGTGGAATCCCACAAAAAGGGTTCGCGCATCTGTATTGCGACACGTGCCGGACGCGACACCTGGTGGCGTTTTCGTGCAAGGGGCGGGGCTTTTGTCCCAGTTGCGGTGGCCGCCGTATGGCCGCAGGTGCTGCCTTGCGGGCCCTCGAGCTGATGCCTCGGTACCGGATCGTTCCCGATGTGAGCGTGGGCTGCCCACCTTGTTGGCCGACAAAGCCACAGAGCGCGCCACACCGGTTGTTTCAACCTGTTCGGTGGTCTATACCATGAGCCCAGGCAGTGGACCGGTGGCGTTGTCGAGGTTGCCGAAGGTCGTCACGTCGGTCGCCCCGAAGGCATGGCAAGCCGACACCAAGATGCGGTTGTGTTGTGCCTTGTTTGCCGACAGCAAGCGCCCCGTGCGGACAGCTCCGCCAGCGCCTCCAGCGGTGATGAAAGGAATGTTGTCGTACGAATGGCTGTTTCCTTTGCCCACCTCACTTCCCCAAATCACCAGCGTGTTGTCTAAAAGAGTGCCGTTGCCCTCGGGCACGGCGTTCAGCTTGTCGAGCAGGTAGGCGACGCGGTCGTGATACCATGTGTAGATCTTGGTCATCTTATCCTTCGCCGCCATGTCGGAATCACCCGCATGGGTCAACGGATCGTGATGACCTTCCATGATGCCCAGCCACGGATAGGGGCGCGAATCGTTGTCTCCGACGGTGAACTGCAGACTGGCGAAACGGGTGACATCACACGCGAAGGCCATCGAAATGAGTTCCAACTGGCGATCCATCGTCCAGCCCGAGTTTTCGATCGCGTTTGCGTTCATCATCGCGCCCTGAAGCCCCATCGGCTGCGTCTGGCCTGTGCACAACCCCGCCGCGTTGGCAGCCAGCCGGGTTTCGATCGCACGAATGGTCTGAAGATGCGCGTCGATCTTGTCCTTGTCCTCAGACGAGACCTTCACCTTCAACGCGTCCAGCTCGGGCTTCAAAATGTCGATCGCCGTTTTGCGTTCAGCCCGCAGCTGATCGCCACCTTTCTTAGTAAACAATCGATCGAAGATCGCGTAGGGATTGCTCTCGGCGACCAACGGCTTCGCTGGGCCCGTATAGATCATCCGTGCAGCGGGGTTGTTGTTCCCACCGGCACGGACGCCGAATTCAATCGACGGGTAAAGCGTCTGCGGCTTCAGCCTCTGTACCAAAAATTGGTCCAATGAAGGCCCGGTGTTCCAGCCAAAAAACTTTCCACCCGATCCATCTGGGCGCGAAAACGTCATATCCTCAGCCAACTGAGATCCGGTGAACAGCAAAGGCAGGCCCTTCGTGTGGGGCGCACCTACGCCTTTGTTTGGAAAATTCACGCCAGTGAAGACGTTGATTTTCGACTTCCACTTCTCAAGCGGCGCATTGATCTGATTCAGCTGCCAGGCAGCATCGGTGCCGGTTGGCTTCCAGCGATCATATACAGTCCCGTGAGGCGTGTAGATAAGCAACAGGCGCTTCGGGCGTCCGCCGACGGTTGGCTCGGCACCACTGGCGTTCAGCAGCGGCAGAAACGGACCTGCGCTGGCCGCCAATCCCAGTGAGCCAAGAAAGTTTCGCCGCGAAAAGTCGGTGTTGCGACGTTTGGTCAGGATGCTCATGGTTGTTCCCTTTCCTGCACCTTTTATTTGGCGGCCCGGCGGTACCGGAACGCGTCGGTGGTGGTGATGGATGTCAGCAGATCGCGCACGTTGTTTTGCGACCCCGTAAAGGCCGCCAGTGCGCCTTGTACGGAACAGCCATCGGCGGTCGTCTCGCCCCGGCCCAGGGCAAATCGCATCCACTGTTTGGCGGTGCACGTCGCCACGTCGGGACTGACTGACAACTTCTTTGCCAAGGCGACAGCGTCGGAAAAAGCGCCCACTGTGGCGGCGTCACCGATCACCAATTCGCCGCGAGAATCCACCGTTTTTCCGTTTTCTGTGCTGCGATAGGTGCCCATGCCGTCGTAGTTCTCGAAACCTAAACCCACACCGTCGATCAACTTGTGGCAGCCCGAGCACGAAGGAGACTTCTCATGCTCTTCGAATCGCTGGCGGGTGGTCAACGTTGGGGACGGATCCGGAGCGACAGCGTTCACACCCGCAGGTGGATCGGGCAAGGTGGCACACATCACGTTTTTGATGATCGCCACACCTCGGCGAACCGGCGACGATTGATTGGTACCTGCGTGGGTGGCCAGAAAACCCGCCTGGGTCAGCAAGCCTGAGCGCTCTCGCACCGGCAGCGCTACTTGACCATCGGCCCCCGGCGCACCTGCGCTGTAGAGCTTGCGCAACGCCGGGTCAGCAGTCGGGGACGTTGCTGCCGAAAACAGCGTTGCCAAGCGTCCATCACCTTCGCGAATGACGGCGTCGGCGAAGTCGCCAGTCTCAGCGGCCATCGACGAGCGCAGGGTCGCAGTGAAGCCTGGATACGCTTTGAGATCTTTGCTGAGGGTCGGCAACGCGCCAAGCCCCAACCACTGCTCGTGAAAGCTGGCGAGCGTTCGTTTGGCGCGCGGATCTTTCAGCATGCGCTCGGCTTGAGTGCGCAGCGCCTTCGGGTCATTCAACTGTCCACCGGCTGCCGCACCCAACAGCGCATCATCTGGCATGGAGCTCCAGAGGAAGAACGACAACCGCGAGGCGACTGAATAGGAATCAAGCGGTACGACTGCGCCAGTGCCCACCCCTTGCTCGACTTGGTACAAGAAATTCGGGGACTGCAACATGACCGAAAGAATTACGCGCACGCCATTGGCGTAGCCACCTTGGGCTGCGTGGGTCGTGTACCCCCCCTTGTAGCGAGCTTTTTCGTCGGCCGTCAGCGGGCGACGGTAGATGCGCAGACCGACCTTGTCGATGAACTGATCGGCACAGCCCGCGTCCCCGGCCGTCATGCGATCGCAGGGAAAGATGGCGTCCAGTTTTGGCATCGCGGCCTTGGCCAGACCCTCGGCGGCCTCCATGTATTGCAGGCTGACCAGATCGCTGACGGAACCAACGACGTTCGTCTTGAAGGGGCCGATTTGTTCGTCGGGACTGAGCACATCTGGTGAGACGGTGGTGCCCTTCAATAGGTCGCGGGCAGCGTTGACATATTGATCGCGGGTCAATCGCCGCAAGGGTGCAAATCCCACATCAGGTGCCTTGCCTAAACAGGCCGCTGGCGTCGGCACGGGCGCACTGAGCATGCCAGGCGCGTTGGGCGTACCCGGTTGCATCATGGTCCCGCTGTTCGGAGCACCGGGCATCGCACCGGGAGCTGGCGTCGGGATTAGACCTTGGCCCCCATTGGCGCCGGTCGGCGAGCTGGGCTGTGCACCCGCCATGCGGGACGCCTCACCGGACTCGTCTCCGATGCTGCCCGGGCTGCAGCCCAGGCCAAGTCCAAAAATGCCAATGCACCATGACTGTGTGGATCGAAACATTTCGTTCCTCTCTGCAACGCACCCCTCAAAGCGGGGCTCTCCATACATAGGGTGGGGACTTCCGGAAAAAGCGGCTCAGTCCCGGACCGATCTTTTTTTCGGCCACGGGCGAATTTTTGCGATTGAGGACGCGGAGCAAGCAGATCCCGGACGGTGTTGTGTACTCGAAGCGGGTCAGGCGGCGCACCGGTGAGCGACCGGGATCTGGCCAGCGGCCCGCGCTGCACAGATCGGGCGCCATTCCGGGCTGCCTCGGCCCCCCGCCCCCCCCCCCCCCC
>JAYUUT010000529.1:0-2633 GCA_043754455.1 Myxococcales bacterium
CGACGGGCCCCTGGGCACCGTCACGGTCGATGCCAATGCCGAGGGCGAAGTGCGCGTGTCCATCAAACACCCCGATGCCGCAGTAGAGGATTTCCACAGCGGCCGGGTCAATCTGGGCCCGCACATCGGCACCCGTGGTTTGGTCCAGGTGGTGCGCGACCTGGGGCTGCGCGAACTGGTCAGCGGCCAAACCGCCATCGCAAATGGACAGATCGACACTGATCTTGAACAGTACCTTGCCGACAGCGAACAAATTCCCAGCGCCTTGTTCTGCGACGTGTTGCTGGATGCTGAGGGACAAGTCGCCTGCGCCGCAGGCATTCTGGTCCAAGCCCTGCCTGATGGGGACGTCACCGATCTGTTGGCCACCCTGCGGGAACGTCTGCGCACCGACGGATTGGTCGACGCCCTTGCAACACCTTTGGCCGCAATCAGCGCGGATGCCCTGGCCGTTGAAGTCATCGGGCCTGACGCCGGATGGACAGCGCTAGACGTGCGCCCTTTGGTTTATTTGTGCCCATGTTCGCGGGCTCGCGCCCGGGCAACCCTGGCGCTGTTGGGACATGAACTGGATCAACTGCTGGCCACCAACGAAAACACATCGGTGACCTGCGAATTCTGTCGCGAAAACTACGATTTTTCGCCCGAAGACATTCTGGCCGTCCGCGACGAAACATTCCCCCCTACCAAACGACCCAGTTAGTGCGACCGGCCGCACACGGTGTTTGCGCCGTCTGAAAACCAGGTACACGGCAAGGTGCCAGCGACGACATCCGCCACGGCTGTAACGGGTAGCGGGCGCGGCCAATCCGCCACCAGGGCCGGGTCACCAACCACGACAAGCCCGGGCAGTTCTGACAACAAAGCTGATTGGATCTCTAGTTGGTAGCGGGCATGCAGAACTTCGTCCAAACTGAAAACGTACCCACAAGCTAAGGGCGTTTTGCGTCGCAGCGTTCGCGCATAACCAAACCACGTCATTCCTTCGCGTGTGTGGTAGCCCGGCGGCTGTAAGTGCAGAATCTGGGTCCATTGTCTGGCATGGGACGCCCACGTTGAAACACCGACCAACAGCACGAAAAATGTCACAGCCACCTTCAACCGCCTGCCCCGCGATACAGCGGCGAGACCTGCAACCGCAATCCAAGACAACATAGGCGGCAGAAAATCGTAGCGTTTGTGTTTGTCGGCCGGCAGATCCAGGTACAGGGCCGAAGCCAGCAACAGCAGCAAGAGGCCAACCAGCAGCCCACGAAGGCCACACGGCCTCCGCCGTCCCGACCACCAGATCAGCACGCCTACCACCAACAACATTGCCACCCCAACGACATCGGCCACGGCTCGCGCCTGGCGTGCGTCCGTCACATAGGGCCCCGCCTGGGCCATCACCCCCATCCCCAGATGTCGCAGCACAGTCGGCCAGTGGGCGAAAAGATCCAACCATCCTGCCAATCCCTTTGGAAAAAAGCTGGGCTCCGGACGCCCGAACACCTGCCGAATCACAGCACCTACGGATTCACTGCCAAGGGCGATAAGGCAGGCTGCCCACAACGCCCGAACCCCCAGCATGGTTCCTACCATTCCCACGAGGTGCAGGCGTCTGCCTGTCCCGCGCGACAACAGCAAATAGGCGACCGGCGGCAGATACATCGCCGCCTGCCACGACATCAGGGTGCCTCCACCCAACAGGGCCCCCGCAACAATCGTGTCCCGCCATCGCCAACACGCGCCCCGGACGATCCCGATCCGCATGGCGGCCAGCACCCAGGGCAAAAACAACAGATTGTCCTCCCAGGTGAACACCAGCATAGCCGTACCCCACGACAGCAAAAACAACGTCGTCGCCACTGCCCCCAGCCACCGTGATCCCGATAGCCGCGACGCCACATCCACATGGATGGCCGCCGCCGCCCCCAAGGCCAGGGCCGTCAGCAACCGCACACCGTCCAGCGCCGTCCCCCCAAAGAACTGTGCCGCGTGGATGCCTAAAGAAAAAAGCGGCCCTAGGCCCACATGCGAGGTCCACGGGAGCGCGAACGGCCCCTGCCGCCCGGACGCCAGGTCGGTCATGTATCCCGCTGTATCCCAGTTGATTCCCAGCGACCAGGACGCCGACGTCCCCGCCCACCCCATGATCAGCCCCAGCACCACCGCGCCCAGAACGTGCGTCCGCCCGCGCCACGATTCCACGCGGTCAGCCAACATCCCCGGCATCATTGCCGATTTTGTACGTCATAGGGTTGACCGCAGCAAAGGCCAAGGCTATTTTCCGGATCTCGGGGCGTTTAACTCAGCGGCAGAGTGCCACCTTCACACGGTGGAAGTCGAAGGTTCAATCCCTTCAACGCCCACCAGGAAATTGCGGTAATTGTTGGGGAATTGGGGGTCGGGCTGAGGTTGGGGGGCGGTCACGAGGGAATTTGGTGCGCATGAGGGAAGAACGAGGGAATTTTGAGGGGTGGAGGGGCTGTTTTTTAGGGTGGAAGCCGACGATCTCGACAAAGTCCACGATCTCAACAAAGGCCACGATCTCAACGATATTTGAGGGCGTTGGTAAATGGGGTGTTCCGGAATTGCGAGGGCGTGCGCTACCGTCGCTTGGTGGACCGTCACGCCGATACGCATGGGATTTC
>JAYUUT010000530.1:0-3631 GCA_043754455.1 Myxococcales bacterium
CCCCCCATTCCTACCCCCCCGCTTCCCGACATTCCCGGAGCCCCCCCACTTCCTCGTGTTCCCCCCATTGCGCTTCCCCCTCCATTTCCACCGCCGCCAACTGCCCCGCCGTCGGCACCCATTGCTGGCTGACCTCCGATATCTGCGGGACCCGCGTCCCCTTTGATTCCCGCAAACGCGGCCCCCAATTCCAGCACCACCATCGCCGTCGTGGGCAGCCCCTCGATCACCGTGAGTTCAACCTGCCCTCCGCCAATGGATGCCGCATTTTTCCCTATGGCCGTTACGGTGATCGCGTAACGTCCTGCGGACAGAAGAACGCCCACCGTGCGGGTGTCTCCGGTTCCCCTTGAGGCCACGGAAATGGGACTGTCCGGGATCGCCTGGGGAACAGCCCCATCACGTCCCGTCGAAATGCCAAGCGACGTTATTGCAGAGAATCCCCCCACCCGGCTGGCATCAACCGTCAGAAGGACGCCTGTGGTCGCGTTTTCCTGCTTACAAGCATCGCCCCCCGCCAGCCACAGGACGGAAAACAGAAGCGCAGCGCGCCCCCGCCCAGACGACATCACGGTGCCCATTTCACCCGCCGCCTTTGTGCCAGCCCAAATCGGAGGTAGGCCGGTTCCCCTGCCCCCCGCCTTGCAGAAACAGAATTGCGGCCACCGTGGCCCCCACAGCCAAGACCCCTGCACCACCCCAAACCCACCATTTGGTGTTCGACTTTCCCTTGTCTGCCTCTAACTGTGCGGGGTGGGTGGCGGCAAGGCCAAGGGCGTCCGTCGTTGCCGGATGATCCAACGGCACCGCTCGAAGCGCAGGTGCCAGCGGTGGTACGCCTGCTGCGGAAGGCACCGGCTTTTCTTCCGGCTGTTTCGAGGCGGCCTGCTTTTGCTTCAACGCCTCCATCTCGTGGATAAACCCATCCACCTCGGCGCGCGCATCGGGTGTCAGGTTTTTGGATCGACGTAAATAATCCCGAAAACTGGATATAGCCTGATCCGCACTCCCCATCATCTGATAACAGCGCCCCACATTTCGCAGATACGTCGGATGCAGGGTCTCCGCGTACAGCTTGCCATATAGATCGATCGCGTCTTGATATTTGCCAACCGTGAACAGTTCGCGGGCTTTCACGTCGCGGGCGTCTTCAGCCTGTGCAAAGGCATCGCGGGACCTTGCCCCGATCCCTGGAAGGAGCATGAACAACGATAGGGTCAATAAACAAGACTTCATAAAGCGAAGGGTTCTTTCTTGTCGGGCTTGGGGGCGGGCGATACAGCTGGCGGGGTTGCCTGTCGCCGGACCGATCGCGTGCCGGATTTGTGGGGTTTCCGCGGCGTCGGAATCTCTGGGGCGGCTGGGGGACCAGGCAGGGGGGGCACGCGGGGCGGGATCGCCGGTTCTAAGGCTAAACCCGCTGCGTGTTCGTCGACCCGAGGCGACGCCGGTTTTGGCAGGGGCGCAGGGACGATGGCCTCAGGTGCGGAAGGGGGAGCTCCCTGGGCCGACACGCCACCGGCGGGTCGTCGACTAGATCCTCCGCGCAAAACGACGAAGGCCACCGCCGCTGCCACCGCCACGCCCACCACCCCCATCAGCACCCGCCGCGACTGGCGATTGGGCGGCGGAAAGTCGTCATCGATGTCAGATCCCATCGCCTCGCGGACGCCTGCGACACTGGACAGAGTGGTTGTTGTCCGAATCGCCGGTGTCACGGGCAAGGGTTCAGACCGTTGAGCCGGCGCCAAAAGCACCGTCGGGTTCACAGGCACAAAGTCTGGCCGCGAAGCCAGTCCAGCGGAGGCAACGTCCGGGTTAGCCGGACCCGCCCTCAGGGCCCGTCGCAGGTCCACCATGGATTGGAAACGGTCTTCCTTATTTTTCGCCAGCGCCTTGAGGATGACATCGTCAAGATACCCAGGCACCCCCGGCGTCAACACGCTGGGACGTTCCGGAGACGCAGTCAAATGCATCATCAAGACATCGCCCCAGCCCTTGGACACAAAGGGGGGACGCCCACACAGCATTTCGAACAGGATGGTCCCTAACGCATACACGTCGGACCGCGCGTCGATTTCGTCCGAAAGCCCCCGGCACTGTTCCGGCGCCATATAAGGGGGCGTTCCCATGATCGATCCCGTGCTGGTCTTCGCAGATTCGTTATGTCCCCAATCGCCGCGCAACTTGGCGATGCCGAAATCCAGCACCTTCAACAATTCGCGCGGTTCCGTGCCCTCGTGAGAATCGGGCACCAGAAACAGATTGTCAGGCTTAAGATCGCGGTGGATGATCCCCTTGGCGTGCGCGGCTGCCAGGCCATCGGCAGCCTGGGCCGCGAATTCGACGACGTCCTTCACGGAAAGACGCTCTGCCCTCCGAAGTCGAGCCGCCAAACTCTCTCCCTCCAGAAACTCCATCAAGATATAGGGGACGCCTAGGTCGGGCATTGTCCCTACATCAATAATTTCAATAATATTGCGGTGTCGGATCGCACTTGCCGCACGTGCTTCGTTGACGAACCGGATGGTGAGCTGTTCGTCCCGCGAGAATTCAGGGCGCAACACTTTGACCGCCGCCCTTCGCTTGAGCACGGGGTGCATAGCCAGATAGACCATGCCCATGCCCCCCTCACCCAGGAGCTGCGTCACCTCATAGTTGTTGATTCGTGCGCCTATGATGCTCAACTCACCGCTCGCCGGGCCGGACGATAGCACAATTGGGGCGGGTGGAGTGCGTGGGGGAAGCTCCGATCCGCAACAGCAGCCCTTCAAATTTTAAGACATCATGCCTTACCGACGTCACCTCAGCGACGAGAAAACAATCGCTTCCCCCCGACCCGCTTCGCCCCGGTTTTCGGCGGCAAGTAATTGTCCCCCGTCACCACCTTCTTCCCCGTCTTCGACTCCAGCTCCATCCGCGCGCGCTTCGCAATGCGGCCGCCGGTTTTCGCTGGCGATGCATTCTGTTCCATGCCCGTGGCGTCCACAGTCTCGGCAATCTGCCGCTTGGAAAGCTCGGCCAACGCCGTGAAGATTAGCTCGGCCTCGCTCATGTGGTCGCGCAGGTTCTGGCTCTTCAAGCCCTTCACCTTCTTGTGATCTTTCACGCTGACGTCCGACCATTCCTCATGAATGATGTTTGTCAGGATCGCGTACTCGTCGCCCTTCTTGATATCGTGGGCGGCCCAGTGATCCGTCAGCTTGTTGCGCGTCTCCTGCCCCGTCATGCGCTGCTGGATCCATTTGTCGCTGCGGCCATGCTTCTGCCAGGTGGCCCGCGCACGATCCAGACCACGCCCCGGGTCGGACATTTCCTGCATGCGCTCGTAGCCGACTTTCGCCAACCACAGCTTGACGGGCTCGGCCTTCGGGCTCGGCACAGTTTGCACCAAACGCAGCAGCGTTTCGGCGTTGCCCACGTCGGTCAGGTGGCTCTTGCCGTAGGCGGCCGGAAGTTTCAGTTGGTTACAAGCTCTAACCAACTCAGATCCTTCTTTCTTCAGACGGTGCTTCAAGACCTTCCAGTAGTTCTGCGCCGCCTGGTAGTCCGACTGCTGCGTCAGGACCTGCACGACATCCACCACCGAGAACCACGTCAGGTTCCCCACTCCCCTACGTCGTCGAACCCG
>JAYUUT010000531.1:0-10881 GCA_043754455.1 Myxococcales bacterium
GACCAAGGCGATGGGACCGAGGGTGGCCTTGACCGCACGAATGTAGTCCCCCGGTGCCAGCAAGATCTGTGTGCCCCGAACACCGGCCGAGACTGACACGATGTCGAAAACTTCTAAGGTTTCGTTGGCGAAAACGGGATAGTCCTTTTTGCCTCCAAGCGCTGTGACGCCGCCGCGGATGTAGCCCGTTAAGGGCTGCACTTCTTTGAGCGCAACGGTTTCGACGCGCCGGTCGCCGGTCAACCGCGCCAAACCTTTTAGATCCAACGAAGCGCTGCCGGGCAACACGGCCAGCAAGACGCCCGTGCGATCGCCCCGGGCCACCAGGGTCTTCCAAACCTGATCAAGAGGCATCCCGACTTTCCTGGCCACGGTTTCTGCCGAAAGGTCGTCAGGATCGACTTCGTATTCGCGAAGTTCGTAGGGGATCCCGAGGGTGTCCAGAATGCGGGCGGCGTTGGTTTTCACCGGACGGCCATCTTAGCGCGTTTTGGCGATCTCACGTGGTAGCTTCCGCCCATGAACCCGACCCTGTTTTTCGCTGTTTTCGCAATAGCCTGCACCAGTATCAGTGGACGGGCTGTTGCCGGGGCTGCGTTGCCCCACAGCGGCCCCGAGGCGCAGGGGATTTCGTCCGAAGCGATCCTTTCGTTTCTAAAAACCGCCGAGGAGAAAATTGATTCACTGCACGGCCTTGTGCTGATCCGACACGGAAAGATCGTCGCTGAAGGTTCGTGGGCGCCGTACGCCGCCGGGTCGCCCCATGAACTGTATTCGCTGAGCAAAAGTTTCACGTCCACAGCCGTGGGTCTGGCGGTGACGGACGGAAAATTCAGCATTGACGATGACGTGCTGAAATTTTTCCCTGACGATACCCCTGCCGTGCCCAGCGCAAACTTGAAGGCGATGCGCGTGCGAGATCTACTGACCATGTCGACAGGTCACCAAGATGAACCATCGCCGGCCGCGGATGTGATTTCTGCCAAGACCTTTTTAGCCCAGCCCGTGCCGCACAAGCCGGGCACGCATTTCAAGTACAACACAGCCGCGACTTTCATGTTGTCTGCCATCGTCCAAAAGGTCACGGGGCAGTCGGTGCTGGAATATCTGCGCCCGCGTCTGTTCGCTCCGCTGGGTATCGAAAATCCGACATGGGATACGAACGCACAGGGCATAACGCTTGGGGGTTATGGCCTCAGTCTGCGTACACAGGACGTCGCCCGCCTGGGGCAGCTTTATCTACAAAAGGGAAAATGGCAGGGACGGCAGTTGGTGCCGTCCGCGTGGGTTGACCTGGCCACGACCCGGCAAGTATCAAATGGTAGCAACCCGTCAAGCGACTGGGATCAAGGTTACGGCTTCCAATTTTGGCGTTCGCGCAACGGCGCCTATCGCGGTGACGGTGCATTCGGTCAGTACTGTCTGGTGATGCCCGCGCAAGACGCCGTGCTTGCCATCACAGCTGGGTTAGCCGACATGCAAAATGTCTTAAATCTAGTCTGGAAGGAATTACTTCCGGCGATGCAGCCGCGCCCCCTTGCTCGAAACGAGGAGTCCCAGAAGAAACTTGCCGACAGGCTTGCGCATCTGTCGCTGCGACCTGTGCAGGGGCAGCCGTCGTCGCCTCAGGCCACGCGGATCTCGGGAGCAACGTTTTCCTTTTCCGTAAACGATCACAAGGTCGAATCCGTGACTCTCGATTCGGGATCTACATCGGTTCTCACGTTGGGCTTCGCGGGGCGGAAGGCGCGGATCGATCTTGGGCGTAACGAATGGAAGACGGGCCGCCTTACACTTCCCGGGGCCGCCGATCGGGCCGTGGCAGCAAGCGGGGCGTGGATTGCCGAGGACACTTTTGTCGCGAAAATGTGTTTCACCGAAACGCCCTTCGTCCTGACAGTGACGCTTCGATTCGCGGACGGGCAGATGACCTTTGATCAGAAGTTCAACGTGGGCTTCAAGCAGCAAAAATTGGCCCCCATCGTGGGCCGCCCAGCGCAAATGTAGGCCCGCTTCACACCACTGTGCTGGTGGCTGCGTTCCCGTGCAACGTCACCAACACAATTTTTACGTATTTCTCCCCATGCGGTGTCCGCACACTTACGGTGTCACCGGCTGCATTTCCCAAAAGCGCGCGCGCAAGCGGTGACAAAAAAGAAAGCCGACCCGTGTTCGCATCGGCTTCATCGACGCCAACAATTTGATAGTGCGTTTGAACGCCTTCGTCGTTTTGGACAAGAACGAACATACCAAAACGAACGCGTGATGAATCGGCAGGCACCACGGTGACGGCAGTTGCTATGCGCGATTCAATTTCCGTAAGTTGCGCGTGAATGCGTGTCAACGTGGCCGCGTCGTGTGCAACAGAACTTCGCTGCGTAAGCAATGCCACCCGCTCAACGCGCAGAGCTTGCAACCCTGCCGCCGTGACGTAGTTTTCCTGCCCCGCTGGCAAGGTGGCACGCCGCGGAACGGGAAGCGGCACATCAACCGCATCCTCTTTTGTAAAGGCCTTGCTCACAAACCCAGTTTGACACGGTCACGCCTCGGACGTCAGCGTTTCGTTTAACCGCGGCCCCGCATCACAACTTCCCGGGTTTGGCAGCGGCGTCGGGTGCGCCTGCGTCCACTGGCCCTGCCGGCCCCGGCGTCGTCAGGTTCAGCTCTTCGATTTTCGCCGTACTCAGTGTGGTCAGGCTGCTGCCGTTCACGATGACACCCACCATGATCGGCTCAGAGACGCTGAACATGGCTGTGTCCACTACGGTCCAGCTTGTGCCATTGAGGGAGTACGAGCCAACGAACTTGCTCAACGCCCCCTTGTCTGACTTTTCCAGGCGCAGCCAGACCGGGGCCTTGACCATGTTTTTTGTCATGTTCTCCACGGCCTGACCGCCTCCGGGGCTGCGGCTCTGAAACAAGACCCCGCTGCCGGACGTGACGCTTATCATCGCGTGAGCGTTGGTGCGCCCGACGGTGGACGGAGTGCTTTCTCGAAACATGAGGCCCGCGCGAGACAACAATGAGTCTGTGGTGCCAACGCTGCTGATCTTAGCGGTGATGGTGTACGGGCCTGTCACGTTCTGCAGGAGGTACGTTGCGAAGTCCTGGTTCGCGCTGAGCACTTCGCCCCAACCGCTGACGTTGATGGAGTTGCCGTCCCGCATAACCACGCCTGCCATGGTGCCGAAGTCCACCTGTTCCCAGGCAGCAGTTGCGGGGTTGCCGCGGAGGTTGTTGGCCAGCAAGTAATTGTACTGGGCGTTCACCACCGTGGTCGCACTCTTGGCCTGGGTCGCCACGCCGACCAGCACCTGCGCCGGCAGGTCGATGTCGACGCTTCCCAGCTTTGCCCAGGTCTGACGGGTGGTCGTCGAACGGTACGCGGTCACGGTCTTGCCCTCGCGTGTGAGGCGAAGGAACACGCCGATCTTCGTGGCTGCATCGAGGTCCAGCGCTTCGGTAGCGCCACCTGCGGTCTTGCGAAATTGAAAGCGGCCACCCGCCGCCTTGTCGCCAAGCACAGCGATGTACGCGTTGGGTGCGTTCGGCATGAGCGAAGCGCGCAGCATGATGCCGGCGGTGGCCTCGACGACGTTGTCGAGGCTTCCGATCCTCACTTGTACTTCGCCGTCGCCCGTCAGGGGTGTATAGATGAACTGGAACGAGTCGGCCACGCCGCCGATCTCGGTGCCACCGGCTTGCAGCGTGATCGCCGCGGGGCCCGCGAGGATGACGCTCTTGCCTTTCGCCGCATCGCCGATGTCTTCCGTCTTCCAGGGTGCGGGGACCCCCGCGGACGCGGCGACCATCGCCGAATCCGACGGAACCACGCCGCCATCCTTCACAATCACTGCCCCGGCAGCGTCAGTCATTTGGCCCGCACCGGCGGCGCCACCACCGCCAGGGGATCCGCCCATCCCCGTCGAACCGTTGGTGTCACCTGAGCCCGCGCGGCCCGCGCTCGCCGCGGAGCCGTCCTGGCCGGAACTGCCCCTGGATGCGCCATCGGACGCGTGACCCGGGCTGTCGGCTCCCCCGCAGCCAATCATCGTCGCCCCTATCAGGAGCCCCAGGACCAATGTCTTTGCTTTCATCTTCATGGCTGCTGACCCTTTTTCGTGGCACGCGGCGATACCGGGACAAAAAGATGCGGGGCCCTGCCGGAATGCCGTTCGCCCGATCTTTTTGTCCCGGTCCGGCCTCTCCCGGCGAATAGGTTTCCGGAGGCGTGCCTTGAGACCTACAAATATGCCGAAGAGGTTGGCCCTGGGCCTCCTTGCCGGCTTCGCGATCACCGGCTGCGCTAAGGACGACAGCCCCCTTCGGGCGGATAGAAAGCCCACGAGCGACGCTGGCTTACACGGGGGCGCAGGCCAAGGCAGCCCGGTCGACTACAAACCGCCCAGGGTCGTGATCTCCGAGATCATGTATCACCCGTTGCTCGAGCTGGGGGCCGACGAGACGCACGAGTTCATCGAGATCGCGAATCGCAGCGACGGCGCGGTGGATCTATCAGGATGGAAACTGACGGGCGACATTCAGTTCGCGTTCGGCAAGACGACCCTGCCGCCGAAAAAGCATCTCGTCATCGCCCGAGATGTTGTCGCGACGATCACGGTGTGGAAGATCGATGCCGGGACGGTCGTGGGGCCATACAAGGGCCAGCTCAACAACAACGGCGGGCGCGTTACGATGGTCGACGCCGCCGGTGCCGTGGTCGAGGACTTCAAGTTCTCGGACCGGGCACCATGGCCGATTGGCGGTGACGCGCTCGGGGCCGGCGAGGCATGGCTCAAAGCCCCCAGCGTGCCTTTCAAAGACCACCAGTTCAAGGGGCGTTCCCTCGAGCGTCTCAGCTACGAGGTGTCGCCACAGGAGCCCTCGAACTGGATCGCATCCGCTCTTGATGCCTCGACACCCGGTAACGCGAGCCCCTCGCTGGGCAAGGTCCTGCCCGTCGTCGAGCAGATCGTGACGGTAAGCAAGACGGACCCGATGAAGACGACGTTCGCAGCGACCGACAGCGTGACTGTGCGCGCTGTGTTCTCGGGCCGCGGAACCGTCAATTCGCCGCAGGTCGAATATTTCATCGATGACCTGGAGAAGGAAGGCGAGCCGACCACTAAGGTCGCCATGACAAAGGGCGCCGCGGGGTGGGAAGCCAGTTTGCCACCGTCCCCGGATAGTTCGATCGTGCGGTACCGGGTGATCGGCGATCGGGGCACGGGAATGGAGCCGATCGGGCCTCGCGACTCGGATCCCTACGAATGGTACGCGTATTTCGTTGGACCGGCGGTCTCCGGCAAGGCGCCCGCCTATCGTCTGTTCATTTCCAAGGCTAAGTGGGCCGAGCTATTCCTCAATGTCAGGCCGGGACGGGTTCCAGGCGCTCCCGCCCAATGCAAGGTCAACCCGGCCTGGGACAAGCGTGTGCCGGCTGTACTGGTTGCGAACGGTCGTCCCTACGACGTCATGGCACGGTATCAAGGTAGTCCCTACAACCGCGCCAACGGCCCGACCGTCGTCGCGTTCCCGGTATCGGAACGTCCAACCGCGCCGAACCCGCTGACGGCGCCGTCCTGGCATTTTTCGTTCGCCAAATATGCGCCCATGGACGACAAACGCAGGGATCTGGTCCTCAGCAAGCGCGCCAATGAGTGCGGCTTCCTCACCACGGGGGTGGGCGGCAAGATCTTCGAGCAACTTGGTATCCCGAGTTCGCATGTGGATCTGGGACGGCTCTACATCAACGGTACCTACATTCACTACTTCACCGATGTCGAGCACGTCGACGGTGACATGCTTCAGCGGTTTTTTGGCAAGACCCACAAAGTGGGCGACCTGTTCAAGGTGGTTGGATACAACGGGAATCAGGGGCCGTTTGCGTTTGCGGATGGACGCGAAATAATGGCAGGCTGCGGGTACACCGCCGAACAGCGTTACACTTACAACTACGATCGCACGGAGCCAAGCTGGAAGACCGAGTCGACCGAAGCGATGCAACTGATCCGCGATTTGAACGTGGCACGGAGGGCGGGCATCCAGCCCATTAGAAAGTTCTTCACCGACAACTTCGACATGAAGCTGACCATGAACTACATTGCCGCCGTGAACTGGATGGGGCCGTGGGACGACTTCTTCCAGAACTTCTTCCTCTACAAACGCGCCGCCGATGGCAAGTGGATGTTCCTGCCGTGGGACTTCGACAATTTCTTTGGGGGATTTCTCCTGGCCAACGACTCGTTCTGGGTTGGCGAGGAAGACAACCGCAGCAACCGCACCGAAACCGACCCCTTCCCAGCGCCGGGTTCGGTTGCTGCCGCCAGCGTGAAATGGAACAACTTCCTTAAGGACGCCTTCATCAAGGCGTACCGCGATGAGTTGAAGGCGCGCTGGAAAGAAATGGCCACGAATGAATTTGCGCCCGAGAACGTGGCAAAAGCCATCGACGAGGTGCTGGCGCTGTATTCGCAGGACGAAGCAAAGGTGTCAGGAACGATGGCGGTCTGCGACGCGGCACCGTTCGTGGCCCGCATGAAAAAATTTACCGTAGACCGTAACGCGAACGTCGTCGCTGGCAAGTTCGACTGAACCCCAATACCTCCTATTTCCGCGCGATTTTGCTCATCGCCAGTTCCGTCAGGGCGCATATGGTCAGCGACGGATTTACGCCCGGGTTTGCGGGCACAGCGGCGCCGTCGCAGATCATCAGACCGGGATAACCAAACACGTTGTGATCCCGATCGATGACACCTTCTTCGGCGGTCCGGCCCATTGTGCAACCGCCGAGGATATGGGCGGTAATGGGGGCGTTTAGAAACACTTCGTTGATCGACGCGACGGGGACGGCGTTCAGGCGTTTGGCCATCTGGCGGGCGACCAGATTGGCAGCGGGAATAAACCCCGGTGGTTGGGCGCCGGTGTCGTTGTGGCTGCGTAGGCGCCGTCCCAGCCAGCCACGCGACAGCGTGAGCCGCAAATGATTGTCTAGCGGTTGCATCACCAGGAGGATCGTGGCGGCCTTGGCCCAGCCCCAAGGTTTCAAGGTACGCAGAAAATCCAAGGGGTGCCGGGCCACAGTCTCGATCCACCGCACCATCCGGTGCAAACGGCCCCTGGCCCCATCAATCATCAGGGTGCCTAGGCGCCCCATGGCGTCGTGTCCGGCGCCGTACCGTACCACTTCGATATGTGTGTCGGGATCAGGACGAAATCCCGAGGTGATGGCCAGGCCGCGGGACATGTCTTTGTTGCTGTGGCGGTTCACCGTGCCGACAATCGTTTCCGAATTTGTCCGTACGAAATCCCCTAGACGTGGGGACAAATGGGGCAACGATCCTTTCTGGCGGCACGCCAATAGAAGTTTTACGGTGCCCAGCACCCCGGCTGAGACGATCACGCGCCCGGCGCGGAACACCCGCCGCCCGCCCCACCATGCCCCCGTACGGTGACTTTTTACGGCGAAGCCTCCTTCGATGGGGGTGATGTCATCCACCGTGGTCAAGGGTTCAATGACCGCGCCGTGGGTTTCGGCCAGGTGCAGGTAATTGCGATCCAGCGTGTTTTTTGCACCGACCCGGCACCCGGTCATACAACCGCCGCAGAACGTACAACCTGTGCGCGCAGGACCCGCGCCGCCGAAATAGGGGTCGGGTGCAGATTTCCCAGGGTCCCCGAAATACACGCCGACGGCTGGTTGATGAAACGTGTCCCCGCGACCCATGTCGTCGGCGACGGCCCGAAGCGCGTCGTCCGCGGGTCCCAGAAATTGGGAGGCACTGGCGCCCAACATCCGCAGCGCTTCGTTGTAATGGGGTTGCAGCCGGGTCTGCCAATCATCAAGACCAACCCAGCGCGGGTCGTTGAAAAACGATTGCGGTGGCTGCATCAGGGTGTTGGCATAGACCAACGAACCACCGCCGACGCCCGCGCCTGACAAGACCAAAACGTCACCCAGCCAGGTCAGCCGCTGGATGCCCAACCAGCGAAGTTTTGGGGCCCACAAAAACTGGTCCAGGCGCCAATTGCTGCGTGGAAATTCATGGGGCAAGAAGCGGCGGCCCGCCTCCAGCACGACCACACGGTAACCTTTTTCTGACAGTCGAAGGGCGCTGACGGCCCCACCAAATCCGCTGCCAATGATGATGACGTCGGCGTCGAAATCATCCGCACGGTTTGCAGGGAGGCTGACCACGATCCCAGGATACGGCGTCGGACAAGGGGCGCCACACGCCGGACTTAGTTGACTTTAAAAAAGGAATCGTTTATTAAAGTTATGTCATGCAGGCACGGATGATGGCAGCTCGACTGCGCCAGGCGTTCGCCCGCCCGTATGTCCACATTCTTTTCGGCGCCCGACAGACAGGGAAATCAACGCTGCTGCGGGATCTGCTGCCCCATGCCGCCCTCAGCCTGGATCTGTCTCGCCCGGCAGAGCGATCGCGGTATCTGGCCGATCCCGATCGGATGGTTGGTGAATGTCTGGCCCTCGACAAGGGGCGCGGTCCGGCCGTCGTCCTCGTTGACGAGATCCAGACCGTTCCTGCTCTCTTCGATGCCGTCCAGCACCTCTACGATCGCGACAAGACGCGCTTTCGCTTCGTTCTGTCGGGCAGCTCTGCCCGCAAGCTGAGGGTTTCGGGCGCCAATCTGCTTCCCGGCAGATCTATGTTGCATCGACTATTTCCACTGGTCATCCCCGAACGCCCGGCGTTGTTGTCCAACACGGCTCGTTCGGGATCCGGGGGACGGCTGGTCGGCCTTCCCGATGAAATTGCGGCACCCTTGTTCCCCGCGGCTTCGCTTATCGAACGACTGACATTTGGTGATCTGCCGGGTGTGACGTTGGCCGCCCCTTCGGATCGCGAGGCGCTGCTGCGATCGTATGGTGAAGTCTACCTAGAAGAGGAGCTGCGCCGGGAGGGCCTTATCAAAAACTGGCCGATCTTTGCGCGGTTCTTACGCCTAGCGGCGATCGAAAGCGGGGGGCTTGTCAACCATTCGAACATTGCCCGCGAAGCGGGAACCAGCGTCCCTACCGTCAAAAGCCACTATCAACTTCTTGAAGACATGTTCATGGGTTTTCAGGTTCTGGCTTTCTCGGGAAGCGTGCGCAAGCACGTGCTGTCCACGCCTCGCTTCTTGTTTTTCGATCTGGGGGTTCGCCACGCGGCGGCCGGCCTGTCGGTGATCCCCGCAACTGTCCTGGCAGACCCAGGCCGTGTTTTCGAGCAATGGGTCGGGATCGAGCTGTGGAAGCGCCTTTGTTATCTGGGCCAGGGACGGCTTCTGTATTTGCGCACCAAAGCGGGCGCGGAGGTCGACTATATCGTCGAACGTGGCGATTCCCTGGTGCCGATACAGGTCAAATGGACAGAGAACCCGACGCGTGCCGATGCGCGCCACGTGATCGACTTTCTCGATGAACAGCCAAAACGCGCAAAACACGGTTTCGTGATCTGTCGCTGCACAAGGCCCCAGTTGCTGGAAGATCGGGTCACAGCCCTACCGTGGTGGATGTTGTGACTACTGGGCGGACACGGCCCAAGCGACCGCCACATCGAACAGACGCCAGCCCGCAGGTTCCATCTGCAAGGCCGTGTTCGCCGTCATGAACAGGCCCACCCGCCGTGCGGGGGCAGGGCCGTCCAGGGTCGTGGCGTGGGTTTCGTAGGCAAATACCGCCAGTTTTTTTGCATCGCCGGGGATAGAGGCCACGCGGATCGCGCCTTTCTCGGGAACGCCAAAGTTAATTCCCGGCGTGAACGCCAAGCTGGCGTCGCCGCCCAACCGGCCGCTTAGAATGTGATTTTGGGCCTCAACAACCACAGCGGTTACGGCGGCTTGGCCACAGTGCCCCGTGCTGCAGGCGCCGGTCATCGCCAGGGCTTCGAAGGCGGCACTGTTCCAGGCCACAATGGGGATGGGCAAGGCGCGCAGGCGGCGATCCAGGGCGGTTGCGGGGATTCCGGTGCCGACCGCCATCAAACGGGCGCTGCGCGCTTCGAACAGAAGTCCTGTGCTGGGTTGCAGGGGACGAACGTCGAAACCCAGGCGTTCAAGGCGCAGGCGAATCGCCTGGGTTGATGGATCGAGATCAAGGCGAGGCACCACCAACAGACAGACGGGGCGGCGGCGGCTGACCTGGCGGATCTCGCCCGTCGGTCCGACCAACGCCTCGATCTGAGGGGAGATGAGGGTTCCGACTGCGGAGGCGGCGGTGGCGATTCGGGCGGTGCCTTCAATCACCACCACGCGTGTCATCACCGAAGAGACTTCGACCTGAAGACGGGCGGGCGCGTCCATGCCAATCTGCGCGTGGGGCGACGCGACGGAGAACCGGCTGCTGTTCCTAGGCAAAATGATGTCCAGGGTGCCGCCCAGAAGGGCGAGGCCGCGGGTTGTGGCAGGATCGTCTATCCCCTTGCCCATTGCCACGGTCGTGCCAGGGTGCAGTTCCCCATAGACACCATCACCGAACAGGATCCGCGCCCGGGACGTGGGGCTCGCGGTGGCAAGTGAGGCCCCCGGCTGCGCGGGTTCACCTTCTTGCGCGGCCTTGCGATCGGCGCCCACAAGCCAGGTCACCGTGCCAAGGAGGGCTTCGACGCGCGCGAAGGCCGGATCCTGGGGGCGAAAGGCCGTTGGGGACGGTGACCCGGCATCGACCGGGGGCGCGGTGAACGCTAGGGCAACAGGAGGGGCGGCATCCGCAGGGTGGCGGGGTTTTACCGCCGGCCCAGGCGCCCGGTTCAGCAGGTCGCGCCCGGCAAGGAGACCCAGGGCCCCCACCAGAACCGCAATTCCTATGACACCCAACACAAGTGTGCGGCGATCGCGGCCTGATGTCATTGGATTTGCGACCGCACGCTACCACGC
>JAYUUT010000532.1:0-2564 GCA_043754455.1 Myxococcales bacterium
CCCGACGAAATGCCCGCTAAGATGCCTTCTTCGCGGATCAACCGACGCGCGTTTGCGAATGACTCGTCCTCAGTCACGGTCACGATTTCGTCAATGACCTCGCGCCTCAATAGCGGGGGAACGAACCCCGCGCCGATCCCCTGAATCATGTGGTTTCGTACAGCGCCTCCCGACAACACCGCGGCTTTCTCGGGTTCGACGGCGACAATGCGCACAGCGGGTTTTCGCTGCTTTAGCACCTCCCCCACGCCGGTAATTGTGCCGCCCGTGCCGACACCTGTAACAAACAGGTCAACCTTCCCATCCGTATCCCGCCAAATTTCTTCCGCGGTTGTCCGGCGGTGAACCTCGGTGTTCGCGGGATTGCGAAATTGATCGAGGGCGATCGCCCCTGGCGTCTCGGTGACCAGGTGCCGGGCGCGCTCTACAGCATCGCGCATCAGGCTTCCGTTTGTCAGGATGACCTCAGCGCCCAACAGCCGCAGCAGGGCGCGGCGCTCTTCGGACATCGTCTCTGGCATCGTCAAAAGCAAACGGTAGCCCCGCGAGGCGGCCACAAACGCGAGACCAATGCCCGTGTTGCCACTGGTGGCTTCGACAATTGTGCCACCTGGTCGCAGCAGGCCACGGCGTTCAGCATCGTCTACCAATGCGACCGCGATCCGATCCTTTAGGCTGGCGGTCGGATTACGCGACTCAAGCTTCGCCACCAAGATCCCGGGTAGTCCGTGTCCCACGCGGCGAAGACGTACAAGCGGGGTGTGGCCAACCGTGGCGACGACGTCATCGAAAATCATATCGCATAGTCCTCAACAAATATTTTTGCCTCCGCAAGGTCGACTATCACACGATCGCCAACGGCAAGACTCATTGCATCGGCTTCCAGCTTGGACAACTGAACGGTGACGGTTTCAGACGAGGGCAAGGCGAGTTGCAGCTTCACGTGCGCGCCGACCCCCACCGTCCGGGTGACCGTGCCCACCGCCCGGCCGTGTTCTTCGGCAATATTTTTCGCCAGACGAACTTCATGAGGCCGGACCACCGCCTGGACCCGTGAACCGTTGGGCACCCCGGCGGGTACGCTCACGGAAAGGGATCCTAGGGTCGCCCTTTCGTTTTCCACGTGCCCGGTAAAGACGTTTGCGGTTCCAACAAAAGACGCAACAAACGGGGTTTTCGGATGATGATAAATGTGCGTCGGGGATCCCGTCTGGACGACGCGGCCTTGGTCCATAACCACAATCTGTTGTGACAATTCCAGGGCTTCGTCTTGATCGTGGGTGACCAAAATTGTGGTCAAGGACGTGGTTTGGTGCAAATGGGTCAACCACTCCCGAAGTTCAACCCGTACACGCGTATCAAGCGCACCGAACGGTTCGTCGAGAAGCAAAATCCGAGGCCGGAAGGCCAACGCACGTGCGAATCCCACCCTCTGCCGCTGCCCGCCTGAAAGCTGCAACGGGAATCGATCCCCGAAATTTTCAAGCTGCACCAACGCCAACAACTCGTCGACGCGCGCTTTCTGATCAGCGGCCGGTGTCTTTCGTACCTCGAGCGCGAACGCAATATTGCGCCGCACAGTCATGTGATTGAACAGGGCAAACGATTGAAATACGAATCCAACCCCCCGCTCTCGTACCGCCACGTGCGTAATGTCCCGGTCATCGAAAAGGACTTGACCCTCGTCGGCGGTTTCCAACCCCGCCACCACGCGAAGCAACGTGGTTTTGCCCGATCCGGACGGGCCCAAAAGCGTGGTAATTCCCCCCGAGACGGCTGTAAAACTGGCGTCGATGACAGCCGGCGTTCCTTTGTGCGTGTAACGTTTGGTGACGTTGCGGACGGTGACGTTCATGAATGAGCCTGGTGGTATTCGACAAGTTTTTTAGCGGCCAGTGTGGCCAGGGCCAACACCATCAGTAAAGACGCCAGGGCAAAGGCGCCGACGGTGTCATATTCGTTGTAAAAAATTTCGACCTGCAGGGGGATAGTGTTGGTTTCCCCCCGGATATGCCCCGAGACCACGGAGACCGCGCCGAACTCGCCCATGGCCCGCGCATTGCACAGAATGATTCCGTATAAGACGCCCCATTTTATTTTTGGCAAGGTCACGCGGAAGAAAATTCGCCAGCCACCTGCGCCCAATGATAGGGCCGCTTCTTCTTCATCGTTGCCTTGGTCCTGCATGAGTGGCAAGACTTCGCGCGCGACAAAGGGAAACGTGACAAACACGGTTGCTAAAACAATGCCTGGCGTCGCGAAGATGATGCTGATGTTATGCGATTCCAACCACGGCCCTAGAACACCTCGACTGCCAAACACCAGGACATAGATAAGGCCTGAGACCACGGGCGACACACTGAACGGCAAATCGATGAGAGTGATGAGCAAGTTTTTGCCAAAGAACCGATACTTCGAAATCAGCCAGGCCGCCGCTACACCAAAGACCAAGTTCAAGGGAACCGCGATGGCCGCTGTGATTAAGGTGAGGCGTATAGCCGATCGCGCGTCGGGTTCCTGCAGTTTTTGCCAAAAGGGCCCTACCCCCTTTGCAAAGGCTTCGA
>JAYUUT010000533.1:0-2802 GCA_043754455.1 Myxococcales bacterium
CCCCCCATGCCCCGGCGTCAGCCACGCCTAGGGCTTCCCCCCCGGAAAAGAAACGCCCGGTGGATCTGGATGCGCCGTTCCCGCCCTTTTAGGCGGGGAATTGCAATGCTGGCTGTGTGGGGCCAGTTCTGGGGAGACGCGACGATGGGCCACGCCCAACCGGGAACACAGCCCGTTGAGCGGGCCGTGCAAGCCCACATCGATCAGGCTCTCTCGCTTTTTGCCGCCAAAGAATACGGCGCCGCAGCCCGTGAATTTCGTAGGGGCTATGAACAGAAACCAAGCGGCGACTATCTGTACGCGTGGGCACAATCGGAACGGTTGTCGGGCAACTGTGCAGCCGCGTTGCCGCTTTACGAAAAATTCCTGGTCCGCGAACCCACCGGGGCAAATGCCGAAGTCGCAAAAATCAACCTACAGAGGTGTCGGACCCTAATTTTGGCCACGGCACCCCCGCCCCCCCCGCGCACCATAATAGTCACCACACCAGCCCCCCCAGCCCCACGGGACAAATTTTATTCCGACTTGTACGCAGGCATGCTGGTCAGCGCCAGCGCCCTATCGTTTGGAACGGCCGTGGGATTTCGGTTGACTGCGAATCGATCGGCTCAGAATCTAGATTCCGCACAAAGCTACGACGTGTATGCCGCACGTGCGGACGCCATCAAACGCTGGGACGGGCTGGCGACCGCGGGCGTGTTCGTAGGATCAGGCTTGCTGATGGCGGGGGCCCTGCGGTATCTGTGGCGCGCCCTGCGGTGATTCGGACCCTAAGGCGTTGAATCCGGAACTGTGCTGATCTCGTCGGTATCACGATCGTCAGCATCGCTTGCATCAGGAGGCCGGGTTATTGGCGCCAGTACGGCGGGAAGGTTCGATACCAAGGTATTTCGGCGCGGGCGCTGTGACCAGTCATCATCTTCGGCTGCGGCCACCGCCTGTTCCGCCTGCAGAACCCGTTCAATGGTTTCGTGGGATAGTTCGGGGCTGGTGGTTTCTCCGGCATCAAAATCATCGGCAAAGTGCGTAGGCCCCGCCCCGGCCACTTCGTTGCGGGCGTAGTCGACCAGGGCGGCCAGCCGAGGATCGCCGACACGGGCCGCCAAGGCCTTCTCCCAGGCCCGCAAGGCGGACCTTAAATCACCGGATCGAAACGCCTGCAGCCCCTGCTCGACCAAGGGATCAATCTCGGGTGCAGCGTCACGCGGATCCCCCACGAACCCCTACTCCGATCGCCCGCGGGCTGATTCCACCAGGCCGCGGAACATTGTCACCGTGCGCTGCAGGGGATCCTCGACTTTGCCCAGGGCCTCGGCGTCACGACGGGCCGATGCCGCGCGTGCCTCTGCGACAATCTGACGAACCGAAGTCATGGTGTCAGCCCCAAACGGAGTGCCCTGCAGCATCTTTTCGACCTCAGGCATCAACCGCTCCGCGTCTTCAACCAGCCGGTCGACCTTTTGGCGAACCTTTTCAGTTTCCTCCTCGACCCGCAACGCCACCAGGTAGTCCCGGTTTTCGCCCGCCATTTTCTGGATCTCGTCTTCGGTCAGACCGCTGGCCGCCGCCAGGGTGATGGACTGTTCCTGACTGGTTTCCATGTCCTTGGCCGAGACGCTGACGATACCGTCGGCGGAAATTGAAAAGGTCACCTCGACCTCGACCTCGCCCCGCAGGGCCTTGCGCAGGCCCGTCAGGACAAATTCGCCCAGCAATTCGTTTTCGTCGGCGCGTTCGTTTTCCCCCTGAAAAACCAGGATTTTAACCGACGTCTGGTGATCACGAACGGTCGTGAACACATGGCTTTTCTGGGTAGGAACCGTGGTGTTTCGTTCGATGAGTTTGTGAAAATATCCGCCCGCCACCATGATCCCCAGCGAATGGGGCGTGACGTCCAGCAACAACACATCGGATGATTTTTCAATCAAAGCCGCCGCCTGAATCGCGGCACCGACGGCGACAACTTCGTCCGGGTGAACGCCCTTGCAGGGTTCACGCCCGAAAAATTCTGACACAGCTTCCTGCACGCGGGGCATCCGGGTCATGCCCCCCACCAAGACCACGTCCCGAATGTCCTTCCTGTCCACCCCTGCGTCTTGCAAGGTCATCTTGCAAATCTGCAACGTCCGTTCAATCAGATCAACCGTCAGTTCTTCCAGTTTGTGTCGCGACAGCCCGCGCTGCAAATGCAGCGTCTGGTTGCGTCCCACCGACGTAATGAACGGCAGATTGATTTCGGCGTCCCGTAGGGCGGACAGTTCGCATTTGGCCTTTTCAGCCGCGTCCTTCAAACGCTGCATGGCCATGGCATCGCCGCGCAGATCGACGTTGTTTTCACGCTGAAACCCGCTGACCAGCCAATCCAGGATCCGGCGATCGAAGTCCTCGCCGCCTAAAAACGTATCGCCCGCCGTCGACAACACTTCGAACACACCGTTTGAAATTTCCAGGATGGACACGTCGAACGTCCCGCCACCCAGATCATATACGGCGATCTTCCCGTTGATCTGTTTGCCAAACCCATACGCCAAGGCCGCTGCTGTCGGTTCATTGATGATGCGGATGACATCAAGACCCGCAATGCGGCCCGCGTCCTTGGTTGCCTGCCGCTGGTTATCGTTGAAATAGGCAGGAACGGTCACAACAGCCTTGGTCACGGGGGTGCCTAGGTGTTGTTCGGCCACCATTTTCATCTCTTGCAAAATGAAGGCGGAAATCTCTGGGACCGAAAAATTCTGATCTCGCAACTGAATGCGCAGATCCTGATGCGGGCCTTCCACCAGTTTGTAGGCCACGGATTCC
>JAYUUT010000534.1:0-4283 GCA_043754455.1 Myxococcales bacterium
GTGGGCACGCCGATGCCCCGTCCCCGGCCCTGGCCTTGCACCACCACACCATGCAGTTCCGGGGCGCGTCCCAGCAGCAGTGCGGCGCCTTGCACCCGACCTTCCAGCAGGAATTCGCGGATTTTGGTCGACGAACAGGTCAGGCCGTTGACCGCGACCGGCGGCACGATGGTGACCCCGAAGCCATGTCGCTGTCCCATCGCGACCAGCGTGGCGCCGCCGCCCTGGCGCCCGCGACCGAAAGAAAAATCGTAGCCCACGACGACATGCCCCACGCCCAGTTTTCCGATCAGCATGTCTTGCACAAAAGCCTCGGGGGTCAGGCCTGACAGGTGGGTGTCGAAAGGTTCGACGATCACAAACGCGGCGCCGTATTCCCCCAAAAGGGCGATGCGCCGGGCGATGGGCAGCAACATCGGCGGCGACAGGTGGGGCGCGAAAAAATGCGCGGGGTGAGGATCGAAGGTCAGGACCCCGGGGCTGCCGCCAAGGGCCTGTGCGGCCTGAACCGCCGCCTGCAACAACGCCTGGTGGCCCCGGTGGACGCCGTCAAAATTACCAATGGCCAACGCCAGCGGCCGGGGTTGGTCGCCCCACATTGCAACGAAGCGGTCGCACCCAGGCACGATGTGCATGTGATCCATCGGATTAGCGGGGCCTGTCCTTCCCGTCAAGCGCGTCTTGGTCATTCGGCTGGTGCTACAGATCGTTCCCTCGACTGCGGCAACCACGGTACGCGTGATGCAGGGGCATCTGGGGACCTCATGGGGCTGGCCTGGCTGCGAACATTTTCATGTTTCCCTGCGTTGTTGTGTGCGAGAGTCCCGCCGCAACGACGGCACCGGCACGGGGGGTCTCATGGACGGCAGGGAGAATGGACGCGCGCCTGACAAGTCAACTTCCTCGCAGAAGGACAACTTTCGCGTGTCCGCTCCCGCGATCAGCCTCCCCAAAGGTGGCGGTGCGATCCATGGCATAGGCGAAAAGTTCGCTGCCAATCCCGTAACGGGTACGGGCAGCATGACGGTGCCGATATACACGTCGCCAGGGCGCGCGGGCTTCGGTCCGAAGCTGGCGCTGTCCTACGACTCGGGCGCGGGCAACGGCCCCTTCGGTTTTGGGTGGAGTCTGTCCGCGCCCGCGATCACGCGCAAGACCGACAAGGGGCTACCCCGGTATCGGGACGATGACGATTCTGACGTTTTCTTGCTCTCGGGCGCCGAAGATCTGGTGCCAGAGCTCGGCAAAAATGGTGGGTTCGTCGAGACCACCCGCACGGGGTATCAAGTGCGGCGCTATCGCCCGCGCATCGAGGGCCTGTTTGCGCGCATCGAGCGTTGGTCGAAGGTCGGCGGCGGCGACACGTACTGGCGGACGATCTCGCGCGACAATGTCACGACCATCTACGGCAAGTCGTCAGAGAGTCGCATCGCCGATCCGGGAGACCCGGCCAGTGATCAATCACGCATCTTTAGCTGGCTTATCTGCGAAACCTACGATGACAAAGGTAACGCCGCCGTTTACAGGTATGCCCCTGAAGACTCTGAAGGTGTCGATTTGTTTCGACCGCACGAGCGAAACCGCAAGGACAAATCACGCTCGGCCGGCCGGTATCTGAAGCGCATCAAGTACGGTAACGTTCTGTCCCGTCTCGTCGAGCCCGACCCGGATAAAACGACCTGGATGTTCGAGGTTGTCTTCGACTACGGTGAAGGTCATTGGGAGGCGTTGCCCGCCCAAACGGGACAGCACCAGCGGGTTCGCGCTTGGGAGGATCCGCCCAAGGGAACCACCTGGCCAGAGCGCGCCGACGCGTTCTCTCACCACCGGGCCGGATTCGAGGTGCGTACGTATCGGCGCTGCCAGCGCGTGCTGATGTTCCACCGCTTCGCCGAGCTCAGCAAGGACTCGGCCGGCGTTCCGGACTGGTACCTGGTTCGTTCGACCGAGTTCGACTACGACGATCTTGACTACACGCTGGGCCTTCCCGCTGTGACGGCCGAACTGGACCACAAGGGCAGTACGCGATTTGCGTCGTTCTTGCGTACGGCCACCCAGCGCGGCCACGAGCGGGAGCAAGTATCGACAAGCGGCGGCGTCCGCACCCTGACTTACCGGGCAAAATCCCTTCCACCGCTCGAGTTCGAGTACAGCCGGGCCAAGATCAGCGACGAAATCCGCGAGGTAGACGCTGACAGCCTAGCGAACCTGCCTATGGGACTCGACGGCTCGCAATATCAGTGGGTGGATCTGGACGGCGAGGGCCTGTCAGGTGTGTTGACCGAGCAGGCCGGCGCCTGGTTCTATAAGCGCAACGTCAGCAGCCCACCTCTCGCCGCGACGGGCACCGACAATGCTCCCTGGGAAGCTCGTTTTGGGCCCCTCGAACGACTGGACACGCTCCCTTCCCCCGCGAGGCTGTCCGGCGGGCAGCAGTTGCTGGATCTCGACGGCAACGGCCAGCTTGACGTTGTCCAGTTCGCAGGCGGCCTGCCGGGCTATTTCGAACGCACGCCGGATTTCGGCTGGGAGCCGTTCACCCCATTTGCCTCGCTGCCAAATGTCGCGTTCGGGGATCCCAACACCAAGTTCGTCGATCTGACGGGTGACGGGCACGCCGATCTGCTGATCACCGAAGACGGCGTCTTCACCTGGTACCCGTCCTTGGGCGCCCAGGGCTTCGGACCCGCCGAACGCGTCCGCCAGGAGCTGGACGAAGAAGCCGGCCCCCACGTGGTCTTCGCCGACGGCACGCAATCGATCTACTTGGCCGACATGTCAGGTGACGGCCTAAGCGACGTCGTCCGCATTCGCAACGGCGAGATCTGCTACTGGTCGAACCTGGGCTACGGCCGCTTCGGCGCAAAGATCACCATGGACGATTCGCCGTGGTTCGATGCGCCCGATCTATTCGACCATCGCCGCGTTCGTTTGGCCGACGTAGACGGCAGCGGGACGATCGATGTCCTGTATCTGCGTTCAGACGGGATCTCGATCTATTTCAATCGCTCGGGCAACAGTTTCAGTGCCCCACGCAAGGTGGCGCTGCCGCGCATCGACAATCTAACCGCGGTAACGGTCGTGGATCTTCTGGGCAACGGCACGGCTTGCGTGGCGTGGTCGTCCCCGCTTCCGGGTGATGCTGCGCGGCCGCTGCGCTACATCGATCTGATGGGCGGGCAGAAACCGCACCTGCTGGTGGGGGTAAAGAACAACCTGGGTGCCGAGACGCGTGTGACCTATGCGCCGTCCACCAAGTTCTACCTGGCCGACAAAAAGGCGGGGAAACCCTGGATCACGCGTCTGCCGTTCCCCGTGCATTGTGTGGAACGGGTGACGGTTACCGACAAATGGCGCAAGACCGAATTTTCCACCAGAACGACCTATCACCACGGCTATTTCGACGGCGTCGAGCGCGAGTTCCGGGGCTTCGGGCGCGTCGAGCAGGTGGACATCGAACGGTTCGATACGTTCGCGGCGGCCAACAAGGACAGCCCCTACGTGACGGACGACCTGACGCTGTACCAACCACCCGTCAAGACGGTGACTTGGTATCACACCGGCGCGTTCTTAGATCGTGAGCGCATTTTGTCGCAGTTTGCGGGGGAGTACTTCCCGGCCTGGTTCGAGGTCGAGCACCCGGGCGCCTTCGGCGGGGCCGGAGGGTTCTTCGAGAATTCGCTGTCCGAGCCCGACGTCTTGGATGCGGCGAATTTGAGCCCCGCCGAGTGGCGCGAGGCGCTTCGAGCGTGCAAGGGGATGGTTCTGCGGCAAGAGGTGTACGAGCTGGATGTGGACGCCTTTCACGGGACCGGCGTGCACCGTCCGGTGACGTTGTTCTCGACAGCGTACCACAACTGCAACATCCGCCGTGTGCAGCAGCTGTCCGACAACATGCATGCGGTGTTTTTGGCGACTGAGAGCGAAGCCATCACGTACCACTACGAGATGGACCTGCGGTCCGGCACGGCGAAACCTGACCCGCGGATAGCCCACACGTTGAATCTGTCAACGGACAGGTATGGCAACGTTCTGCAATCGATCGCGGTGGTCTATGGGCGGCTAGGCCGGCATGTGGACACAAGTCTGCCGCCTGGCACGGAGAATCTGATCGCCGGGGTGCAGTCGCAGCGGCACCTGGCGTACACGGAGAGCCGGTTTACGGACGAGTTCCCGGAGGCCGCCGACGATCATCGACTGCGCTTGCCGTGCGAGGTAAAGAACTATGAGCTGATTCTGCCGCCAGCCGGCGCGCGCTACCTCACGATGGCCAGCCTCCGCGA
>JAYUUT010000535.1:0-2880 GCA_043754455.1 Myxococcales bacterium
CCTCCGACGATCAAGGAGTATTCCTTCTCTGTGACGATTGAGGGCAAAGTCACGCCGTCAAGCCGCCTGGAGTTGGTGGATCCCGGCGTAACGTCCAACTGCTGGCTGGACGACGTGTTCGTGGTCAGCGGGGACGAAAAACTAGGCGGGAAGCCGCTGGTCTATTGCTCCCAGGCCAACTTGAAGCCAGGGGCGGAAAAACCTAAGGACTGCGCTTTGATTGACGGGGAGACCCAGGATACAGAGACCGACCCGGTAACCAAGGTGGTGACGGTCACGCCCAGGTCGGACTACGGCAGAAGCAACATGGAAGCGGCGGCCCAGCGCGTAGCGGCCCGGGCGCTTGCCCTGATGAAGGAAAAGGGCGGTCAAGTTCCCGCAAAATTCTGGGATGAAGTTGTGGTTTTGACGGCTGACTTCAAAAAGGACAAGGATCCCGATGGGCCCTTATTTTTTCGGCAGCGCGAGGCCGATGAGGGCACCAGTCCATACATCAATGAAACCACCAATATCGGTATCAAGGACAAGGGTAAGAGGAGCGCCACCCGTCCCTATACAGGCGTGATCCTCGCGGGGAGTTCTGACCAAGCCACGACCAGCACGGGCGCGTTCTCACCTTGTGGAAAGACGCCTCGGCGTCCCACCGATCCCCAGGTCACATCCCCAAATATCACGCTTTGCGCCCCAGGCATCGCGAGCTATTTCGACGCATTGGCACAGGCCACCGCCAATATTTATGGACCTTATCTGGAAACGGATCCCCGATGGATCGCGTCGGGCGAAACGGGACAATCTGTTGCGACAGGGTGGGGGCTTTCAAGCTGGCCAGCCCTAAAGAGCAACGTGCTCACCGCCGCCTCAGGAGCTGCAAAGGTTACGAGTTCACCCCTGCGCGTTTGGAATGCCTTCCTAAGTATGGACGGATCTATTTTGGGTGGCGGCGCCTGGCGGGACGCCGGAAACGACACCTACGAGGCCGGGCGGCCCCCGCCCTTCTACGGGATAGCGCCAGGCAGAAATGGCGGCCAGATTCTTCGTTTTCACCCATTGGATCTCTACCTAATGGGTTTTATGCCTGATACCGCCTCAGAGCTAGCAATCCCCATTCAGTCTTTCACGAACGCCACGAAGTCGAACATCCATAGACCGTTGGGGTTGTCTGGATTCGAACCCGCCTGGATCAGCCCGACCATGGGCATGCGGTTGTCCGGTGCCGCGATTCGGAAGACGTCTGGTGTTCCGTTTCTTCTCAGCCCTAAGGACATCATTGACTACAATTCGGCCGAGGGAATGCCAAAGGGTCGCCAGCCTGCCTACGCCAAGGCGGCCCACCACATTTCCCAGTTTTGGGTGGCTGTAACCCGGCCAATCGAGTCGATCAAGGCAGAGGTCGCACAGGCGGTAAATGCCAATAAGAACAAGTTGCCCGAGCTGAAAAAGAAGGGGGGGACGCTTGAGCTGTACGAGACCGATCGGAATGTGAGCGTTGCGCGAGGTCAGTGGAACGCCATCGTGGCTATCGCACAACGACGTCGACAATTCGCCGAATATTTTTACAGCCTGACGGGCTGGCGCGGGCGCGTGATCACCACAGCAGAGGCGGACGTGGACGACATGGCCTACTGGGAATTCGGCTGGCCCGAGGACGATAAGAAAACCTTTGCTGTGGCAGGATTCGAAGCGTCGACCCCGCCGCTTGATGCCGTCAACCAGGCGCCTGCGGATCTGACATTTCCAGGCCGACAGGCTGTGGCCAACAGCCAGGATATTTCCACCGCGCTGTGGCTATCTTCGACTGGCGGGGGAACAATTACCTACAAAGGCTTTCCAAACGCAGCAGACAAGGTCATTCCGATCCGAATCTCGGGATTCCAGGGCGAAGCGGTAATTAAGACCGAAGGAGACGCAAAAACCACGACGCTTGCGTCACGTACCGCGGCGAACAACATCATCACGTTGCGAATGCGCCTTCGAAAGCCCGGGAACGACGCGGTCCAGGCCAAAACCAAAATATTTGCGATGGTGAGCTTGTCGGGAAAACCTTGTTCGATTGAGGATTGGCGCCCACTAGGCGATCAACCCGAGATGTGCCTTCGAATTCCCAGCAACGACAAAGCCTTCCTCATCGCCGATGGTAAATGGCGAAATTATGCTGCAAACATCGGATTTCTGGACGCCTTTACAGGCATCACGCGCGATCGCACCCCAGACAAAGTTACCAAAGTGGCCTTAAGTCTCGTCAAGCCCGCTATAAATATTGGAGAACCGCAGACGGTCACCTCAGTGATCGTCACGCCAACAACCGCCGGCTATTCGGACGGGAGCCCTGCAGAAATCGACGTTGAATCCATCCGGGTTGGCAACTCGGGTTCCCCCGGAGATAACGATCTTGACTGCAATAAGTTGTCCAAACCCGACGGATATTTGGATTCAGAGGACAACTGCAAGGATCTGTACAATCCGGACCAAGCGGACGGCGATCAGAACGGCGTGGGTGACGCCTGCGAAGACTACGACGGGGACCAGATACCGAATCTTTGCGACAACTGCCCCACGCTGACCAACTCGCGCCAGCGCGATAAGGACAAGGACGGCAAGGGAGACATTTGTGATGAGGGGACGGGGGCCGGGTGTGTGTTCCAGCCGGATAGCTTGGCGGGGGTGACGCCTGTGAACGCGCGGGCGCCTTTGGCTCTGGCGGCAGCGGTGGTCGGGGCCTTGGGGTTGATGTTGGGGTTGAAGCGACGCCGACGGAAGTAGGCGGGGGCATTCGCCGCAAGCCGGGTGGCGGATTTAGGGGAGAGCGACCTACGGGACGCCCTCCCCTTTTTCTATGGGGCGGGGGTGGGAAAGGGGAAGCCGCGCAGGGCGGCGCCGAAG
>JAYUUT010000536.1:0-3468 GCA_043754455.1 Myxococcales bacterium
TTGCCAAGACCCAAAACAGCGTTCGGCGCCACATCAGGGAATCGCCCCTCCGCGTCTTGTCCGTCCTCAAGGTCAATCATGTATTTGGCCAAAAACCCATTCGAATCCATGTTGAACGCCGCTGTGCGGGCAAACATGTTGATGTCCCCCGTCCACCCCAACCGTTCATCCCGCTGCGGACAATCCGTAGGGATCGAAATAAAATTCCCCCGCTGCCCCCAGACGATATTGCTTTGCAGCCGGTTGATGGATGCGTTTGAGGTATCGAATGTACCCACCCGGGGCAGATCACTGTTGACAACCACGCCCACCATCGCCGAGCTGGGCGGCGATGCGATTCCTGTCACCTCGACGTAGCGAAATCCGTGGAAGGTGAAGCGCGGCTCGTACACCTCGTCCCCTGTCCCCGCAGCGATGTAGTGATCCGTCGCCAGCGCCGATCGCAGGTTCTCCGTGAACAAGGATCCGTCCTTATTCAATATCTCGGCGTAGCGCAGGGTCACGCGCGTGCCTGCCTTGGCCCGAACATGCAGGCGTATCCAGCCCACCATATTTTGTCCCAGATCGAAAATCCGCGTCCCCGGGGCCGGATCGCTGGTTTTCACAGTCTTGATGGTTTGGGTGACACGCACAGGTTCTTCGATCTGCGCCTCAAGCGGTCCGACCTGCGGCTGGATCACCTTGACGTTTCGCCAGGCCCCGTCCTTAAATCCAGGGGCATCCCAGCCCTTGACCGACTGGGCGCGGCGGGCGTCATAAACTTCACCGTCTAGCTGATCCGCGCGACGAAGCGGGCCCGTGGCCCCACGCCAACTGTCATCGGTGTGAAGGGTCGTGCTGCTGCCATCCTTGTATTGCACAACCAGTTCGGCAAAGAACCCCTTGTCGAAGCCCCACAGGTGTCGGCCCATACCCGTACGTCCGATCATCCAACCGTCGGCCACCGTCGCCCCTATGACGTTCTGGCCGGTTTTCAGCAGCGACGTCACATCATAAGTCTGATAGCGCAACCGGGCGTCGTAGTCGGTCCATCCGGGCGCCATCACATCGGTCCCTGCGGGCTTGCCGTTAACCCGTGCCTCGTAGATGCCGGCGGCCGTTGCGTACAGACGCGCCCGCGCGACGGGTTTGTCCAGGGTGAACGATTTACGCACGAGAATCGGAGGCGCAATGTGATCGACCTTCAAAAACAACGGATCTTTCGGATCAACCACCGCGCCAAATTTCCCACGTTCGGTTGCCGCAACCCAAGGCGCGGTTTGCGTGTCTTCTGAATACCGGGACTCTGCGGGTTTATCAGCCTCATCGGTCCGAACACGCCAGGTTCCATCAGACGTAACAACCCGAGACTTCCCGTCCTTCGTTTCTAGGACCAGCACCACGGCAACGGCCTTTGCTGGTACGAACGGCGATTCAACACTGATGGTGTTCTGGCCAACCCGAATGGCCGCCGTGACCGGAAGCGCCCGCGGATCCGCCGGTGACGCCCCAAACGATCGCAATTTGCTGTCATTGATCCGTATCCGGTGCGCGCCCTTGTCCCCCCAAATGGGACCACCGCCTGGGCCCGCAAAATGAAGCTCGGCAAATCGCAACGCCGTGTGTTCTTCGGGGCTTACGGTAAAGCTGTGGCGAAAGATAATGCGGTGGATCTTGGTCGCATTTGGGGGTACCGAAGCCCAGATCCAGGTGGCCGGGGCTAACGGCTGGCGTTCATCGTCCCCCGCAGGATCAAGCCCCACAAAGCGTGCCTTCCATTCGGCACGATCAAGAACCCCGGTTTCAAAAAAGGCGGGAGCAGAGGTCGTTAACCGATCCTGCGCGTCCCACGTACGAACGACAAAGGCATAATGTCGGCGCGAAACCAGCGGCGCCCCCTTGTATTCAATCTGAATATTTTCATCCGACGCCACCTTCCCCGAATCCCACACATCCCCCTGCCCTTTGCCCAAGGCTTGCACGGTACCCGCGACCAAGATCTGGTACGCCGACTGCCGGGCCGCCCGTTCACCCGATTGCACCACCCAGGAAAATCGCGGCGCCGATGTATCCACGGCCAACGGGTTGACCCGTGATTCGACCCGAAGGTTGCCAACCCGGGTAGCCGCCCCAGCCGACGAACCACAGACCAAAAACAACGCAACAGAGGCGTAGCTAAATCGAATGTGCATCGGCTTAACCTAACCCAGAACTGGTCCCAAGGGAAGGCCGGAATCAAAGATCTCAATACGGCAGGTCAAACCGAAATCGATAGGTGATGACGTGATCCACCGGGGTTCCATTGGGCATCCGCGCGGGAGAAAACTCGAAGCCCAGCATCGCGGTGCGGGCGGCTTCGTCCATACCATGTCCGACGCCTTGCACGATGCGAACCGCATGCACACGTCCCCGCTTATCTACGCTGACCCGCAGCAAGACGACACCGCCGACGCCCAGATTGCGCGCCTCGGGGGGATATTCCGCCTGGGTTTCTTTTAGGACGCGGGGGCGTTCTTTGAGGAACGAATCTTCGACGGGGCTAAATCCAGACGGCGCCGTGCCGGGGGTCAAACCCGCACCGCCAGGAACGCCAACGGCAGATCCCGCCCCAACCTTCGGAAGCCTCCGCCGTAGGGGATTTTCCATCAACGTGCTGCCGACGGCTACCGCCACCGCGTTTGGGTCATCAACGACAGACGCGGCCGTGACGCCCACAGAAGGAGGCGTAGGATCAGGTGGGGCTTCGGGAGGCAGTGGCGAAGGGGCGGGCGGGGGCGGCGCAGCTTCGGGCAAGGGGATCTTGGGTCGAGGCCGCGGCATCGCACGCGGCAACGGGGGGGGCGGAACCGGTAAAGATGGCACGCGCGGCACCGGCACTTCCGGAACCAGCACAGCCGGAACCAGCACAGCCGGAACCACCGCAGGCGGCGTCTGCTGCAATTCGATTTGGATCGCCCGCAAAGTGGCCACAGGAAGGGGCGGCGGCATCCGCCACACAACCGTCGCCAACGCCCCATGAATCCCTAAGGCGAAAACCAGCCCGACCGTGCCTGCGTGCCGGCCCATGGTGATTCAGCGCCGTCAGGGGGCCGGGGCGGCGGCGGAATCGACGTTGAGGGCGAACCGGACAATGCCCGCGCGTTTGACCAGATCGATCAGGTGAACCACCTTCCCGTGGGGCACGTCTTTATCCGCGGCAATCAGCGCCTGCAAATCCTTTTTCCCCGGCAATTGCCCCTGAATAAACCGGGTGACGGCGCCCTCGTCAGTTTTTTCCCCGTTCATGAACAGCGCCCCCGATTTGTCCAAAGATAGGGTCAACGACGTTTTTTCTTGTTCCGTCCCGGTCGCGGCACGGGGCAGATCCACCTTGATTGACGGGCTGACGATGTAGCTGGTGGTGACCATGAAGATGATCAGCAACACCAGGGTCACATCCACCAGAGGTGTCACGTTGATGTCCGTGATCATCCGACCTGGCTCTTCGTC
>JAYUUT010000537.1:0-4925 GCA_043754455.1 Myxococcales bacterium
GCCCGGCGGCGGGCCTTCGACTCAGGGCGAATTTTACGGAATGGCTGTTATCGGCCTTTGACGCGAAGTGACAATGCGCTTTGAATTCCCTATGCTCCGGCGGTGCGTCGACTCGGGGCGAATTTTACGGCATTTCAGCTAATGGACGATCCGCAGGTCTACGGGATGGCCGGGCTGACCTTCAAGTCCTAATAAAATCGGCCTCGATAAGTCCTTTTTATGCTATAAAACGGACTTATGTTTCCCCGATTGCTGGCCGAACCCGAGCAGAGCTTTTTCCTTTTTGGCCCGCGGGGCACGGGCAAATCTAGTTGGGTTCAGGAGAAACTCGCTGGGGCCATCTATGTTGACCTGCTTGCGTCGGATATCTATCTCGAACTTCTGGCGTCGTCGCAACGTCTCGAAGCGCGCATCCCGCCTGATTTCCGCGGGTGGGTGATCATTGATGAGGTTCAGAAGGCACCGGCCCTCCTCGACGAGGTGCATCGGCTGACGGAGAAGCGCCGCCTGCGATTCGCGCTGACGGGATCGAGCGCTCGCAAATTGCGGCGCACCGGCGTCAACCTGCTCGCGGGGCGGGCCATCACCAAGGGAATGTATCCCCTGACGGCGCGTGAACTGGGCGCGGACTTCGAAGTTGGTTGGTCGCTTCGCTTCGGCAATCTGCCCACCGTTCAGGTCACCCGCGACGCGAAGAAGGCGTCCGCCTATCTGTCCGCGTATGTCCAGACCTACTTGCGTGAGGAGGTCCAGCAGGAGGGGTTGACCCGCAATCTTGCCGCGTTCACGCGGTTCCTGCAGGCCGCCAGTTTCTCGCAGGCCTCCGTCCTGAATATGACTGGGGTCGCCCGTGATTGCCACGTCGACCGAAAAATCGCCGAAGACTACTTCACCATTCTCGAGGATCTGTTACTCGCCACGCGACTGCCAGTATTCACCCGTCGGGCGAAGCGCAAAACTGTAGCCCACCCGAAGTTCTTCTTCTTCGACGTCGGGGTCTTTCGCACGTTAAGGCCCATGGGGCCGCTCGACTCCGCGGAGGAAATCGATGGCGCGGCGCTTGAGACGCTCGTCTACCAGGAACTGCGTGCAATCAACGACTACCGCGACCTCGGCTACGGGCTGCACTATTGGCGAACGGTGACGGGCGAGGAGGTCGACTTCGTGCTTTACGGTGAGCGCGGTCTAGTGGCCATCGAGGTCAAGCGTGCGTCCCGCCTGCGCCGGGAGGATTTCGATGGCTTGCGAGCATTTCAGGACGAGTATCCGATGGCGAAAACTTTCCTTGCGTACGGCGGCACGCGCGAGCAGCGTGAGGGAAATATTCAAGCGTTCCCCATCGGCGACTTTTTGGCCCGCCTGCCTGAGCTTCTTTGATCGGTGTCGTGGTCAACGCCAACGCATGACCCATCCGTTGCGACGATTGCTCGATGGTCTTGTGGATCGCCTGCAAAACAGCGACATTCGCCTTGCGATCAACCACGTCCGCCTCTCCCTGACCTAACGAATCGCTGCGGGCAAAAACGGGATGCGCAGCCTCACCCACTGCGCCTCGGGCATGTGGGGAAACGGCAGGGCCCGGCGAACCGCGTCCACAGCTTCCCGATCGTAGTCGTCGTGCCCGGCGGATTTGACCAGCCGAACGTTCCCATCAAGAAGGCCGTCTTTTGATACCCGAAACAACACGATGGCTTCGCCTTGCAGCAGAAGCAGTGCCGGTTGTTTCGGAAACACGATCGCCCTGGCCACGCGAAGGCGAATCTGCTGATATTCGCGCGCGTATTTTCGTTCGATCGTGTCGGCCGTGGATTCGGTGCCCAGAACGCCGCCCGCACCGGGTCGCGTGGTCGATACGCCGCCGGATGGCTGCGGGGTCGCCCCTGGTCGCGTGCCCAGCCCGCGGCCCGTGGTGTCCGTAGACCCTTCACTGGCTGCGGCCGTAAATTCGGCTCCGACGGGGCGGCTTTCGTCGGAGGCCGCACGAAGCTTCTGTTGATCGCGCGCGGCCCCTTCGAACGGGGTGTCGAAACTTTTGGCCCCCGGTTGCGTGTCTAGGGATCCCTGGGCCCGGCTTTCATCCTGGCCCGTGCCGACCACCGCTTCGGTTGCCCGCAAGACGGGATTTCGTTCTTGATCTCCGGCGGACGGATTGGGCACGGCAGCAATGGGCAACGTGGGACGTGGCCTTTCGGTACGAACTGAGTCTGAAATACCCGTGATGGGTTCTAGGCGCGCGTCCTGCGGCGACGCTGAAAAATGTGCCCGTCGTTCGCGCGACGGTTGGTACAGGTGTGCCCCATCCGCAACCCGCGCCCGCAACGTGGACAGATCACGCCGCCATGCGGGCGGAAGCACCCGCCCTGCGCCCTGCCCCATGTCAGGGGCAAGTTCGCGCACCGGCGCAGGCTGCCCGGCCGCAAGGGCCCCCAACCCAGCGGCGGTCGTGGCCCGATCCGTCTCGACCAGCGATTTTGGGGCGGTCGGCAACACCCCGCCCAACCACGGATCGATCGTGTCTATCGATCGCAGATCAACCAGGGTTCGTTCCAATTGGGGATCGTCCGCGCCCCCTAGGAGGATGGTTGCCACCGGATGTATTGCGGCCCCCGCGCCGTTACCAAAGGCCCGGTACCCCAGCAGCAAGGCCACCCCGTGAACCGAACCCGCCAGCGCCAAGGCTCGCAGCCAGCGCCCCGTTCCGTCTCGACGCAACCCAGATCGAACGTTCACAACCGTGGCATGAACGTTAGCATCAATGGCTGGGCGCCGCCGCACCATGTCTATCTTAGCGGCAGGTTCCCAAGGACAGGCTAGATTGCGCCGCCGTGTATTCCCCGACCGCATCCACAGCCCCC
Organism: Myxococcales bacterium; assembly: GCA_043754455.1. Classification (GTDB taxonomy): domain Bacteria; phylum Myxococcota_A; class Polyangia; order Fen-1088; family Fen-1088; genus JAYUUT01. The sequence goes on from JAYUUT010000537.1 coordinate 2,856, forward strand.
CCCGCGCGCGGGGACGTGCATCTTGTCGAACGCGCCCTGTTGCGGGACGTGGGTCGCGCGATCGCCGATTTTAACCTGATCGAGGAGGGCGACCGAATCATGGTGGCGCTGTCCGGCGGCAAGGACAGTTACAGCCTGTTGACGCTGCTGCAGACGATGCAAAAACGCGCCCCGATTCGATTCACGTTGATAGGGGTACACCTTGATCAAGGGCATCCCGGTTACGACGGTGCGCCGTTGCGCGACTTCCTGCGCAGCAACGGGGTCGAACACCACATCATCAGTGAAGACACCTACAGCATCGTCACGGACAAAATCCCTGAAGGTAAGACGTACTGTTCGTTGTGCTCGCGGCTGCGGCGCGGGATCTTGTACAAGGCCGCCGACACCTTGGGATGCAACAAAATTGCCCTGGGCCATCACCGGGACGACGCCCTAGAAACCCTGCTGTTGAACCTGTTTTTCGGCGGAAAATTGTCGGCGATGCCCGCCTATCTGCGCAGCGACGACGAACGGCACATTGTGATCCGGCCCCTTATCTATTGTGCCGAGGACGTCATCGCCCGGTATGCGGTGGCGCACGCCTTCCCAATTTTGCCCTGCAATCTGTGTGGATCGCAGTCCGAGGCCCAACGCCGCCAAATGAAGGATCTGCTGACCCGTATGGAAAATGAGCACCCACACTTGAAACAGACCATGCTGAGCGCGCTGGGGAATGTGGTGCCGACGCACCTTTTGGACAAGAAACTGGGGGCCCCGTCCGCCCCTACGACCGAGCCTGATCAGGGCCTGGTTAGCCTGAGACTGACGTAAGTCCCGGATGGCCATTTTACTTTCCGCGACGGGCCTAGGCCACGCGTTCGGCATTCGCCCCCTATTCGATGGGGTTAGTTTCACCCTGTCCGAAGGCGACCGCGTTGGGCTGATTGGCCCCAATGGCGCGGGCAAATCCACACTGTTGAAGATCCTGGCGGGCGTGTACAGCGCTGACCGGGGCACCATCGCAAAACGCGGCGGATTGCGCATCGGGCATCTGGCACAGACCCCGGAATTTCCTGTCGACGTCACTATTCACGATGCCGTGACGGCGGGTCTGCGCACCGATACCGGACATGAAGCCTGGGAAGGTGAGGCCAAGGTGGATCAACTGCTGGCGCGGCTGGATCTGGCCGATGGTCCCGGCGGCACCGAGGCAAAGGTGCAAACCCTGTCTGGTGGCTGGCAAAAACGCGTGGCCTTGGCGCGCGCGTTGGTCAGCGAGCCCGAACTGTTGCTGCTGGACGAGCCGACCAACCATCTGGATGTGGAAAGCATCCTATGGCTGGAGAAACTGCTGGCTGCCGCTCGGTTTGCCACGGTCACCGTCACCCACGACCGTTTGTTTTTACAGCGGGTCGCCAACCGCATTCTGGAACTGGATCGTCGCAACGAAGGCGGCGTGCTGGACGTCGCGGGCGACTACGCCGCGTACGTGGATCGCAAGGCTTTTGCCATGGCAGCGCAAGAAAACCGCGAGACGGTTTTACGAAACACCTTGCGCCGGGAAACCGAATGGTTGCGCCGCGGTCCCCCTGCCCGCAGCACCAAACAACAAGCCCGCATCAAACGCGCAGGCGATCTGGCCGATGAAGTGGGCGAACTGGGCGTTCGCAACCAGGTCCGCGGGGTTGACCTCGACTTCCAGGGGATTGGCCGCAAACCCAAACGCCTGATTGAGGCCCAAGGCATCAGCAAGTCCTTCGGGACCACGTCGGTTTTCGACAATATCAATCTGTTCATCGGGCCAGGCAGCCGCCTGGGCCTCCTGGGGCCCAATGGCTGTGGCAAATCAACGCTTCTGCGCATTTTGATTGGGGCCGACACACCAACGACGGGCCAGGTGATGCGCGCGGAATCCTTGCAGGTCGCCTGGTTCGAGCAAGATCGCGGGTCGCTGGACCCAAACCTTTCTGTCGTAAACACGGTGTGTCCCGACGGCGACTACGTGGAATTTCGCGGCGCCCGCGTCCACCGCATCGGTTACCTGGAACGCTTCTTATTCCGCGATGATCAGATGACCCAACCGGTCAG
>JAYUUT010000538.1:0-2314 GCA_043754455.1 Myxococcales bacterium
CATTTGCGGCTCGGCAGCGCCATCGCTCCTCGCCTTTCTGCACGCCTGAGAAGCGACCCAGGCCACTGCTGTCGATAGTTCGGGCTGTGAACGGTTACGAAATCTCTACACCGATCTGAAGGCCGCACGTACGACTTAGGTGCGCCGCCTTTGTCAGCTTGCCCTTGGTTTCGGAATTCTCATGTTCGCGATGCGATCCAGTCCTGCTACGCCCGCCCCTGACGCCCTAACCATTCTGGAATCTGCATGCGTCAAATGTCACAACCCCCTAGCAAAAAAGGGCGGTCTGGATCTCAGCTCGCGGGGCGCCATGATTACGGGAGGGGATACGGGGCCGGCGGTCATCCCTGGGAAGCCCGATCAAAGCCTGATGATGACCTTGGTGACACACGCTGACGAACCCGTCATGCCAGCGAAGGCCGACAAATTGTCGCCCGACGCCCTGGACACCCTCCGCCTTTGGATAACACAAGGGGCCCTTGTGTCTCGACCGGTCAAGGTGCCTGCCGCCCAGACGACATCCCATTGGGCCTTTGCTCCCTTGAACCCGGCGCCTGGGGGCAGCACAGCTTCCATCGACGGCTTGGTGACACGTACGCTTCAGCGTTCGAATCTGGCTTTGTCTCCCGCTGTGGACAAAAGCCGGCTTATTCGTCGGGCGACCTTTGACCTGATTGGGTTGCCACCCACCCCTGAACAGATATTGGCGTTCATCAACGACAAAAACCCACGGGCTTTCGATACGCTGATTGATCGCCTGCTTGCAAGTCCCCACTACGGTGAACGCTGGGGGCGACACTGGCTGGACGTCGCCCGCTATGCCGACAGCAACGGTTACGAAGGGGATTCTGACCGGCCAACCGCGTACGTCTATCGCGATTTTGTCATCAAGGCGCTGAACGACGACCAACCATTCGACCTCTTCGTGCGGTGGCAACTGGCAGGCGACGAATTGGCCTCGCACAATCCCGACGCAGTGGCAGCCACGGGATTTTTGGCGACTGGCCCCTATGAATCGGTAAATCCCACCGACACAAAAGAGAACAAAGAGAAATATCGGTACGACGAACTCGATGATCTGGTGGCCACCACCGGGACCGCGTTCCTAGGCCTTACCGTGGGGTGCGCGCGCTGCCACGACCACAAGACTGATCCTATTTCTACACGCGACTATTACGGACTGGTATCCGCATTTGTGACGACAAAACGGGGCGAGCTGTCTCTGAATTCTGACGTCAGGCGATGGGAAGGGTTTGTCGCGGACACGCGGCGCGCCTATCGCGAAAGGCGTATGGCAATTCTGAAAATTCCCGCAACCGACCAGGAACTCCTTCGCGTCGACCTGAACAACAACAACCCCACCCAGAACCGAATTTACAAACAATGGCAGGACGGTCTGAAGATATCTGACGAGGCCCTCTTAGGTTCGCTACCCGAAGAAACACAGCATCGTTGGCAACAATTGGAAGCCGCAGCAAAAAAAGTAGAGGCCCAGGAAAAATCTCCCCGGACGCTGGTGTTCATGGACCGATCGGATATTCCGCTGCCTGCCTTCGTCCTCGGACGAGGCGAGCCGTCAAAGAAAGTGGGACCCGCTGCTTTTAGTTTTTTGGGAGCCTTACCGGGGGGGCACGCCGCCGAGACCTTCCGACAGCCGTTTCTCGTGGCAACTTCTGATCCTCCGGCCACGACGTACCGCCGTGCCGCCCTGGCCGCCTGGTTGACTGATACCAGCCGAGGCGCGGGCCTTCTCCTCGCACGGGTTGCCGTGAATCGAATGTGGCAGCACCATTTCGGGCGTGGGTTGGTGGACAGCCCCAATGATTTTGGCCTCCTAACGCCAGCTCCGGTGCAAAGGGAGCTACTGGATTTCCTGGCCCAAAGCCTCATTGACGACGGATGGAAGCTCAAGAACCTGCACAAACAGATCATGGCCAGCGCCGTTTATCGTCAGGACACGGCGGGTGATGCCCGCGCGGCCCGCATCGACAGTGAGGGGAACACGCTGTGGCGCCGTCGTCTTCATCGCCTCGACGCCGAGTCCTTGCGGGATGCCATTTTATTTACAAGCGGGGTGCTGAATCCAACCTTGTACGGACCGGCCATCAAACCTGCGATTCCACGGGAGGCTATGGCCACCCGATCCGGCAATACCTATCCGTCGGACACCGAAGACGGGCCGACGGTCTGGCGCCGTAGCGTTTACGTTTTTCACAAGCGATCAATCCGGAACCCTTTTTTGGAAGGGTTTGATGCCCCCGACGCCAGCGCCAGTTGCGGTCGTCGCAGCGAAACCACAGTGCCCACCCAGGCG
>JAYUUT010000539.1:0-12804 GCA_043754455.1 Myxococcales bacterium
GAGCCGTCGGCAAACGGCGGCAGGCGCGGGCCGTGAAAATGCACTGTCGTGTGGGCGGATAGCTCGTTTTTGAAATGCACGATCACCTCATCGCCCAACCGCGCGCGCAGCATCGGTCCGGGCACGGTGCCGACGCTGCCGGCGACCGCGCCATCGCGATAGGCCCAGACCTGGGTCGGCTTGCCGCGGATATATTCGACGGTCGCCGCCGCCGCGACCAGAACCACCTCGACCACCCGGGGATCGTCGTTGATGTCGGTCAGCGCTGTGGCTTCGCTGAGGGAAACCAGCGGGGGTTCTGTTTCCCGATCGTCGGTCGCGCAGGCTCCCAGCAGCGTGGCCAGGACGGCGGCAGCAGAACCGGTAAAAAGCGCCGTACAGGCGTCGCGCTTAGTTGTTCGGTGCACCCGCGGTGATCCAGTCGGCAAGTTGTTTGATAGCGGCAGCGTTCCAGATTCCCAGTTTGTCGATCGGGGCTTTGGGCATCTTGCCGACCGGCACCACCTTCTGGGTCGTGGCGTCGACAGTGGTGCAGCCGCCCCCCATCGACGGATCTCCCGCGATCACCTGGTAGAGCAGGCTTCGTGGCAAACTGCCCGGCACGACATAGAGCGGACGTGGATTGAGGTCGCCGCACAGCATGCTGCGAATCTGGGTCAGGCGGTCATAAAGGCCTAGGTCAGGGCAGCCGGTGGATTTGCCCATGTTAGGACCGCCGGCGAACGCGGCCCCGGCCGGGGCGTCGACGGTAGACAGCCACGCCACCTTGCAGAAGAACGGCGAGGCGCTGCGCCCGTCGGCCTGGCCGCGCGCATGGCAGTCAACCATGGTGGAACCGCAACCCTGCTGCAGCTTCGGCGCTATGTCGCGCCTGAACGAGACCGGCGCCGACGCCGCATCCATCACGCCGGCGTCGCGCACGGGGCTACCGTCAGTGGCGTTCGCGCCACCTGCGCCCGCGCCGCCCATGGTGCCGCCGCGGCCCCCGCTGCCGATCACGCTGCCTGTGGCACCGCCAGTTCCCATGCCGCCGCCGGCAGTGCCGCCGCGTCCTCCCTCGTTGCCGACCATGCCTGCGCCACCGGTCGCGCCTGTATTGCCACCTAGGTTGCTGCCGACGGCCCCGCCCGCGGGAATGTCGACCCGGGCCTCGTTCGAATACGACGAGCGCTGGCTGCCCGCCACCGCCCGGATTCGGTAGGTATAGGTTTGTCCGCCGCTGGTTGTCCCGTCGTGGTGACTGGTGACGTTCGCGGCTAGGGTTTCAATGCGGGCGAATGTACCTGCCGTTTTGCGCTCCAGCTCGAAGGCATTCTTGCCGCCTGAGTTGTCCTTCCAGGCGATGTGGGCGTCTGTGCCGATCGCGATCACTTTGAGATCGGACGGCGCTGCCAGATCGGCATCGCTGGTGCCGCTTTGGGGCTGACCGCCGCAGGACAACCCGGCCGCGAGCACCGTCAGCGCGAGGACATTTTCAACCGTTTGACAAGGCTTCATCGTTACTACACACGTGGCTCGGATTTTCCGGGAACTGTTTCTTCGGGAAAGGCAGGAAGGTGACCGTCGCTGGGCCGTGATCACTGCGGGCAGGGGCCGGGGCACTTCATGAGGCCAAAGATTCCGGTCGCGGACGTCACGCCAGAGATCCGGCCGCCCTCGACGAGGCGGCCGGGCAGCGGGAACGGCGGGTGGTGCTGGAAATCGACCACGTGCAGCTCGGCCGGCGTGGGCCCGGTCGCGGGCAGGTGTCCGATGTCGATGCTGACCTTGACGATCAGGGCGAATTTCTCGCCGTCGGGCTCGACGTGAAACGCTTCGGACGCGGCGCCGGCCGGTGCCTTGACTGTGGTGCGCAAGGTGATGGTGTGGGACAGGGCGTCGGCGGGGATCTCCAGCCGCAGTTCGTGAAACGACAATGTGCCGCCCGCCCGACCCAGGGTCGTCAGGTCGGCGCCGTCGCCGCTTTCGACAAAGTCGCCGCACGCGCCGCCGCCGACTGCAAACAGCAAAACAAGGGTCTTGACGATGTCAGAACGCATAGCCGACTCCCAGAAATGCCCGAACGTGCAGGCGTTGTTCCCGTGCCCCATTGAGACGGACGACACCGGCGCCGAAGTCCCAGCCCAAGCTTAACGCAACCGACGGAGAGACCGGCAGATCCAGGGCGGCGGCGGCACCGTAGCGGAAGGTGAAGCCGCTCTGTGTTTCGCCCGAGAGCAATTGCTGGCGGGCCCACGCGCCGCCGACACCGACTCCGACGTAGAGGCGCATCGTGGCCAAGTCGAAGCGACGCAGGAACGAGAGGTCCAGCACCGCCGCCCGGTAGCTATAGCGCAGGCCGCGGTCGTTGACCTCGGCCAGTCCCAGCGCCGCGCGCGAACCGATGTGCCAACGTAGCCAGATTTCGCGCCGGTAGCCGATCCCAATCTCGCTAGACGACGTCAGACTGCCCAGCGCGCCGCCTACCAAGGCGTAGCTACCAACCAGCGAGTTGGCCAGAGCGATGTCGCCACCCTTGGGCGTCGCCAGCGCGATGGGTTCGGGTAGAAGTCGGTCTTCGGCGACGACGGTATCGCCGTTAGCGTTGACCGCGAAGCGAGCGGCCACGAAAGCGTCGCCCTGGCGTCGGCCGACCAGATAGGTGCCGGCGGGCACCGCCAGCCTCCTCGCCTCGCCCGCCGGCCTCCTCACCTCGGCCACAAGCTCACGGCGGTCATCATTGATCACCAGGTAGGTCGCCGCGGCGCCTGCCGGAAAAACCAGCCCCGCCGTCGCCCGGCGCAGATCGGCCAACGTCAGATCCCCGTACCCGCTTAGCTTGTACGAATAAGACGGATGCTGAGCGCCCGCCACGGTACGCGCGGTCTCGGCCACTGTCTTGGCGAAAGCGTACTGATACGTCTCCCAAAGGGTCACCCGGCCGTTGCCGTCGGCATCAGCGGCACCGCGCAAGGCCGACAGGAGAAAGTGCGTGAAATACGATCCGCCAATGTCGCTGGATTCCTGCGCATTCTCACCGGCCGCGGACGACGTGACGAACGCTGCCCCACCAGCGTCGGTCTGTTCTGTCAACGTCAGATCGAATGCGGGTCCGCGGGTCAGGCCCTTGTCCCGCGTGATGCCGCCTGACTTGCAGGAATCGATGAAAGCGACCCGCACGTTGGCGGGCGAGGATTCAATGCGGCGGCGAATGTCGGCGAATGGCAGTCGGTCGGTGCTGCCAAGCGCGATGTTGATGCCGTCGGCGTGGCCCGAAAAATAGAACAACAAGATCACGCGGTGGCCGGTTTGTGAAAGCACGGCGCGCGCCCGTGTATCGGCGCGATCGAAGGCGCGCAAGACATCGGCCGCCGACGGTGCCGACAGTCGTTGCAGATTCTCGGGGTGCACCCCACCCACCTCTGTCAGCACGCGGGCGAAGCGCTCAGCATCGCTCTGGGCGTATCGCAGACGCAGGGTGCCCTCTCCGCCTTGGTTTGCTCCCACGACGATAGCGAGGCGAACCACTTCGGCCGAGGCGAGGACTGCCGCGGCTGGAACGGCTGCCGCGGCCAGCAAGGCGAGCAAGACGGCTATCGCAACCACGCGCACCGAGCTCCTCTAGCGTTCCTTGGCGAGCATTATGGGATGCCGGTCGATGTCCGGACGATCGTCGGCGAACCCGAACGGCCGGTCCGAGGCGCGCACCACTATACGTTCGACTCCCGGCGCATCGTCGACCACGGCGGCGTGAGGCAGCGTATCACCAGGATGCACCAGCGGGGCCGCGCCGCTCTCGGGATGGAAGGGGTGTTCTTGGTTGTCGGCGCCGAGGACGCGAATTTCTAGATGCCGCGCTCGATTGCCGCGGTAGCGAAAGCGCAGCTCGTCGTGCGGTCGTACCTTGCCGGCCGGTCCGAGTGCGAAGATGCTGGCGCCGCGCTTGACGTAAACTTCGATGCCCGACGGCCAGGTCGCCGGCGGCCCTTTAATGCCGGTGTAGGGATCCTGCAGCCGCGGGCGAGCCAGCAGCACAGTTGCGGCGATCGCCGGCAGCGCGAATACGAACCCCAGACGCCATCGCCGTCTGCGTGTGAGCCGCTCGCGAATGACAGGCAAGGTCGCCGGCAAGACGCTGTATTCGAACTCAATTCGCGTTGCGTTCGCGCTCTGGTGCCGGGCCTGGCACGCAACACACGCGACGAGATGAGCGTCCACTTCGGGCCCGCCGCGATCGAGCAGGTAGTCTGAGGGGTGCGTCCTCATGCGGCACCGGCCACGAATCGCCGTGAGCTTTCGATGAACAGGTTGAGCTTCCTGCCGACGGTCTTGCGCGACAGCCCCATCACCTCGGCGACCTCGTCCTGCGTGAGGCCATCGACCAGTGCCAGCACCGCCACTGCGGCGGTGGTTTCATCAAACCTTCGCAACAGGCGCACCGACAGGTCCAGTTCGGCGTAGCCAGACGCCGCCGCGTTGACCGCCACGTCGGGCAGGCTGGCCGGATCACACACGGTCAAGCGTGCGTCATTACGAAGGACGTTCAAACAATGATTCGTGGCAACCCTGTAGATCCAGCCTAGGTAGCCGTTGCCCCGTTGAAGGTCGTTGGCATGGGTCATGAAACGAATGAATACCTCCTGGGTTGCGTCCTGCGCGGCAGCGCGATCGCCAAGCAGTTTGAGACAACGTCGATAGATCGTCGCGCCGTACCGGCTATACACGTAGGCCAACTCCGCTCCCTGCATCCCAGAAGCATAACCGGATGGCAGATTCGGAGGCCATTCTGTGACATCAACCCGCTGGGGTGGTCCCGCCGACTACCTGGATGACAGCACGGGAATCCTTATCGACCAGGCCGCCCGGCGGCGGGTTCAAGAACGCTACGACTGGCAGGGCAAGATAGACCAGATCATCGGCATCTACCGCGAGGCCCAGGCGCGGGCGTAGAATCCGTAGTTGCGATGCGGGTCGGGCTATCGGGTCGAGCTCAGCTGGGCAGGGTCCGCACCCCCTCCGATCAGAGCTGCGGGTTGACGGAGACGACGTTGAACTGCACGAACTCTCCGTCAAATGGCAACGGAGCGGGCGGGATGCCATCGACGACGATGTTCTTGTAGTTCTTGGCCTGATCCATATTCTCGTCGCTGGCAATGAAGGTCATCGTCGATCCCCCTTCGACTTTTATGCTGGCGGTGTAGTCGAGCTTGAAGAGTTCGTCGCCGTTGTGCGTACCCTTGTTGAAGAAGTAGTCACGCCTTGGCGAGGCGACACTGAGCTGCACGACGAGCAGATGCGTCCCTGGCTCGGGCGCGCCGCCCTGGACGAAGTTACCGATGGCCGTTCCTCCCGGATAGGGAGCCACCTCTACGAGGCCGCGTACCCTCAGCGTAACCTCGTAGATTTTGCCGCGGACGCCGCCGAAGGCGATGGCGTACTTCTGGCGCGCCTGTCCGAGCGCGGCGCATCCCCGGCGGCCGCGTCCTCGGTGGGCCCGATGCCGCCGTCGGAGACTCCGTTGCCGGCCGCTCCGAAAGCTCCCTCGGATGTGCGGGCAACGATCCCAGCCGACCCACCGGCCCCGGAGTTCAGGACTGCGCTGCCGCCGGTACCGGAACGTGTGTTGTTGGCCGACGGGCATCCGACGACGCATACCAGTACCACGATCGTGAGCTGTGATGGTTTCAAGGTCCTAGGGTACGTCGAGCCGCAACCACCGCCCCTAACGGCCGGTACATCGATCGGCGGGCCTCACGACACGGGTGAGCTGTCGGGCGCGTACCTGTGTGGAAACGTTTCCCTGTGGTCGGCCGATTTGATAGGGTGGAAACTCGGACGAGGCGTTCCATTGCGCTTCCTGTGTTCGAAGTTTAGGGAATGAGTCCGAACATGAACAGAACCTTCTTTACTCTTGGTGCTTGCGTTGCCTCGGCTTGGATATCGCTGAGTTTTGCGGGTTGTGGAGCCTCCGGCGGAACCGCGTCCCGGCCCGATATGGGCCCCGGTGCGGGAGGGTACGGGGGCGGAGCCGGCGGGGCGGATCTGACTATGCTGAACTCCGATACTGGGCTGAACTCCGATACTGGTACGAACGCTGGCCAGGTCCCGGCGGGCTTTGTCGACCTCACGCACTGGAAGCTGACGCTCCCGGCGGGAAATCCGACGGAGATAAAACAACCCGAGCTCTCTCGGTTCACGATGTCTCCGTTCTTTTATCTCGCCGCGGGCGGCTGGGTCGTGTTCCGAGCAGACTGTGGGGGCGGGACGACGAGCAATTCCTCTTATCCTCGATCCGAGCTCCGCGAGATGACCGACGGTGGCAAGGCGAACGCCGGCTGGAGCTCGGCAGCGGGCATACACACCATGATCATCACGGAAGCCATTTCGCACACGCCCGTGGTGAAGCCCCACGTCGTTGCCGGCCAGATACACGACGCGGTGGACGACGTGGTCATGGTGCGCCTCGAAGGCAGCAGGCTGTTCGTCGAGGCGGAAGGCAAGGGGATCGGCGATCTGGACGCCGCGTACAAGGTCGGCACGAAATTCACTGTGAAGCTGGAGGCTGCCGCGGGCCGGATCCGCGTCTTTTATAACGATCTGACAACCGCCAAGGTCGATATAGCGCGGCTTCTGACCGGTGCGTATTTCAAGGCCGGCGTGTACACCCAGTCCAACACATCGAAGGGCGATGCGCCGACCGCTTATGGCGAGGTCTACATTTACGACCTCAAGGTCACTCACCACTAAACAGTGCTTTGACCAGCGGGCTACCAATCGACGACCGAGCCGTCGTCGTACTCTTCGCGATTCCGCCAGTTATGGCCAAACTTCTTGGCCACGGCCGCCTCGTCAAGCTTGATGCCCAGACCCGGACCCGTCGGCAGATCGACCCATCCTTCACCTTGAAAGGAGTCTTTATGTAGCCCTCGCCGAGGCTCACTTGTTCCTGGCACAGAAAATTCGGGATCGCGGCATCAAGTTGCAACCCCGCTGCCAGCGAGATCGCCCCGAGCGGGTTGTGGGGGGCCAGGCTGGTGTAGAAAGCCTCGGCCATCCCCGCGATGACGCGCCCTTCGCTGATTCCGCCAGCGTGGCACAGGCCCGGCTGCAAGCCGGGGGCGGCATGCTTCTCCAAGATTTCGCGAAAATACCACTTCGTGAAGATCCGCTCACCGGTGGCGGTCCTCACAAACGCGATAAGCCGCAGTCCCCCTGGCAACCCGGGCACACGATGTTCCCGCGGAATGTCGACACCGAACGTTCTTTTCAGAAGTTCACGCCGCGGTATGTACTTGCTTCGCCTCCCCCGCTTGCCCACCTTTGGCTTTGGTGCCGCCTCGACCGGCACCGGCGCGTTTTCCCCGATGACCGGCACGATTGGTCTGCGCAGTTTGCTGTGCGATGACAACCCCCCGAAATACCGCACCACATCCACGTGCCAACGCCGGTCACAGGGGTCACGGACCCCATCAGCGTGGCGGTGGGCTTGGTGCACAGCTGCGGGCGCTGAAGGGAGCATCGTCGCCTGTTAGGGTCAGAACGATACCGGCCGGCCTGGGCGACGTAACGCGCGGCACCAACCGCCGATCGCCCGTCCCCGGCATCGACCAAGCCCAGCGCTTTGCCCCCACACGGGTCAAGGGGTGCTGGCCTCATGGGCTGCAAGCCGCCGCAAGCCGACCGCGATGACCAGCCAGACCAGCGCCAGCAACGAGAAACCCAGGATCAGGTTGGCCATCGCCTCGCTAAGACCCTTGATGAAGAACACAGGCCAGGTCTCCCGCAGGGGCGGGGGCAGGCGGGCGCAGCCGTCGAGCGACTTGGCCACGCCAGCAAAGAAGGCCGAGAGGGCGGCGAGCGCGGTGGTCCAGGCCATGGCGCGTAGAAAGCTGAGCTTCATCTCGTCTGGTTTACGAGCAAAAAGAACCGCCCCTACCAACGCCACCCCTCCGAACAGTAGAACAAACCACATACCCAGGCCGCCGTCTTCCATCAGATGTCCCATGTGTGATCTCCCTTCGTGTGAAGAGGTGAACGTACAGGGAGCCTGCACGTGACAGAAATCGTCACCCAGCGAGAACCCCGACGTCTCCCCGGTTGTCACGTAGGTGTGCGCCCGCGCGTTCTACCTTCCGTGCACCAAGATGGCCCGTCCGACGAAGAGGCGCGAATGGTCGCTGGTCTTCGGGCCCACGATGCGTCCGTTTTCGAGCGCGTCTGGGAGCTGCACCGGGGGCGGGTCTTCGGCTTCCTGGTGCACCTGCTCGGACGGCGAGATTTGGCGGAGGATCTTCTGCAAGAGACCTTCATCCGGCTAGCCCGCCATGCACCCCGGCTGGCCCCCGACACGCGCCTGCGCCCTTGGCTTCTCACCGTCGCTCGCAATCTTGCCGCCAGCCATCTGCGCTGGCAGCGGCTGGACGGGGCGCGTCTCGCGGAGCTCCCTCGCCGTTCCGAAGATTCCAGCTTCCCCGCCTCGCCGTTCGAGCAGGCCGTGGTGACCGAGGCCGAGTCACGGCTCGGAGAGGCGCTCGTTTTCCTTCCACCCAAGTAGCGTGAAGTGCTGCTGCTGGTCGGGGTCGAAGGGTTTTCACCGGAGGAGGCCGCCGCTATTCTCGGAGCGCGGCCCGAAGCTTTACGGCAACATCTGCACCGGGCGCGCGGCATGTTGGAACATCGTCTAGCGGAGGCTTGTAGGAAGTGGGAAGATAAGGAGAGCGGCCTATGAACGACGACGAAACCGTCCCCGACGCAGATCTGGCCCAACTTCGCTGCCTCCCCGAGGTGCCACTCGAGTTGAGCCGGGCGGCGCGCCTGCTGCGACGGCCAATGGCCACGTTCATCGAGGCGGCCCCCAGGGGGCGTAGCACCCTAAGTGCGCAGATGGCGCGCGCCTACTTCCGGGCCGAGCCTCTGCTGGCGGGGGCCGTTTGTGCGGTTTACCTGGTCTGGGCCCTGAAGACTGCCTTCGGGCTGCTGCGCTGAGTGCCGCAGGCTGAACTAAACTGTCCCGTTCAACCAGCGCTCAGTTACAGCCAATAGGCATCGTCGAAATCACAACGTCATCCACGTAGGCGCGGGCCCCCGTTGTATTGGCATCGGCAATTAGTCCAAAGCGGAAACCAATCCAGCCGCCTGGCGCGGTGGTTCGGGCCCTTGTGACTGTGGCTTCGCTGACACCATCCAGCCGAAACTCCGCCGTGCCGTTCGGCTTACCGGCAACATTCATCGACACTTCAAGGCAAAACCAACGATCCCGGGGAAGTTTTCCGCCCGCTGACGTGACCGCGGCGTTGTCCGTGTCGACCCGAAAATCGATCGCGTCGCCGGCGCCGATGACCTCCTTCGTCCGATTTGGTCCCGAATCCAAAAACTCTTGAAGAACGACAAAACTGGTGACGGAAAAACCACTGGGAATGTAGAAGAACGTTCGCGCATAAAGGCCACCCGACGAAACGGGCGCAAGGAAGTCCTTATGGAAAAAGGCGGATCTCGTATTCCAGGTGGTTTCCACGTCTCCCGCCACCAGATAGGCTGCCTTGCCTCCAGTGTGAACTGTGGCGGCCTGCCCCGTGACAGAGCCATTCGGGGTCGCGGAATACCCATAGGCGGTCACAGGTGTGGCGATGCCGTTTTCAAAGTCCTCACAGAAGAACGCACCTGGGTAGCGAGACAGGCATCCCGCTGAGGCGACGTCGGGCATCGCCACGTCCGGCGTCGCCACCACATCAGGCGATTCGGGCGCATCCGGGATGCCGGCTGGAAGGATGTCAGGCGCAACATCGGGGGACAGGACAACGGGCGCCGGAAGATCCGCGGGATCGCGTTGGTCGAAGTTGGCCGGGGGAAAAGTGGGCGCATCCACTGCAGGCATCATCGCAACGCCCAAATCCTGCGGCAGGCTGACCGACATCCCGTCGGGGCCAGACGCGAGAAGATCAGGTGCGGGCGCAACGTCCGCAAAACCAGCATCGAGGCCTTGTGCAACCGGACCATCCGTGGCGAGCACCCGGCCCACATCCAGCGTCACGGCGGCATCGGCGACAGGATCAACCTTGGGCGCCGTATCCGTATATTCGGCCAGGGCATCGATCCCCGGCGCAACACCTTCCAAAGCGTCGACGCTTTTGACCGTCGCAACATCGAAGCCAATCCGGCCGCAGGACGCCACAAGGCCGAAGAGGAGGACTGCACGACGGGCGACCCGGTCAGATCGATGAACAATCATGTTGGGTCCCGTTCATAATACCCCGATCTGGCCCTATTTTGTTGTCGAGGCCTATAGTCCAGGCCATGGCCCGCGTGCGAACTAGACGTTCGCGTCACCGACATGATCACCGGTTTTAGCCCCCGGGCGGCCCGTTTCTGCTTGAACGCGCGGCCGCGGGACAGAGCATTGTCGAGAAAGGCATCCTGACGGAACTACCGGCAGTACAGTGCCGAAGCCTGGCCTTCGCAAAACGGTCCTTCCAGGCAAATCAAAGGAATTGAACAGTCCTCTTGTGACTTGCAGAAACGTACACACGTATTTTTCATGCAACCTGAGCCGCGGCTGCATTGTGCATCGCGATCGCACGGCTGACCCACCGCGACCGTGCCAGCGGGCTGGCAGGTGGGGCGTCGGCTGCTGCAATCGACCGTGCATTTCAAATTAGGCGGGCAGTCTTGGGAACGGGCCGTGTCGGTACAAGGAGCGGCCATATTTGCGACGGTGCCGCCGGTACCCAGCGGGCCCCCCATCCCGAACCCTCCCCCCGACATGCCCCCACTTCCGGGCGGGAATCCGACAGAACTCATGCCCCCGAATCCGCTGGGTGTCATTGCCGAACCGCCCCCGCTGCCGGTGGCTATGGAACCCTTCGTCCCGCCAGATCCACCAGACGAGCCCGGCGAAACACCCGCCCCCCCTGAACCCTTAGGTCCACCGGGGCTGCCTCCGACACCCGCCGCAAATCCACCGACCGGTTCCCGGACGCCCGTGTTGTTTGGCTTTTCCGTCGAGTCGGGTGTCCCTGTTGAGGCAGAACCGTCCTTCTTTCCAAGATCAGCGAGATCGGCGTCGCAGGAACCGAAAAATAGGGCCACAGCGACTGCAATGCGTGGCAATTGGCGCCTCATCGGGGGGTATGTCTGAAACGTTCTGCTGATCACTCGTTTGCTCCCGATCGTCAGAAAGTTATTCCCGCATCCAAAGACAATCCAATCGACACCGCAATGTCACCCTTTTTCCCCACCCAGATTCCTACCAGCGGCCGCAAGTCGATCTTGACGAAGTCTTCTACGGTTCCGCGTAGGCCGAACACCCCAATCATTCCTGCGGCGACCGTCACATCCTTGCGCCAAATAAAGCGTCCCCCCAATGATGGATACAGCAATCCAACCTGGACGTCGGGAATGTATGCGTCGTACAGAATCTTGCCGTAGTTGGAAAACAGATCGACACCGACCACGTTGGACGAATTGGGAAGGTACTTACCCGCCACAACGCCAAACCCCGCCCCACCGAAGCGAACACCGACCTCGGCGCCTGAACCCTTCAACCCTGACTGAAAAGAATGTGACGATGTGCTGAGGCTGAGGTGAAATGCACCTCGCGACCGTGGATCATCCGATCCGCCCCAAGGGTTGTGATCGTTCCAAGGTAAGTTCGCATCTAGTGGCGTAGGGCGGTACCAGAGATCCGGCGCGCCCTTGGCAACCGGAGCCGCCACGGGACTGGCCGTTGGTGCCGGGGGCGGTGGGGCTACGTAAGCCGGCGGTGGAGGGAGCGGGGCTACGTAAGCCGGCGGTGGAGGCACCGGGGACAAAGGTTGTGGGGCCGGGGGCGGTGGCAGTGCAGGGGGAGGCGCGGGCGCGACCGGGGCTGGTTGAAACACCGGGGGTGGTGGCGGGGCAGCCGGTGGGACTGTGGGGGGCGTGATGGGTGGTGGCTGCTGCGCGTTCGCGTGGCGGGGTCCGAAGAGGGCAATCGCCAAGGCAATTATTGATACGCGCCTCCTCACGACTACCGCGCCCCCGCGTGGAAGTTCTGAACGAAGTCTCTGGCCACCGATTGCACAAGGCCGAACAAGGCCTGCTGAAATGCGTCCTCGCCCTGCGCCGCTACGCTCGACAAAACGACCTCCTGGGACGACATCAGGCCCGTGTGCTCCATCTTGGGCGCATCCATTCCCAGCAGCGCCACGGGCCGCCAGAATTGGCCCCGGCCGCGAAAAAGAAAATCTGCTCCGTCCCGTAGTCCGACCAACTTCGTCGAGCCCCAACGGTAATACCAGACTGATTCGCCTGTCGCGGCCAAGATCGCTGTCGTGTCGAGCATCACTGACAGCGTATGCGCCTGCAACTGCTGCTGTTGGAGCTGCACTTTCTGCTTCATGAAGTCGCCCAAGAGCCGTCGCTGTTCGTCGTCGAGCAGACGTTCGGCAGCAACGCTGCCCCTCGGATCCGATTGGAAATACGAAAATGATAGGGCTAGATCGGATCCCCCTCGTATGGCGCCCGCCTCAAGGCTGTTGAGAATGAAGACCAGATCCGCCCCCAGTTTCTTGGCCACGTCATAGATTGACCCGCTGCCCGTCTTCTCGGCTCGCTGCAGGACATCCCACGAGATCACGCGAAAACCCTCTTGAGTCACCGCCCGCTCAAGCTCTGCCAGCCACACGGCGCACTCGGTTGTCATGATGGTACCCGCGTTCCGAGTTGTCCCTGTGGCCCGGCCCGCCGACTGCGTGAAGCACGAATCCGGGGCGCGGAACGCGACAGTCTTTAACGTCGGGGCGAGGGCCACATAGTTCGCGGTTCGACGAACATCGCGTTCAGCCGCCC
>JAYUUT010000540.1:0-16131 GCA_043754455.1 Myxococcales bacterium
AGGCGGCGCAGAGCGCTTGTGCGGGCGAGGGCCTCCGCCTGTTCGCCGAATGTGCCCAGCAAGGTCGCAAACGCGTCCTGGAAGGCCACAGCCAACTGAAACCGTGTGCTGTCTAGGGCGGCAGCCGCGGCTTCTTGCCTGGGGCCCCGTTTGCCAAGTTCAATCAACTGACCTATTCCCATTGAATAACTGGGCACCTGGGAAAACCCCACATGGTCCGGGCGTTCTCCAATCGGAATGGTCGCCCAGGTGGCCGTGAGGCTGGGGTTCGGCAGCAGGTGCGACCGGGAAGAAAAGCTCTGGGCGTCAGCCACCGCCCGTCGTCCTTCCAACAGGACAGGCGTTCGGCGCCACAATTGGTCGGCCAAGGCCGCCTCGTCCGGAATTGCGCACCAGGCCGCCGCGGGCAAACAGGCGACGAACAGGGAAGTGAGGGTCAAAATGATCGGGCGGTTCATGGTGTTTCCGGCGTTACGACTTGCAGCAGACGTGCCACCCCTGCTCACGCTTTTCCAAGCAACACCGCCAGCGTTCTATGAACCGGATGTACTTTTCTGCCCCATTGGGGCAATGTGCCCCAATCTATCCGCCTGATCGCATGAAATCCCGCCGATTCTGCCCGGCCCGTTTCGTGCTGGGCAGGGGGGTGGAGAGACAAAGTGAAGCTCGCCCGCAAACTGGTGGCCGCGATTCTGTTGGTGCTGGTGTCTGTCCTGGCGCTGACCGGATATTTGCGCGTGCGGGGGGAAATGGCGGTGTTCGAGACCGACATGCGGCGAGATCACGTCGTCCTGGCCCGGGCCTTGTCCGAGATGGCCGCAACCACCTGGCGCCTGCATGGTCGTGCTGAAGCCCTGGGCCTTTTGGCCAAGGTTGGGCTGCCCGATGGCATGTCCGTACGGTGGTTGCAGTCGCCGGGGGACGCCCGGCAAAGCGACACTGACCGACGTGTCACGTTGTTCCCCGTGGCGATCTCGGGCCAGGAACATGGAGCGCTTGAAATCGTAGAATCCCGTGCCGAGGAACGGGGGCACCTGCGAAGCGCCGTATTGAGGGCCATCCTGGGAACGGCGGTTCTGGCTGCGGTGGCCGCCACAGTGGTGATGGTTCTGACCGTCTGGTTCGTGGGACGACCCATTGGGCGGCTACGCGAAAAAACTCGGCGCATCGGCAACGGAGATCTCAGCGGTCCTTTGGACCTTCATCAGCGAGACGAAGTCGGCGAATTGGCCACCGACATGAACGACATGTGTGAACGAATTGCCGAAACCCGGTTAAGACTAGGCGAAGAAGCCGGGGCCCGGGTCAGCGCGGTCGAACAACTGCGCCACGCCGAACGCCTGGCAACAATAGGAACATTGGCCTCGGGCGTGGCCCACGAACTGGGCACACCGATGGCCGTCGTCCTTGCGCGCGCCCGCATGATCGAAGAACGGGAATTGTCGCCCGACGACACCAGCCGATCAGGTGGGGTTATCGCAGAACAAATCGAACGCATGAGCGGCATCATTAGGCAGCTTCTGGATTTTGCCCGCGGGCGGACCGCGGCCGGTGGATCAGGCGCCAGCGAAGTGGTCGACCTAACCACTGTGGCCCAGGAGGCATTGGTGCTGCTTGAACCCATCGCCCTGCGATCCCAGGTTCAGATCGCCTTTGCGGGATCGGGACCCGTGCTGGCTATGGCCAACACAGGCCCCGTGCGACAGGTCTTGATGAACCTGGTCCTAAACGCCGTCCAGGCGACCCAGGGCCCCGGCGAGGTGCGGGTTCAGGTTGATTACGCACAGGCAAAAACCCCCACCGAAGGCCCGCACGCCAAGGCGTCCACCTACGCACGATTTGTGGTGGAAGACGACGGCGCCGGGATCGCCGCAGACGTTCTGCCACATATTTTTGAACCATTTTTCACCACCAAAGACGTGGGGCTGGGCACAGGGCTCGGTCTGTCTGTGTCGTACGGCATCGTTCACGAACTGGGGGGATTTATATCGGTGGAAAGTCATCTGGGAAAAGGAAGCCGTTTCACTGTGCATTTTGCACCAAAACCCAATGAGGCCGCGGGCATGCCCGCGCGGACGTGATGGCGGGACGTGTTCTGATTGTCGATGACGATTCAAACATGTGCGACGTTCTGGCCGCGGGACTGCCGCAGCGGGGATACGCAGCCGTTGCATGTACCAAACCAGAAGACGCCCTGGCGCTGCTGGATGTAGAGGACTTCGATGTCTTGGTCACCGACCTGAACATGCGGGGCATGCGCGGATCTGAATTGTGCGCACGGGTCGTACAAAGCCGCCCCGACGTTCCGGTCATCGTCATCACCGCGTTCGGCAGCCTAGATGCCGCTGTCGAATCGATACGCGCGGGCGCCTACGATTTTGTCACGAAACCCTTTGAACTAAAAACCCTGACTCTTGCCATCGACCGCGCCGCCCAACACCGCCGCCTGCGCCAAGAAGTCAGGCGGTTGCGGCAAGAGGTGGCCAACGCCCGGCCTGTCAGCGAACTGGTGGGCGAAAGCGCGCCTTTGCAGAAGGTCCGCGATTTGGTCGAACGACTGGCCGACACGGACGCCTCCGTGCTGATCACAGGAGAAAGCGGAACCGGCAAGGAAGTGGCCGCCCGAATTTTGCATGCGGCCGGTCGCCGCAGCGGATCACCGTTCGTGGCCATAAATTGTGCTGCCCTGCCCGAATCACTGCTGGAAGCCGAACTGTTTGGCTGGGTCAAGGGCGCCTTCACTGACGCCCGGGCGCCCCATGCCGGACTGTTCGTGCAGGCCCACGGGGGCACCTTGTTTCTGGACGAAATCGGGGAAATGCCGCTGCCCTTACAAGTAAAACTATTGCGGGCCTTGCAGGAACGTCGGGTTCGCCCGATAGGCGGCAGCGGCGAGACCCCGATTGACGTCCGCATCGTATCGGCCACCAACACGGATCTTGAACAGGCCATCGAAGACAAAAGGTTTCGCGAGGATCTGTATTTTCGCGTGAACGTGGTGCAGGTCGAACTGCCGCCGTTACGCGCCAGGGGCAATGACATCCTGCTGTTGGCCCAACATTTCCTCGCCCGTTTTGCGACCCGCGCCGGACGCCCCATCCGTGGATTTTCTGCCACAGCGGCCGAACGCCTATTGGCCTACCCGTGGCCGGGTAACGTGCGGGAACTGCAAAATGCTGTCGAACGCGCCGTCGCCCTTACGCGCTTCGAAGAAATCTCTTTGGACGATCTGCCGGACAAGATCCGTGACTTTCACCGTGCCCAGCGCCTGCCACCTGAAACCAACGACCCCGTGTCACTGCTGCCGCTTGAAGAAGTCGAACGCCGGTACATCCTGCAGGTTCTAGATGCGGTCGGCGGCAGCCGCAGCGAGGCGGTCAAGATTTTGGGTATGGATCGAAAGACGCTGTATAGGAAACTAGAAAAATGGGGACGCCCGAACGACGGGTAGCACCAAGCGCGCCTGCTAGCATGCGCGCCAATGTTGCCAAAGGCGAAGTGGACGCAGGCCCTAGGCCCGTTGACGTTGATGGGGATCGTTTTGGGAGGACAGCCCCAGGCCTGGGCGCTGGACAAACAGGGCAGCGCCCACGGGGGATCGGTCGCGGGGGCGACATCGGGGGTGTCAGCATCGGGGGCGTTCATGGTGGGGGTGGCTCTGTACAATCCGTCCTACGCGGCAAGACCCGACAATTCGGGGTTGGCGTTAATGCGGTATGCGGCGCACGCGGACGTCGATCTGATAGGGCGCCGGTTGTCGATCCCCGTGGATGCAAATCTATTTTCAGATCGGCTGC
Source organism: Myxococcales bacterium (assembly GCA_043754455.1). Lineage (GTDB taxonomy): Bacteria > Myxococcota_A > Polyangia > Fen-1088 > Fen-1088 > JAYUUT01. The sequence goes on from JAYUUT010000540.1 coordinate 3,798, forward strand.
GATCGGGCGTCGGTCGGTTTTCGCCTAGCGAACTAGACGTGATCGTGGGGGCCACATCAACCTTTCGCGCCGGATCGGGGGCCGTGGAAATCGGCGTGCGCGGTGAACGAGACATGGGAGTTGATGAAAAAACCGACCCCCAGGGATACGTGGATGCGCGCGCCCGTTATCTTTATGCACTAGGTGCACAAATACCGGGGCTTGTGGATCGGTTGGGCGGTGGGGACGTGACGGGGTGGTTGACGTTGGGCTGTTTCGCGTACAACCCGAACTATTACGCGCGGCCCGACAACACCGGACTGGCCCTGTTGCGGTACGGTCTGCACAACGAGATTTCGTTTTGGGGGGGACGCCTCGCGTTCGCCGTCGATGCAACGATGTTCAGCGACCGGCAGGCGCGGGTGGTGGTGCGTCCGTCAGAGCTTGATCTGACGCCGGAAGTGATTTTTCGGATAGGCGCCGCGGAAATGCATCTGGCCTATGAACGCGACATGCCGCTTGATCGCGGGGGTCTGGTGCAGCACTTCGCCTACCTGTTGGCGGTCTGGGCCCTATAGGTCTTGCGACCTATTCCTTTTTTTCGCTAACCCGCCACCTGACAGCCCGGGTGGCGACCTTTTCCCGCCTTGTCTGTTCAGCGCGCACGCGCGCGGTGGATCGTTCGACCTGCGCGCGGGCCTCGTCTTTCAGAATCAAGTAGGCCTCGTACCGTTCCTCCAACAACTGCCCCCCGTCCATCGCAGCCCGTACCGCGCAGCCAGGTTCGGATTCGTGCGAACAGTCTGAAAATCGGCAACCCGCTGCAATTTTATCCAATTCAATGAACGTGGCATCGACGCCCACCTCGGCATCCCAGGCTTCAATTTCACGCATACCCGGCGTGTCGATGATAAGGCCCCCCCCCGGCAATCGGACCAACGTGCGGGCGGTGGTCTTGTGGCGGCCTTTGCCGTCTTTCGCCCGCACTTCGCCCACCTTACATACGACAGATCCCACGATTCCGTTGATCAGGGTCGATTTGCCAACCCCAGACGATCCCAACAACACAGCCGATCGCCCCCGGGGCAACCGCGCCGCCACCTCGTCAAATCCTATGCCTAGGGGCGCAGAAACCAGAATCACGTCCACCCCACGTGCTGCCTCGATGACCTCCGTTGTGGCCACGCGCAGATCTTCCTCCTCGACCAAATCCACCTTGGTCAACACCACAACCGCCCGCACGCCCCCCGCCATCACGGCCGCCAGATACCGTTCCAGCCGGCGGGGGTGAAGTTCACCATCCAACGACGTGACCACGAAGGCCACATCGACGTTGGTGCACAAAATCTGTTCTTCGTTTTCGGTGCCTGCGGCCTTGCGCGACAGTTTTGTCCGCCGGTTCAAGATGCGTTCAATGATGGTGTTGCCGCCGCCCCCCCGGGTGGCCACCACCCAGTCACCAACCGCCGGAAACGAAGCGCGGCCCTTCGCCTCGTGCCGCATCCGTCCTGAAATCTCTGCCAGCCGGGGTGGCTCCCCTGATCCATCATCCAGAAAATAGAACCCGCGCTGCTCCTCGATCACGCGGGCCACAGCGTCCTGTTCCGTCACCTGCACGGCAAACCCCTCGTCCCACCCCAGCTCTTCGCGGCTCATTCCGAAACTAAATCGCCCCGCTCAAACCCACACCTTCGTCAGCCCCATCCGGGGTTTCCTGATCCACATCAGCGCCCAGGGTTTCGTACAGACGGTACAAATGATTGCCAACGCTTTCGTAGGCATTGACCAGTTCGCTGGCATTCAGCCGCAACGTGATGAGGCCGGACTTCTCGCCCTTGTCAGCGTCGGACAACAGCCCCTGGCGGCTGTCCATTTCGACAGCGTTCAGCCGGATCTCGCGCGCTCGGGCCTCGTCCACATCGGGGGCCTCACCGGTTTGCAGCCGCGAGGCCAACGTGTCGACGCCTTCAATCAACAGCGCGTGCAACGATTTTAGGGTTTGTTCTTCACGCGGGGCCAGTTGCCAGGCCTCACCTGCCGGTGACAAGACCAGATGTTGTTCGGTGCTTTTTTCGGCGGCCCGCAACAGATCTTCGATCGCCCGGTGTAACTGGACCATCGCCAGCGCCGCCTGCCGCAGCCGGAACATTTCGGGTTCGGCCGATCGCACCCGAACAGCCCCACCAAACAGCCCTTCGATTTGGTGCCGGGCATCGGTCAGAACATGTTCCGATCGCGAACCTTGCCCCCTGTGCCCGGTCAAACACAATTCATGAATGTTCAGCAACGCCTGCCGGTGGCGGGACAAGACGTCTTGCAGCCCCGCCCGCAACGCGCGTACGCCTGCCACGCCATCAAGCGGCAAGAAACGCCGCCCCCGATCCCCTTCCCAGCGGTTCAACAGTTTTTCAAACACAGGTATCGCCAGGACTGACAGGATCGTCAGCACGACCTGCGAAAGGCCATAGGCCACGCCCAGATGACGTCCGAACCTTGGCAACAAAATTTTCTTGCCGTATTCGATTTCGCTGGCGTTGCCCGAGACCAAAAATTCAGACATCCGCGCCCACACATCGACTGATCCAATCAGCGCCACCGTGCCTACCAAGGCCACCGCAAGATGCAGGCGACCCACCCGCCGCGCCCCTGCGCTGAAAGGCCACGCCACGGCCATGGTCCCCACCGCCGCCCCCACGCCGCTGCCCGACAAAATCGCCAAAGCGCTGGTCAGATCGATCCGACCGGTGGATTGCGCCAACCCCAGGATCAAGATGAATACCGGCGTGGGCCCCTGCAAAATCGCCGTCAACAGGACGCCCGCCAGGACACAGGTCAGGCGGCCGGTGAGGGTTTCGGAGTGAAACAGATCGAGGTACGGAAAAATCTCGGGGTTAGCCAGCAACGGTTCAAACCCTTGCCGCAGAAGATTGAGACCATAGAACAGCAGGCCCGCCCCTAGAACAACCTTGCCAAAGGCCTCGCTGCGCCGATCCGACGCAAGCCCCAAAAACAGAACCCCCATCGTCACCACCAAAAGACCTTCTTTGGTCGAGGCCAATCCCAAAATGCCTAAAATAGAAGGGAGCGCCGCGCCCAGATGTGACCCCAAAAGGATCGCGACCGCGGGAATCGTCGCCAGCAGATGTGATTCGACAAGGCCCACCACCAGACCCGCCGCCGTGGTCGTGAACTGCGTGATGCCGCCAACCACCACGCCCAGCCCCACCGCCGCCGCCCGACGCCGCCCGATGCGCGCCAAAACGCCTTGGCTTCGTTGGCCCGTGTACTGACGCGTCCCCCGCGACATCACCCGCATCCCAAACACCAACAAGGCCAACCCGCCCACCATCTCGCGGAAGAACTTTCGCGTGTTGACAGGCCGAACACGCAGATCGTAGGGCTTGCTCCGGATTTCCTTGGCGTCTTTGGATTCGGCCTCTGCGAACACCCGAAGTTTCGCCCGTCCCACCATCGCGTCCCGGGGTACGCGGGCTATCAGGCGGCCGTCGGATTCGTGCAGGATTTCAAGATCGCGTTTGAACTGTTTGCCGCTGTCGAAATCCGTGATGGAAATATTGGCCCGCAGCCGCCCTTTGCGACCTTCACCTTTGGTCTTGGCTTCAAATAGATCGATTTCTATGGCGCTGCCCGGCGATGGCTCACCAGGGGAAATCTGGATAATTTCCAGCTTGTCCTTGTCTTCGTCCGGCACAGCGCCCGACACCGGGGGCCGCGACGAAAGCGACGGCGCGGGATCCCCCTCGCCCAGCGCGAAATAAATACCGACCAGCGACAGGGCCAGGGCCCAGGCCAGAAAACCTCGCAGACGCCGACGTTCAGATCGTACGCCCATGCACCGCTTCTGAAGCCAACTCGAACTTGGAAAATTTTTCCTTCACGATGCCACAGCGGCTGATCAGCGTTTCCAGCCAATCGGGGGTCTGGTCCTGCGACTTCACCTCCAAAACGCCGTCGGCCACCTTCCCACAGGGGCCACCCAGGGTTTCCCGCACCAGCGCGTGCTTGCGCTGCCAGAGGTCGGCGGGCGGTGCATAAAATTCAAGCCCCATGTCCAGCGTCACCCGCAACGCCCCCGTCTCATCCTGCCAGGAAATCCGCCGGTAATTAACCAGGCAGTCCGCCCGGAACGGTTCACCGTATTTGGCGCAATACGAGGCGATGTCGCGCAACACAAATTCGCTTTCCACCCCAAACAACGGCCTTTGCAGATCCACCATTTCGGGGGTGATCTCGCCCCTGTCGAAAAACCCTCCGATCTGCGCTTTGGGAATGCCGATGCGGCGTTTGCCGGTCTTGGTGATGTCCTTGAATTTCAGTTCCAGCCACAAAACCGGGCTGAATTTCACAATCTGGCGCGGATCGGTCGCCAGTTCAGCCAGCGATGGGTGCAGGTCGTAATATTCCTTGGCCCGCATCTTCAAATTGTGTTCGCTGTCGGCCATCGCCGCCTGGTACTGCCGCCGGGACACGGTATCGAAATAGATCGTCGTGACAAAATTGCGCGGCCGGGGCAAAGGGTTGGCCCCCTCGCCCGTGAACCGGTGGTGCGGTAGATAACGAACCATGGCAGCGGCGAACTCGCGCACCTTCGCCTGCGGGACGCGGTATTTCACCTCGTCCCGTTCGGCGGTCATCCGCGCATCGGCGCCCTGCACATCGCGGGCTGCCTTCTTCACCGCCGCACTCATGGTCGTGCTGCCGCCTCCGGTCACTTCAGCATCACGTCCGTCAGCTCTTCTGTCGGACTGTTGCCCACGACCACCGACGACTCCTTGATCTTACCCACGCAACGCGCGAACAGATATTCTTTTTCAAGACTGGGGGCCTGGGCGAGGGTGGGGGGCTTGCACATCGGCATGAGGCCCTTCTTCCTTATCTTCAAGACGTTGCTGTACGACTTGCCCGCGACCGTTTCCGTCAAATTGGTACCAACAACGGTCCAGGTTTCCGTGTGGGTACATTCCGAGCTGCTCAGCGGAGGCAGAAGCTGTTTCTTAAACTCCGTATACATTTCATTCCGGGTACCCACGAACGCGTTGTCGATGCGCAACCGGGACGGCACCCAGTGGTCCTCAACGTCCGGCATGCCACCGACGCCCGCCTGGTAGGAAACCTCGCGGTACCGGACCACCTTGGTGCCATCAACCGCCTGCCAGCTTATCGTCTTATCAGCGGCAGCCATCCCAGCGACCTTCGCGGTCTCCAGCTTGAAGGCCATCACGGCCTTGGACGGCCCCGTGCCTCCGACAGCCTCCATCCCCATCACGGTCTGCGTCTTGACGGTAATGACAGTGCCGTCGGTCACCTTGTAGGTCCATTTGTTGCCAACGGCCAGAGGGAAATAGGAACCCGTCGCCGCACAGAGCCCCGGCATCACCGCCGCGCCGCCAGACCCCATATCCGTCTTGGGCAAAACCGCCGACCCTGCGTCGCTCGGCTTGGCGCCACCTTGCCCGCCCGCGGCTCCCCCGTTGGCCATCGCCCCGCCCCCGCCTGGATCCGACCCACCGGCGCCGGGCATCACTGCCTTGCCTCCCATGCCCGTTCCAACTTTCCCGCCCGAGCCGGGCACCGCCGTACCCCCGGAACCCCCAGGGCCCTCGCTAGGGCTGGGGCTACATGCCGGGATCAAACCAATCAAAGCGGCCAGGGCCGTGTCGCGAACGATGCGTTTCATGGGCTTACCTTCCTATGTTCTCGATCCAATTTAGGGGGCCTAAGACGAACCTATTACCTTGGACACCTCACGTCCCTCTCATGTTTCGCGCCATCGACCTCATAGGTCAACCAACACTTAACCCAGGACGGGAAGCAAGAGCCTTCAATCTTACTCTGGGATCAGGTCAGAATCGACGTGTGCCCCCAGGGCAATGGCTGCCACGTGTTTCAAAAGCGACAGATTTCCGGGATATTTGGCAAGCTGGCGATCAACCAGCGCCTTGCCTCTGGGCGTCGTGGCCAATGCGCCCAGGCTTTTGACCACGGTCGATGGCCACACGTCGGCCACCTGTTCGCGCAACCGCCAGGCGGAATCCCCGTCCAGCTCGTTCATCGAATCGATGGCTTCCTTGACCGTGGCGACAACCTTTTCGCGCAATCCCCAGGCCCGCGGATCGTCAACCCGGGCGATGGTATCCAGCACGGCCTTGGGCGCCCGTTCCAGGTACTTGGCCCGCCATTTCCATGCCTTGTCAGAAACGACGAACTTGACCGACGCGACCGCTGAAATCGGGGCTGATTCGCGCGCAATCTTGCGCAGGTCCCAGGACCTATCGTCGTCAAGACCCGTGATGGATTTGCACATGATGCGGGCCGCTTCGTATTCCGACAAAGCCGCATCGCCGCCCTTGCTGGCAAGCCAGGCTTCCCGCAATTCCCAGGCCCGCGGGGTGGCAAGACGCGTGACGGATCCGGCGACCACATCCGGGTAATCCCCCGCCAGTCGATCTCGCAAGGCCCATGCCTCGTCGCTGTCCACGGTGTCTAGCGACGCCAGGACATCTAGGGGCACGACATTCACAAGACGGGCGCGCATGGCAGCGGCCTGTGGTTGCAGGCGGGCCAGGCCGCCCAGCGATCGCGCCACCCGCGCCGGTGATTTTTCCGCCAGCCGTTCGCGCAGATCCCACGACGCCGCATCCGTGAGGCCGTTAATTCCCGCCAAAATCGTGTCCGGAGCCCGTTCGACCAACGATTTTTTACGTTCATCAACCCCCGGGCCAAACAGCCCCCCCAATAGATAGGCGGCCACGTGCGGCTCTTTGTCCGCCCGCCGATCAATAAGTTGCAGAAAATACGCCAGCGCTTCTTTTGGAGTCGACACGGGCGGGGGCGCCGGTTTCGCGGGTGGCGCGGCCGTACGGGCCACGTCCAACGCAGCCGGAACGCCCTGTTTGGCCGCGGCTAGCAAGATTTTAAAGACGTAATCGACGGTGACCGTCAGATCCTGATCGTTATCGACCTTGACCCATTTCTTCGGGTCGGCGGCCGCCATTTCGTGATACCCGGCGCGAAACCGGTGCTGCATGCCCACACCCGAAAGGCCCTTACGCGATGGCGGGCGTTTGTCCTGCGTCAGCAATTTTGATACTTTGCGCCGTGCCCGGGCCACATTGGGGTCCACATCGACCAAGATCACGAGATCAGGGTCAATCCCTCGTGCCGCTGCCGCCAATACGGGGCGAATCCAGTCAGCGGGAAGGCCACGACCATACCGGCCTATGATCTCGGCGCTGTACAAGAAACGATCCGCGATAACCACGTCGGCGCGCCCCAGGGCGGGCCGGGTCATTTCGTCCAGCAATTGCACGTCCCGCGTCACGTAAAGGAAGAATTCGGCGTGCGGCGTCAAATCCAAATTGCGGGCATCGCGACCGAATTCGCGGATCGCCTGGGTGACGGGCGAGGAAAATTTCCCGCCTTCCCGCAGGTGTTCCACGGTCAGCCCCGTGTCGCGCAGCCGTTGCGCCACCATATTGGACACGGTTGTCTTGCCACTTCCATCGATGCCTTCGAAGACGATGAACATTAGGGCGGGGATGCTACACGGCCTACACCGTAGGCAGCAACCGACAATTCTTTTTGGGCGGACCTCAGACTACGTTTTCCCTGGGATTGCCGGGTAGCGCGACCGCCCTCACATTCGGGCCAGACGGGATCGTGCTTCATCAATCCACGGGCTCAATGCCGTAGCCGCTTCGCCCTCGGCGACGGCCCCCAGTTCTAAAAAGCGCAAGAGGTGTTCACGCGCCTGCTGTCGGCCCCCCAGTTGTTCAAGGGCGGTGGATAAGTTGTAGTGCGCGTCACCGAAATCCGGGCGAAGTTGCAGGACCCGGCGCAGTTCGGCGGCTGCCAACTCAGACTCACCATCACGTAGCGCCAAGGTCGCCAGATCGTAGCGCGCCTCGGGTTGGTCGGGATCAAGACCCAGAGCAATTTCCAACGACGCACGCGCCGCCGCACGATCCCCCCGACGCGCCGCCAAATACGCCAGGTTGGTGTGCGCCGCCGCAAGGCCAGAATCTAGTTCAATCGCAAGGCGAAAACAGGCTTCGGCAGCCGCGTCCTGCCCATCAACCGCGCTGGCCACCAGCCCTTCATTCAGGCAATCAAGGGCGGTTTTCGGGCCGACCGACCGCGCGGGCAAGGCCGCCGATCGTTCCAAGGGCACAGCCCCACCTTGAACCGCGGCGCGCGCGGCCAAGTCCTGAAGGCCGAAATCGAAAGTCCGCTGGCCTGACGGATCGAAAGATCCGGCGTCGTCGGACAGCACCAACCCTTGGCCATCCCAACCGACCCGCAACTGCCCTAAAGCGTCCTGGGCGGCAGGCACGGAGCTGCGGATTTGATCGAGCGCCTTGCGGATCTGCGCCGTAGAAAATCCGCGATCAACCAATTCACGCGCCGCCTTGACGTTGACCAGATCGCGAAACGTGTACACCAGTTTGCCGGCGGCGCGCGTTGAAGGCCCTACGAAACCAATCTGCGCCCAGTACCGGAGACGGGTTTCCGGGACGTCCAAAATCTGGGCCGCGGCGGCGAAACCATACCCGGTCGCTTTTGTCATAGGCGCGCCTCCACGTTCACATCGATAAGCAGGTTCGGGCCGCTAGATCGAATCTCGACATCGGTCCCGAACGACCGCGGTCGCGCGCCCGTCTGCCGTTCGATTTCGCGGGCGGCGATGGCCCGGATGCGGTTTTGGGCCAGGGTGTCTGAGGCCCACAACGTGGCCAGCCGCCGCGCGGTGCGGGCATCAGGGGGTTCACGAAGGGTCGCAGCCAGGCGCGGCAGTTCAATCGTGATCATGGTCGACCCGGTGAAGGTCCTTTGGCCCGCCGTCAGGGCGGCCTGCCCCTCTGACAGGACTGAAGCGACGCTGAGCAGCAGTTCCAGGGCTGACCGGGATAGTTTTTCGCGAATTTCACGTTCTATAAGGTTCACCCGGTGGGCCGGGTGCAGCGGGCGCAACCTGAGGTCAGGTTCGGGGGACGGCTGGGTCGGGGCGGCCTGGATGGTCATGGGTCTTACATGTAGGATAAGGTCGGACCACTAGCCAAGCAAGAAAACGCCGTGTTGTGGTTAGGGCTTGCGCGGACGCAGGGCAACAGCCAGCCCCAGCCACATCGGAAGCATCAGGGCAATGAACGCCCCGTTGTCCTGGCTGAACGCGGGCAGCGGTTTGCACATCAGCCCCAACACGGATGCGCCCAATACCGAAAGGATCACCAGATAAGCGCGGCGGCTGGACGCAGGCCGCCCGCGGGCAACACCGATTCCAAACAGGGCCAGCGCCAGGGCAAAGGGCGGCATTTGCAGGATGTTTTCGTTGGCCCACGCCGCCTTGTGGTTGGTGGCGGCCCACAGAAAAATCAGGGTTGTTCCCAAAAAGCCTGTGACAAAACCCATCCCCGACAACCCCAGCCCCAGGACCCAGCGGGCCAGGGCGGATCTGCGGGCCGCATGGCCAAGGAAGACACACCCGAGGCCACAGAACAGCCCGACCGCAAGGAACCAATAACCCCAATGGGGGGCCGCGGCCAAGGGCGCGGGCCGGTCAGCCCGAAACGCGACGGCTTCGGATGTGACCAAAGCCCGTTCGGGTCCCTGGTCATCGGCGGGCAAGCGCACCTTTCGCAGCAAGGACTGAAGTTGTTCGGGGATAAACGCGTCTTCCCATAAACTAACCGGACGATCGGTCAAAGACCCCAGGCCAAAATGCAGCGCCACGTATTCCCAGGGCAAATCCGCCGTCAAACGCAGGGCGTGCTGACGAAACGTCGCGGGGGCCGGCGTTGCGCGGGCGAAGGATTGCAGGCGGCCGTGGGTGGCGCGGTCAATAACATCGCGCACGCGGGTCGAACAGTTGTCCCAAAAATAGTCATACAGATATTCGGCGTTTTCGGCCTTCGCGTTCTCGTTAAGGGCCAGTTGTAGGCCGCGGCGATCTGCAGGGGATAAGGCCAGATCCTGAATGTCGATGCTGCGGTTCGAACCGCGATAATGATCCAGGGTCACATCGCGATCGCCCCGCGACAGCCAATACATAAAACGACCCATCAGAAATTTGGGAATCAGGGACGGGGAATCAAAATTAAACGTCCCGAAATTGAAGACCTCGCCCGCGCCCGTCGCATCCTCCACAAGGATGGCGTTGTGACCGAATTTGAAAAACGGGTGATCTCCAGGACCAAAAGTGACGATGGCGACACGGGTCGCATCACCGACCGGTCGCGCATCGGCGGCAGGAACAGAAAAATTCAGGAGGACAATCGCGGCCACACAGGCCTTGAGCGGTCGCATGGGGAAACCCTACCGTACAGAGCCGCTGCGGGGCACAAACTCGACTTCAAACAAACGCGGCCAGAACTTTCCGGTCACCAAAAAGTGCCCTCGATCTTCCATATAGGCAATGCCATTGAGCACATCGACCCCGGCGCGTTCGGACGGGGACAGAAGGCCCGCAGCGTCGATCCAGGCGGTAACCACTCCGGTGCCGCCGTCAATGCGGACAATGTGATCGTCCTGCCACACATTGGCATAGATAGTGGCCCCGACACATTCAAGTTCGTTCAGGTTGGTCACCGCCTGCCCCTGCCGCCGGACCTCAAGGTCGCCCTGTTTGGCGAAAGATTCTGGATCGCGAAAGGTCAGGCGCGCCGATCCGTCGCTCATCACCAAACGCTTCCCGTCAAAACACAGGCCCCAACCCTCCCCTTCGTAGGTGAATTCGCGCTCCCGTTTTAGAGACTGCAGATTCCACACAATCACGCGGCCATTTTGCCACGACAATTGATACAGGCGGCCACCCACCCGCGCCAACCCCTCGGCAAAAATTGGCGCTTCGACATCCACCCTTGCTTCGACTTGTCCGGTTTGTAAATCCACCCGCCGCAAGGACGATCGCCCCACAAGCCCCGTGCTTTCGTACAACTTACCGTCAAATACCAGCAGACCTTGTGTGAACGCATCAGGCGCGTGCGGGTAGGAACGACGGATCTGAACCACCAAATCTTCGACACGGGGCGGTCCAGGCGGGGACCCCGATGTTCCTTTGGTGCAGGTGCAGGCCCCTATCGCGATCACGCCTACAAACAGGGCAAGACGGTGTACGGCGCTGAACATCAATTCATCAATCCGCCGGAATCACGCAGTCACTAAGGAATCGGCACAGTTCGTTATGTTTGGCACGCGCATCCTCATACCCGATGCGGACCAGTTCGGCCGCGTAAATGCCGTCGAACAGAATATAGGAAAGCAAGTCGGCCTCGTTGGCCCCGCGTCCCCCGGCCAGCCGCCGCAGCAACCGGATTCCCGCCCCGCCGCCCGCACCTTTGAATCGCCCCGCCTGCGCAATGTCGCCTGCAATGGCGCCCAAATCCATCGATGGCCTCAGCATATATTCACCGACGACCCGGTAGGGGGCCCCACGCGCGGCTATCACCACATCGTCCAGACGTTTGCGGTGCGCATCGTCGCCAGCGGATTTTGCCGCTGCGATAAGGGCGTTGAACCGCCGCAACCGGTCCAGGTCGTAGTCAATGTGATCCAGCAGGAACGCGTTGAGGACCTTACCCGCAAGGAAGGCGGCCCCTGGGAATGGCACGCTTTCTTCCGGAACGTCGTTCAAAACCTCGGGTTTATGCCGTAGACCGATGACCAGGACCTTGTCGGCCCCCAGACGCAACGCCGGGGACAAAGGTGTGTTCTGGCGCAAACCTCCGTCACAATAGAATCGTTCGCCTATCGCAATGGCGGGAAACAGAATCGGAATCGCGGCCGAGGCCAGCGCGTGTTCGGACGCCATTTTCACCTTCTGAACCCGCACAAAAGGATCCTGGCTCCATTGGGGCAGCGGCCTGCTGGATTCGACGAACACGACCGATTTCCCCGAACCGATATCCGTCGCGGTCACCGACAACGATTCAAATGCGCCCTGTTCGCAGTTGCGTGAAATGCGCGACCACGGGGTCCACCGCCTGACCAGTTTTTCCAGCATGGCGGTGTTGACAACCCCGCCCAGTCGCTTCTGGCCCTTTTCGACTTCTTGGATTTTCCCGCTGCCCAACAAGGTCCCAGGTGTGCGCAGGAAATCTTTCATTCCGAAGGACACCACTTCTTCTAAGACCAAACTGCTCCACCTGTCACACAGAAGCTGACCCTGTTGCGCCGGGATGTCCGCCGCGCCCGCCAGAAAACCGGCGTGGATGGCACCTACGGACGTGCCACAAATAATGTCGAATTGGACCTGGCCCCCCAGATCTCCTGCCAAATCTTCCCGCAGGTATTTGAGCACACCCGCTTCGTAGGCCCCGCGCGCCCCGCCGCCCGAAAG
>JAYUUT010000541.1:0-18376 GCA_043754455.1 Myxococcales bacterium
AACATGCGATCCGCGTTTAGCGATCCGTCAAATGTAGACGAAGGTCATGCCAAGCCCGGAATGCACATGCTGACCTGTATGCCAACGATAAAAGGAGACACAGGCGGACATTCGATAGACCAGGAAATCGCACGGAAGATCGGGAGCCAGACCAAGTTTCCTTCCCTGGAACTATCGGTTACGGGAAGCTCGCTCTCCAGCTCGGGGGCCAATATATATAAGGCGCCCCTTTCCGACCCGTCGGCTATCTGGCGCAAGCTCTTCAGCGATTTCAAGACAGACCCTCTCGTAATCGAAAGGTTGCGGGCCCGAAGACGTTCGATCCTCGACGGAGTCCGTGGCGATCTGGAGAAGCTCGTGGCTAGGGTGGGAGGCGAGGATCGCCGAAAGGTCGAGGCCCATCTTGATGGCGTGCGTGAGATTGAGAAGCGAATCAGTGGTGCGAGTGGGGCCGGGGTCTCCACCTGCGCCGTTCCCGCGATGCCGCCCCCGAATCCTGCAAAGTCCAGCGAAGAGTACCTAAGCGCGTGCGAAACGCACATGGATCTGCTTGTCTTGTCGTTAGCTTGCGACCTTACGCGCGTGGCGTCACTTCCGTTTGCCGGAAAGGCGACGGGACTGGCGATGCCTTGGATTGGCATTACGAATCTGCACATGACTTCCCATTCCGATCCCAAAGGTCGGAACAAGATTAGTAAATGGCATGCAGAACTGTTTGCAGGATTTTTCGATCGCCTGAAGGCGGTAAAGGAAGGATCCGGCACGCTTCTGGACAACACCTTGACGTACTGGTGCACGGAACACGGAACCGGTGATCACAACTACGATCGAATGCCGATCCTCATCGCGGGGAGCGCTGGAGGCTATTTCAAAACCGGTCGACGCCTTACTTTCGGGACGACGCCGTGCCCACCTGGCGGGACTAAATCAGGGACGCATCTGACGACCCCCTGTGTTGACGGGGCTGCACATGGAGAACTGTTCGTGTCTTTCCTGAATGCGATGGGGGTGCCCGCCACTTCATTCGGGCTGCCTGAGTATTGCCGGGGACCTATCCCTGGCCTCACCGCCTGAGGCGATGGGGTTCGCACGTACGCGAGGAGCCATCATGTCGAGGAGCAGACTGGCTATTGTCATGTTGTCTTCCCTGGGGTGGATCGTGGTTGGATGTCAATCGAGCCTACCGTCAGACGAACCACCTGCATCATGGGCCGGTGTCCGTAAGGACGCCGCCGTGCCAAGGGCAGGCACCGATGGTACGACTTTGTCCCTGTTGCCCGAAGGCAGTGCCGGGTCACCGATCGTATCAACCGTTGGTGCTGGATCTCCTGCTCCTGATGTCCTGGGGGTGATTCCGCGTCCTTTGGCGAGCTATACGCCGCCCAAGGTCGTCATCTCGGAAATCATGTACCATGCCGTGCTGGACGAGGGGCCGGCCGACGAGGAGTATGAGTGGATCGAAATCGCGAACCGTTCCGATGCCGTGGTCAACGTCGCCGGCTGGAAACTGGCCGGCGTCGTACAGTTCACGTTTGCTGCAAAAACTTTGGCCAAGGGCCAGCACCTGGTGATTGCCAAAAGCCCACAAAAGGTGACAGAGCTTTGGAAGCTGCCCGCTGGCAGCGTGGTCGGCCCCTTCACCGGCGCGCTTGACAACGGCGGGGGGCGCGTTTCGCTGGAGGACGGCACCGGGACCGTCGTGGACACTGTCCCTTATAAGGACAAGGCGCCCTGGCCCATGGGCGCGGACGCAATGGGCGCCGGGGTGGCATGGCTGCCGATCGCGGTGCGTCCGCTTTCCAATCACCGGTTCAAGGGTTACTCGATCGAGCGCATCAGTTACGAGACGTCTCCTTTAGAGCCAGTGAACTGGACCACTTCCAAGCTTGACGCCTCCACGCCCGCGCAACCCTACGCCGATCTAGGAAAACACCAGATTATCGTGGAAAACGTGCGCCATGTGCCCGGAGGTGACGACCAGCGCCTGCAGGCGAGGGCCAATGAGGAAGTCACCGTGAAAGTGCTGTTTTCGGCGCCCGGTACCCTTAAGGCGCCAGAGATCGAGTACTTCGTCGATGACATCGAGAAGACTAGCGAACCGTTGCTGAAAGTGCCTATGCAGGTCACAGGCCAGGGCTGGGAGGCGCAGCTGCCTGGGCAGCCCGACAACAGCATTGTCAGATACCGGGTGCGCGGCGATCGCGGGGACGGCAGATCGTCTGTCGTCGGACCACGCGACAGCGATCCTTACGGATTCTATGCCTACTTCGTCGGCCCCGATCTGCCGGGCAAGGCGCCCGCGTATCAGATCTTTATCGCCCGTGCGAACTGGGGTTTGCTGCATTCTTGGGTGACGCCTGGGCGAGCGACGGGCTGCGTCCCGAATCCGAACTGGACCACGCACCTGCCCGCGGTGCTGGTCTATGACGGCAAGGTCATCGACATTGAGGCGCGCATCCAGGGCAGCCCCTACAACCGCATCGACGGCCCCCCGGTGCCTGCCTGGCCCGCTGACAAGCTGCCCTCGGGGGTCGTGGCCGCCAACTTCAAGGCCCTAAGCTGGCGGCTATACCTGCCCCGTTACGCGCCCATCGACGGCAGCAACGCGGTAGTCCTAAGTAAACGCGCCAGCGCCTGCGGGTTTCTTACCAGCAATGTCGGTGGGCGCTTGTTCGAATCGGTCGGCGTGCCGTCGTCGCAGGTCGGCTTCGCCCGCGTATATGTCAACGGCAGCTACATCCATTTCATGGAGAAGTTCGAGCACCCTGACGGCGATTTGCTAAAGCGGTTCTTCGGCAAGACCCACGTGGTCGGAGACTTGTTCAAAGTGACCGGGTGGAACGGTGAGCAAGGACCGTACACCTGGGCCGACGGGCGAGACCTGTCGGTCAAGGCCTGCACGAAATTCACCCCCGAACAGCTGTATTCCTACAATTACGATCGTAAGACCCTTAGCTATAAGACCAACGCGAACGAGGTCATGAACCTAATCAAAGATTTCCAGACCGCCAAGGCGGCCGGGCCCGATGCGCTCAAGAAGCACTTTATGGAAAGCTGGGACTTTCCATCGGTCCTTAACTATATCGCGGTCATCAATTGGCTTGTCCCATACGACGATTTTTTCCAGAACCACTACCTATACCGGAAGGCAGATGGCAAATGGATGTTCATGCCGTGGGATTTTGACTTAATGATGGGCGGGTTTCAATCGGACGAGGATAGGCTCAAGCCGTTGACGCCTCAGATGGACTTCGCGCAAGTCTCGGCGCAAAGTTCGTTTTATATTGGTGAGCTCGGCAATCACTCGAACCGGGTGGACGGTCAGAAATGGAACAATTTTCTTAAAGACGCCTTTATCAAAACCTTCCGCACCCAGCTGCAAGTCAAATGGCGAGAGCTGGCGGCCAGCAAGCTACAGCCCGCCGTGATTGATAAGTTCATCGCCGAATCCCTGGTCGGTTACGATTTCAATGAAGCCAGGACGGCATTGTCGAAGAGCGCCTGTGACCCAGGGTACATGGTAAAACGTCTGAAGAGCTTCACCCTGGAACGCAACGCCCGCATCGCTGCCGGTCTGTTCGACTGACCGCAGGGGATCGCCAAAATGAACCGTGGTAGAAAACCCGGCTTCGCTTATGCTCAACCATGGCCAATCCATTTGTACATTGTGAGTTGTCTGCTGAAGACGTAACAGCAGCCCGAAAATTCTACAACAAGGTCTTCGACTGGAAGATCGGACCCGCGGATCCGAAGATGGGTGACTACGCCCTGATCGATGTCGGCAGCAAGACTTCGGGCGGGGGCCTGACCAAGAAGATGATGCCGGGCCAACCCACCGCGTGGCTGACCTACGTCGAGGTGGACAGTGTCAAGAAGACCATGGCAAGGGCTATCAAAGGCGGCGCCAACCCGATCGTCGCGTTCCAGGAGATCGGCGCGATGGGCGCGATCGGCATTTTCGTGGATCCGCAAGGTGCCACGCTGGGCGTCTGGGAAAAACCAAAGCCTGCAAAAAAGCCCGCGAAGAAACCCGCGAAGAAACCCGCGAAGAAACCCAAAGCCAAACGCTAGTCCGCACGCGGCTCACGCCCCCGCGGTGACCCGGCCCAGGACGAAAAACCCAACCTTGTGCTAAAAACGCGGCCATCATGCGCCTCGTTCAGTACCGCACACCCGATGGAAAACGCGCCGTCGCCGCCGTCGAAAACCACCGGGCGTTCCGCATCGATTGCGCGACCATCTATGAATTAAGTCTGGACGCGATTGAATCGAACCGCAGCCTTCTGGCGGTGGCAACTGAAGCGCGTACTTCAGATGTGGTGGATTTGGACGCGGTCGACGCTGAGGGACGATTCCTACCGCCTTTGGAACACCCGGTGCCGACACGGTGCTGGGTTTCAGGCACGGGCCTAACCCATCTGGGGGGCGCGGCCGCACGCGACCAAATGCACAAAAAAATTGCGGGATCGGAAGCCGACCTTTCCGATTCGATGAAAATGTTCAAATGGGGCGTCGAGGAAGGGAAACCGGCAGGCGGCGGTCCAGGGGTTCAGCCCGAATGGTTTTTCAAGGGCAACGGCGCGGCCATCAAAGGATCGGGACAGCCCCTGCCCCTGCCCGATTTCGCCTGGGACGGCGGCGAAGAACCAGAACTTGTCGGTATGTACATCATTGCTGATGACGGCACCCCCTGCCGGGTTGGGTTCGCCCTAGGCAACGAGTTCACCGATCATGTGATGGAACGAAAGAACTACCTATATCTGGCCCATTCAAAACTGCGCGCCTGTAGCGTTGGCCCAGAACTGCTGCTGGGGCTTCCGCCCGATGACATCCAGGGCATGTCACGCCTGCTCCGCGATGGGAAGGTTCTGTGGGAAAAACCCTTCGCGACTGGCGAGGCGAACCTAACCCACAGGATTTCGGGGCTGGAACACCACCATTTCAAATATCCAATGTTCCGGCGTCCCGGCGACGTGCACCTGCATTTTTTTGGCACCAGCACGCTATCCTTCGCTGACGGCATCAAACCAGAACCCGGCGATGTGTTTGAGGTCAGCGCGCCCCCTTTCGGTCGCCCGCTGCGAAACCGCATGGATCGCGCCACCTGGACCGGCCCCGCCGTGCGGGTGCTTTAACGTTCGCCCAGCGCGCGTTTGCCCGCGTCCCGCGGGCGAACGGCACAGGCACAGGCCTTCGAGGTCGGTGACATTGCCTTGCGTGTGACCACCACGGTGGAACTCAGGAAGGCGTAGAGGCGTGCCGTCGCCGTGCTCCCCGCTGCCGCTGGAGGCGTCAGTTGGTCGGGTTGGTTACCGCCCTTCACGGCGTGAAACAAGCGCAAAAAATCTTCGCGGAATGGACGAAAGCAGGAGCCGTTGCAAAAGCTCCGAGGCGTGATGCCGACAAGTTGCCCGCCGGGAACTAGGAGCCTCTGAATGAGCGCGATGAAACCGGTGTAGAGGTTGCTGGTTTCGAAGCCAACGGAACGCAAGGCGATGCGCTCGGCAGAGTCCGTGCTGATTTTGCGATATGGCGGATTCGCCATGGCAGCGTCGAAGGCGGGCAGCAACGTGCCGAATAGATCGCCCGCCAGACCTGCCGACATTTCTTGGATGAAGTCGGCGGAGAATCGTGAACATGAAGCGAATGCCTGCATTCGCGCAGCGCCGACCGCATTCCCGCATCGTCGTCGAAAGGCCTCGATGGCACGAACACCGTCGCGTTTTTCACAACACCGAGAGACGAAAGCTGCGGCGAGTGAGCCCGCACCCCCATCAAGCAACCGCACGTTCGAGGAAGGGGTCCGAACATTGTGGCCATGAAGGCAGCCACAGGCGTCGCGGTGAAGAACTGTCCAAGTTCCTCCTGACGTTCTCTGGTGCTTTCTCTAGCCGTGATTTTTCATATCGTTAGGCTACCAAGATGAGTTCCGCTGCGCCCAGCGGAGACATGAAAAAGCGCTTATTGCAGAGACCCGCAGATGTGTCAAGGCGCGGAGCGAATGACGAAGGTCTATGACCTTGTTGCTTGTTCGATGAAGCGACTTCCAGTATTGGCGGATTCGTCACGAGAGAAGAAGGTCGGCCCGTCTCCTCCTTTACTGTCTACGCATACAGCCTGGTTTCGGTGCAGGATTCCTTTGCTGATACGCTGGAGCGTATGATCGGGCCGCCAGTTGCGCTTTAGCCCGTGTTTGACGAAGAAGGACGCTTTCAACTTCCCAATCTAAGAGACGGAAATTACGAGGTGGTGGTGCCCACGCGGGAGGGGCGTACAGCACGTCAGGAAGTCGCCAACATGAAGGACGGTGAAAAGCGCACCGGCCTTCGGCTCATCGTAGAGGCCGGAGTCGAGTTGAAGGGTGTGTGGTGGATCACAAGACTGGGGCACCTATCGATGACGAGCATACGTTTGGCGGTGCCTGTGCGATGGGCCCCGCGCTGGCGACGTCGGGGGGTAGTCGGAAGCAGGGTCACGGTGAACAGATGCGCCTGAACGCCGGCCCATTATAGTTCGTCCCACAAAAAGGCTTCGCGCGACCACGCACGGGGGGGCAACCCCGCCGCGCACGGTTCATGGACATAAATGCCCAAACCCATTTCGATCGCGCGGTGCTCCGCCCGTGGTGCCAAAATTCTCGCATTGTTGGTGGTTGCCGCCTGTTCGGGTGAGATTGGCCCTGACCTCGGCGCAGGCCAACGGATGCCAGGCAGCAACCCAGTGGCTTCCGACCGGACCGCCGGCGTCCCGACCGCCTCGGGGCCAGCGACCACCGTGGCCGGCGAAGGCCCTGTATCGCCCGCGCCTGCCGCGCCAACGCCCGGATCTTCCTCGTCGCCCGCCGCCACGCCCGCTGCGCCGGTGGCGATTGCAGGCCGCGGGATCCTGAGCTGTCCCACCGTGCCTTATCCGGGCGGCGCGCCAGTCGCCCCACCGCAGCTCTCGACGCCGTTCCAGAAGGTCTGCGGCACCTGCCACGGCCCCTACGGCGACGGGCAGGGAAAGTACCCCTCCGTCCCCGGCAAGCTCGATCAGGCCGCCTTCATCGCCCTGGTGCGCAAGGGCACCGAGAACATGCCTGCGTTCAAGTCGGACTTCGTGTCCGACGCGCAGCTGGCCAGCGACTTCGCGGCGCTCAAATCGGTTGCGGGGGCGAAGATGCAGGCTGGCGGGACGCACCCGTCCTTCGCCTGGAGCCGCGCTGACCTGGACGAAAAGTACCGCGCTGGCCTGCAGATGTGGCGGACACCCGACGCCCAGGGCGCCGCGTGCGCCAACTGCCACAGCCCCGACGCGATCGACCTCGCCGTGATCGGGTACCCGGACCACACGATCATGCGGCGGGGACTCCAGCACCTCACGGCCCCGCAGGTGCTGGTCATCGTGGACTTCGTGCACGCGCAGCGGCGCCGTTTCAATATCGTCCAGCCGTGCAGCCCGTCGTGGCGGCCGTTCGCGCCGGGGGGCGAGGTCTTGCCGGGCGCGACCCCTGACGCGCGTGATGCAGCCTTCCTGGCCGAACTCGATAGGCGGAAGCTCACGCTCCTCGCCGGCCGGATCGACGACGTCGCCACCGCGAGCAAGGCGATGGCGGAGCTGGCCGCGATAGATCTCCGAAAGCTTCCGACGGGTATCCTCTTGCCACGCTGGACCGAAGATCGTTTCAACGGGCCCGAGCACGCCTCCCCCAACGACTACCTGCCGCCGCTGCCGTCGATCCCGCGCGAGCCGGCAGCCTGGTACGGCATGGAGGACCAGTACATCGCGAACCCGACAGAGGCGAACGTGTTCCGCCTCATCGATGGCACGGCGAAGGAAACGCACGACGGCGGGTACACGACGACCTACCAGAAGACGGTGCTCGAAGGGCCGTGTGCGTTCAAGACCGGCAACATCATGGTCCTCTTGCGCGAAACCAAGCGGCGCACCCTGTTGCTCTCATCACACTTCTTCCGCATGGCGGCGCTGGGGCGGGATGGGTGGTACGAGAAGCCTGTGGCACCGATGCCGGACCGGACGACGCCGTGGAACCCGATGATGCTCGTTGGGGGTGAGCTGGTCGAGGCCCCGTGCTACTTCCCAGAGGGCAAGGCCGAGCTCATCGCCAGCATGCCCGAGGGCGCGCGGGGGGAGGTCACCGAGCGCGACGCGAAGGTGCTCACGCTGTTCGACTACTCCGACGCAATCTCTCACCCCTGGATGACGCTGGGGCAGATGTTCGATCAGACGCTCTTCAGCACGGAGGGCCAGGCGGAGAACAAGCTGTTCTACTGGAGTGACCGCAACTTCAAGGAGCTCCTCATCCACGAGCCCTTCTTCTACGTGCACCGGGTGGCGATGCAGTCTCGCTACTACACGGAGCTCAAGGGGACGCCGCTGTACCCGAAGGGTCTCGGGTTCCATGGCAGGATGGCGACGCATCCGCTGCTCGATGGCGCTCGTCTGTTCCAAGTACGCCTGGGTCGGCCCGCCCAGCCGACGTCCAGCGCGACGGCTGCTGCGTCCGTGCGTTTTAAGATGAACATCGAGCGGATGTATCTGTTGCAGCAGCGGGACCTTCTCCAGCGCGGGACCGCGGTCAACAGCCGCGCACAGCTCGTCACGTACCTCACCGATTCGCGGGCGCTCGTCTCGCAGGTCATCAAATGGCGCGCCACCGCTGCGGGGCGGGCGGCGCTGGGATGGGCGGCCGATGCGGCCGAGGACACGGGCGCGCTATTCAGCGATGTCGCGGACCTGGTCGCGAAAGCGCCGCTCGCGCGGTGAGACTCGCCGCGCCTAATCGTCGACCAGACGCCGCATCTCGGCGCGCAGCGCGGCCGGACCGTCCACCGAAGGGACGATCACCCCGGCCAGTGCGGCCCGGAGGTCCGCCCGGGTCTCGGTGAGGACCCGGCGCACCTTTCGAACTGTCCACCCGAACTCCGCCGCCATGTCCTCGTACGACCTGTCCTCGCATTCGGCCTCGAGGTCATAGCGGCGGAAGAGGTCGAAGTGGGCGGCGCGACCGGTGCTCTCGAGGTGCGCGCGGAGCCGCTCGACGGCCTCGCGCAGGGCGAAGCTGTCCCACGCGATCTCGAACAGAGCCTCCGGTGTTGGGGGGACAGCGTCGACGTCGAGGTCGCGGAGGTGTAGCGGATCCCCGTCGAGCGATAGCATCGTCGCGCCGCCACCGCGCTTGAGACGTCGGGCATCGCGGGCGACGTTGTTCATGAAGTTCGTGAGCGCCCCGCGCAGGAAGGAGCGGAAGCTGCCCCGGCCGGGTGTGAAGGATCCCACGAGGTCGGAAGTCAGCAGGACGGTCGCGAAGAACTCTTGCGTCAGATCCTTGGCGTCCTCGGACGAGCGGCACCAATGGTACCGGATGACGCAGTGGATCGGCTTCCAGTAGAGGGTCGCCAGGCGTGTGAGGGTAGCTTGGCGGCGCTCGGCGCTGGGGGTGTGGAGTTCTGCGACCGCGGACCAGGACGTCGATGGGAATGCGCGTGGGCCGACGATCCCCGAGTCGTTGAGGGTCATCTCAGCGATCCGTCCCCGCGGCGACAGGGTCCCGCGCGCGCGACTGGGCGCCTGTCGGCTGAAGAGCACGCAACCGCGCGCGCTCGGCCCGGAAATCGGCGTTCGTCGGCGCCATCTGGATCGCGCGATCGAGATCCTCGGCCGCCGCAGCCCACGCGGGACCCGGATTGCGACGGGCGCGCTCGTCGGCGGTGCCGCGCCACAGGCGGAGCACCCCCCGGTGGTACAGTGCCCACGCGGAGACGCCTCTCGCGTTCGGTATGATCCGGAAAAACGCCTGCTCGGCGGCCGCAAAGTCCTCGGCCGGATCGCCGTCGCGGGCGAGACGCGCGCGACCGCGCCGGCACAGCAGATCGCCGAGCCACTCGGGGAACGCACTGTCGTCGCTGTGGGACATCGCGCGCCGCAAATCCGCCTCGCCGGCGGCGAAGTCGGGGTAGGGATCCTGGCCCGCACGTGCCTTCTCGGTCGCCCTCAGGGTCATCGACCGGCCGCGTGACGAGAGCAGGGCCGCGCTGGCGGGCGCGTCGGCGAGCGCGCGGCTGAGCACGGAGACGGAGGCGTCCAGCGCCGGCAATGGATCGCCGCCGCGCTTCTCCATATGGTGGGCGCGATAACGGTGCAGCGTGCCGAGCCCGAAAGAGGCGCTGCAATGGCGGGGATCGCGCCGG
Source organism: Myxococcales bacterium (assembly GCA_043754455.1). Taxonomy (GTDB): domain Bacteria; phylum Myxococcota_A; class Polyangia; order Fen-1088; family Fen-1088; genus JAYUUT01. The sequence continues at coordinate 10,191 of JAYUUT010000541.1, forward strand.
AGGGCCTCCGCGTAGTCACGTTCGGCGGCGTCGAAGGCGCGCTCGGGGCTCTCGCCCGACACCATCCGCGCGTGCCCGATCATCATCCATGCCATGGCCCGGCAATCGTACGCGGCGACGAGATCCGGGCGGATAGCCAGCGCCGCCGTGGCGTCTTCGACTGCGCCGGCGTGCTTGCCGCCTGAGCTGCGTACACGGCATCGCCCGACCAGCAGGGGGACGTATCCGCGATCGCGCGCGAGCGCCGTCGTGTAGTGCCCCTCCGCCTCGGCCAGCGGCCCGAGCGCCTCTATCACCACCGCCTGCATCTCCCACGCTTCCTCCAGGTCCGGATCGCGGGTGATGGCGCGGCGCAGGTACTCGCGGGCCTCGCCGAGCCGTGCGTCACGGGCGGCACCTAGGCTGTGCACCACGGCCCGCTGCGCCTCGCTCAGGCCTATCGCCGCCGAGAGGTGGCGCGCGTCTGCGTCCAGGGTCTGCCGCAGCGCCGCGAGCGCGCGGTCCTTCCCCTCGGCGCCGCGCCGAGCGGCCGCGTCGACGTTCGTGAAGGCCGCGGCGCTCACCCCGGGCCCCTCCCCGGGCCTGATCAGGCCGAGGACGAGGTGCAGGCGCCTGTCGTACGCCCGCGAGAGCAGGAGCTGCCGTTCGTAGCGGGCGGGAGCGAACGATGGGTCGGCGTCAAGCGCAGCGTCCTGGAACGGAAGCGCCCGCTCTTCATCCATCAGGGCGCGCTGCATTCGGCCCATGAAGTACGGGATTTCAGCGCTGCGAACCCCGGCGCTGCGGGCGCGGGCGTGGGCCGCTTCGAGCGCGGGCACGAGCTGCCGCATCCCCTCGTGGTCCCCCGCTCGCCTGAGCCGGAGCGCGGCCTGGAGAGACAGGCGCGCGACCTGCCGGAGCGCATCCAGCGACGCCGCGCGATCGCCATGGATACGCATTACCGTGAACGCGGCGGCGGCAGCGCACGCCAGCACCAGCACCGTCGCGACCCCGGCCACGCGCGGGTGCTTGCGGATGCGCCGCCATGCGCGTTCGGCAATTCGGGGGCGCCGTGCCTGGACGGGCTCGTCGGCGAGGACCCGTGCCAGGTCCGCGCCGAGGGCGTCAGCCGACGGATACCGGTCGCAGGGATCCTTCGACATCGCAGTGAGGAGGACCGTCTCGAGGTCTCGCGGGATCTCCGACCGGCGGCTGCGCGGTAAGAGCGGCTCGGCCGTCTGGACACGCGTCACGATAGAGGCAAACGAGTCTCCCTCGAACGGGGGGGCGCCCGTGACGAGGTGGTAAAGGGTCGCGCCCAGGCCGTATACGTCCGTGGCGGGGTCGCGGCTGCGTCGATCACCGGCGGCCTGTTCGGGCGACATGTACGCGGCCGTCCCCAGCGCCACTCCGGTCCTGGTCGCGCCCGGGCGGGCAGCGGCGTGCGCGAGCCCGAAGTCGAGCAGCCAGACGTGACCGTCGTCGTCTAACATCAGATTTCCCGGCTTGACGTCGCGGTGCACGAGCCCGTTGCGATGAGCGTGCGCGAGCGCCAGCGCGATCTGGCGTACGGCGGCGACGGCCTGGGCGATAGGCAAGACGATGTCGGCGAGCGTCCGCCCCGTCACCAGCGGCATCACGATGTAGGGGCGACCCTCCGATTGCCCGACCCGGTGCACCGGGACGATATGCGGGTGGTGGACGCTCGCCGCGGCGATCGCCTCGCGGCGCAGCCGCTCGAACGGCTCGCCCGCAGCCGCGACACCGTGGGGCCGCTTGATCGCCACCCACCGTCCCAGGGCGCGATCCCAAGCCCGCCATACCTCGCCCGCGCCGCCGGCGCCGAGCCGCTCGACAAGGACGAACTCGTCCAGCTCATGGCCCGGTTTCTCTCTGTGCCTTTCCGCTTCCTTGGGCATGGCGGTCGGCGCGGCCGGCCCGCCCGCGAAGTCCTCGTGCGCCATCGCCGCGTCGAGGATCCCGATCGCCGTACCACTGAGCCAGCCCCCCTGCACGAGGCCCCCCCGATCGAGCTCCGCCGCCGCGGCCCCCGCGCGCCTCTCGGGTGTGAGCCACCCCCGTTCGACGGCGAGATCCAGGAGCCGACCGGTCCGCGCTGAGCGTACGGCGCGCCGTACCCTCCCGAGGGGCACGAGGGGGGGCTGAATCACCGCAGGCACGAGTGGACTCCGATGCTGCGGCGAACCGTGTTCCGGGAGGCCATCCTACGAGAGAAAGTACCGTTTCCTGAAAACCGGACGAGAAGTCCATCAAGCGGCTCCGGCGTCCCTGCGTCAAAGGTGACAATCTGCTAGTGCGCCTGAGCCGCACGCCCAGGGTGATGGGGGAATTGAGTAAGCGGGCCACGGCATATGCCTGCCCAGCGGCGGCGCCCCTTGCGGTCGGCGACGATCCCCGCAAGACGGTTAAAGCTCCACCGCAGATCAATGGGCTCAAGCCCCACAAAGATGATCTCGACCCCGCGTGGGATCATTGACCCGCTACCTGTGTTCGCACACGCGCCTCGACGACATCAAGAAGCGCATTCAGGGTTTCACTGTCAAAACCAGAGGCGACCGAGATTTCAACGCCGCCAATCAGCACCTGCAGCGGCGTGCCTGCGGATTTTCGAGCGGGGGCAACGTCGCGTTCCTTGGTGGCGCCGGGTGGCCGTTTCGTGCGCACGACACCCGCAAATTTCATCGGTTTGGCCTCGGCCACCTGGCCGTGATGCCGCGGCAGTTCGGATGCATCAAAGCGGCGTGCCCAGGTACGAAGGCTCCACCGCGAAAACTCGCGTCCCTTGCAGAATTCAGCGGCCTTTTGCCCCCTGGCCTGCCAGGCCGCCACACGTAATGCTTCGCGCACATACATGGGCTACATGCTGCATCTCAAATTTCTTTCTGACCAGGCGCCGGTTCGTGCAACGGATACTCAGTTGATGACCACTGCCGATGGTCTTGCCACGGCTGTTCAACCTGTCTGGGATCTCGCGGCGGCACCTTGTCCCGCCCCGTGAGGCTCAGCCAAACACGCATTTCCTCCTGCCCGCCGCTGGGCCGGTCCTTAAAAGATGGTCTTGCTGACTTTGAAGAAGCTTTTTTTGGTGCCCCGGCGGATTTCCACCTCGTCGCGGTCAACCACCCAGGCGGCATTGCCATCGACCAGCAATCGGTTGGCCGGTGCGGGAAGACCGAACAGCGCGCTGGGGACGTTGATTCCGACGCTTCTGACACCAAAGGCCGCATCAAACGCGCCCGCCTGGGTGATCTTGAAAAGAAACGAAAATCCTTGCACACCGTTGGCAACGCCCAACGCGTAAACCAGCAGGGCGCCATCGGGCAGAAGCTGCACGCCCCGAATTGATCCTAGCGATGTAACTGGGGCCGGCGGAACAAATTCAACGACGCCATTGGTGCCAAACGTGCTGTCGACGGCACCGTCACCGCTGGCCTGGAACAATTTGACCGCGTTTCGTTCCATGTTCAAAGGCCCTAAGGTGGTTTGGCCCACTGCCAGTAGTTTTCCGTCGGGGCGCCCCAGAAGTTTCAACATGACCCCGCCGTTGCTTCGGACCACACCCGCGGCTCCAAAGGTCATGTCCGTGACACCCGTATCAAGAGCGCGGCCCATGATGAAATTCTTTCCGCCGCCGAAAACCACCTTGGACCCCTGCAAAACAAGGCCATAAACGGCGGGGGCCGATTCGGGTCCGAACGCCTTCGGGGCGGTATCAAAACCGGTGTCACGGGTTCCATCGGGGTTGAAGCGCGCCAGGACCACGCCCCCATTGTCGACATGGCCGCCCACGATGAATCTTCCGTCAGGCATTCTCACGATGGCCGAATACAGGGCCAAGGTGGTGTTGTTGGTGCCGTAACGTTCGGTATGGAGGCCATCACCAGAAAACGTCGTGTCGAGGCTTCCATTGGCGTTGAACCGCACCACGGTGACACTGCCCGCAGGCGTGGCTAGGGGCCCCTGCGACAGTCCGACTGCCACCACTTTGTCTCCATCGGCCACGGCGTCCCACAGGAGGTCTTCGTTGGCGGGCAAGGTCGATGCGCCAAAGGTGCCTGCGGGCACGGCCTGCACCTGCGCCCCCGTGACGTTTCCAAACGTGGGATCAACCCGCCCCGATTCATCGAATTTCACAACCAACAAATCGCTGCCGGTCATGCTGTCCTTCCGGGTCGCGGTTCCGACCGCCACCACGCCCGACGGTAGCTTCACCAATCCGTGGCCAACGCCATCGATGGTATCGGGAAGCTGGGACACCGCAGGTGCGACGCCCGCCTCGCCCGCTAGGCCCGCTGCGCCCGCTGCGCCCGCTGCGCCTGCCGCTGCATCCGCCCTGACGCCGCCGTCAGCCTCGCCACCTAAGGGGGATGACCCCGAACAAGCCGCCAACAACAGGACCCCTGAGAGTCGAATTTTCATACCCGATCTCTTACTTGATCAGGCCCCCCGTGCAAGGCCCCCTAGAACCGCAAACTGGCCAGATGGCATCGTCCAGCAGTTTGCCGATCGTCGGCTGCTATGGCGCCACGACCAGCGGCACCAGGCGCTTGACAGTCTTGGCGTTGCCACGGACGTCGCCGTCGAGGACCGTCACCGGCACGGGTGGCGTCAACTGGAAGCGGTAGCCCTTGTTCTCGCTCTCGAGGGCCACTTCCTGCCCCTGATAGTTGAGGCGCCGCACATAATCCTCGGGCACGAGGCCGTGGCGCACGTGCTCGCGGTGTCGCACGAGGAAGGACGCCAGTCGCAGCGCCAGTTGGTTGTGCAACCGGTGGCATCCGCTGCTCTCGCCGCGCTTGACCGATCGGTAGGCGGGCGTCCCGTGGGTCCGAATACGGTGGTCCATGAGCTGTGGTTCGCCGCGATCGTTAACACCCTCGATCTGGTGGTGCACGATCGCCACCAGCCCGTAGGCCGCGCGGTAGCCCGGGCCGACGATCTCGGTCCGCGGCTCCCAGACATCCCCCCGTTTTACCAGCAGCTTGCGGGTGGGCATGCCCGGCGATGGGTGCCAGGTCGGGGTGGCCAGAATCTCGGGCCACAGGGCGTCGCCCGTGACTGACTCCTTGTACTTGAGCGCCATCGTGCCGTCGGATTTTTGGATGGTTTTCCAGCCGCCGATGGTGGTTGGCCATCGGGCCAAGGCCACCTCGCGTTCACCCACGCGCGCGTAAAGCGTGAGGGTCGGGCGGTCGTTGACCGGAGGCTTCCACTTCTTCTTCCCATCTTTGTCGAGCTTCGGCCGCGCCAAAACCACCTCACCGCGGTCGATTTCCGCACGCAGCTCCATCTTGGGGCCGTGATAGGCCGGCAGCGGCGGCAGGCGGACCGCAACGGCGGTGGGCAGGGGGGCGGGTCCCCGGAGCGCGGCTGCTTTGCGCGCGGGCCGTCGCGCGGGCGGCGGCGCAACCAGCGTGCTCGCGAGGACCGCCTCCGGTGACGTCCAGCCCAGCGCCTGGCTGGCAGCTTGGGTAGCCGCAGCGATTAGGTCAGGCGCCGGGGTGATCTTGGCCGACGTGTCCGTGGCGGCGGCTTCGGGTCGGGCTGGTGGCGCTTGCTCGCTGGCCGGTTGCACAGGTATCGGCTGGAACTCGTCACTGTCCATCGTGCGCCCCTGCACCTCGCCGACGACTCCCAGGGCCGATCCGTCCTCGAGCAGCCCAGTCGCGTCGACGACCCGCTCGCGCAGCGCGCGCAGCAGCGCCCGGAAATCGTGCTCGCGGCTGTCACCCAGAAGCGTCGTGCGGGTTTCCAGATCGATGCGCCCGCTGTCGCCTAGCATTTGCAGCCGCTGGTAGATCTTCAGGCCCTCGACTGTCCGGCGATCCATTCGGGCCGGGTTGGCTTTACCGGCCAGCAGATCCTCGCAGCGCAAGTGGGCCTGCGTCGCTAACACCGCCCGCCTTTCCGCCGGGGTTAAAGGTCGCGGTGAGATGGTCCGCCCGGTCAATATCAGCGGCGTTTCGCCGACCGTGGCTGGGTCGGGGTTCGGCACTTTCTCTGGCTCTTCCGGCGGAATTACGTTCTTGGTCGACAAATCCTCGAGCACCACGTCCTTCACCCGGTCGTGACAGGCGTGGCGCTTCCGATCCGCCATCCGGCGCCGCAGCAGGTTCAGGCTGGGGGACACCCCAAACGCCTCGAAGTAACGGTCTTCGCGGGCACGTACGTAGGTGCTGCCTCCACGCAGCCGCCCGTTGGCCAAGTCCATCAGATACTTCCGCATCGGCTGCGGCTTGCCGGCCACTTCCGAAAAGATGTATGGCAGCCAGTCGTCCGACAGATCGACCACGGTCAGTCCGTCCCCGCGGGCGCTCTCGGGCGTCGTCTGGCGCACGATGCGCCCGACCTCGATGACCATGATCCCGCCGCTGGCCGACGACGCCTGGGCCAGCGGCGCCGACTGCTCCGCCTGGGTCGTTTGTCCGCCGCCAGCCAAAAGGCCTACGATCCCCAGGGCGGTCGCGCTAACCCCGGGGCTGCGGCCGGTACGAAACCGTCTTCGGGCCGGACTCCGTGTGTACCGCTCCGGCATAGGCAAGAGCCTAGGATCTTGACCTTCGCGATTCAAGGGGGAGGTGACCTTTCGGACTTGCTCCCAGGACGACAGCAGCAAGCAGGCCGTCCGATTCTCCGGGGGCGGGTTACTACGGACAGAGGTTCTTCATGACCCGTGGCGTTACCTTTGCGTTTCTGATTCGTTTTCTGCCGTTCCTGCTGGTGGGCGGCCCCACCGCCCCGGTCGCAATTTAGGAGAACTGCCGTGCAAAGCATCTCTCGTCGTCATGTCCTGCGCGGAATCGGTGGCGCCGCCATCCCTTTGCCCTTTCTCGACGCGATGACACACGTCCGGTCGGTGCGTGCCGATACCCCGCTGTCCAGGGTTGGTCGCAACGGGCGTCCCAAGAGATTTGTAATTCTGTTTACCGGTAGTGGACAGGGCCCCGACTGGTTCAATAACTCCGTCGGGCCGGACGGCAACCTTGTGTTGTCGGATTGCATGAGCCCGCTCGAGCGTCACAAGAACGATCTGATCCTCATCGACGGGCTCAACATGAGGACCGCGATGGCCGACAAATCCAGCGTGGACGCCGGGCACGCCAAGCCGAGCATGCACATGCTGACGTGCATGCCGGTAACCCCGAATCAGCGCACGGGTGGAATCTCGATCGATCAGGAGATCGCCAAGAAAATTGGCGTTGAAACAAAGTTCCCTTCGCTGCAACTGGGCGTGCAGGGAGGGGGATTCTCAAACGCTAGCGCCGAGATCAGCCTACCCAACATCAACGATCCCGAGAACGTCTTCCGAAAGCTGTTCGCCGACTTCAAGACGGATCCAGGGGTGTTCCAGCGGGCGAGGGCCAAGCGAAAGTCAATTCTCGACGGCGTCCGGCAGGATCTTGAGGACTTCGTACCCAAGGTCGGTGCCGATGACCGCCGCAAGATACAGGCGCACCTAGACGGTGTGCGGGAAGTCGAGAAGCTGGTTGGCGAAGTCGCCAGCGTCGTCACCAGCGACGCCTGCTCGGCGCCAGTGGCACCGGCTGGCAAGCCGGGAAACACGAACGCCGAATATGTATCGGTGGGCAACGTGCAGATGGAACTCCTGGCGATGGCGCTTGCCTGTGATCTCACGCGCGTCGTGACGCTAACGTTTCGTGGCCCGGCCAACGGCGTCGGATTTCCTTCCATCGGGATCACCAACCTGCACGACACGTCGCACACCGACAAACCGGGCCGCAACCGGGCGAGCAAATGGCATGCAGAGTATTTTGCCGATTTTTTTGATCGATTGAAGAAGATCAAGGACGGGCCCGGCAGCCTGTTCGACAACACGTTGATCTACTGGTGCAGCGAGCACGGCGCGGGCGGCCACAACTACGACCGGATGACCAACCTGGTGGTGGGCAGCGCGGGCGGCTACTTCAAGACGGGCCAGCGTCTGGTCTTGCCGGACCAGCTGATCGCCAACAACGAGAGTAGGGCTCAACCGTCGGGCGTCGGCCACGGGAATCTCTTCGTGTCGTTTCTCAACGCCATGGGAGTTCCAGCCACGACATTCGGCCAGCCGGAGCATTGTACGGGGCCGCTAGTGCACCGAACTGGAAATCCGGTCAAGCATTCTGCGGTGTGACTTGATGATTGCTTTTGCGGGCTTCGTCCATTCAAACGGGGTGGGGTTCTTG
>JAYUUT010000542.1:0-2126 GCA_043754455.1 Myxococcales bacterium
GTTGTTTCTGCTGCGCCGGGCGGCCTCCTACCAAGCGTATTACGAACATATGCCGCTGCGGCTGCTGAACGCACCAGCGGGTGCCGATATGATGTTGTATCGGCGGATCCTGTGGGGGGATATGGCGACGATCCATATGCTGGACACGCGGCAGTACCGAACCGGACAACCCCATAACAGCGGCGACAAAATGCGGGATGAAGGTGATGGCCCCGCCGTTCCCACCATGATGGGGCCCACCCAGGAACGGTGGCTGAACGACGGCCTTGCCGCGTCCCGGGCGCGGTTCAATCTGCTGGGGCAGGGGGTATTTGTGGCCCAAAAACTAATACCGGGCCGGGCGTTGTTGGATGACGGCAGCTTCAATTTAGATTCCTGGGATGCCTATCCGGCGGCGCGTCGGCGGTTCGTCCGCAGCGTCCAGAACCACCGTCCTGCCAACCCCGTGGTTTTCAGTGGCGACGTCCATTCCAACTGGGTTTGCGATCTGAAGACTGATTTTGACGATCCCCGATCGGCAACGGTGGGTACCGAAATTGTCGCCACGTCACTGTCGTCCGGGGGCAATGGTGTTGATGTGTCATCGGCGACCGGGAACATTTTGGCTGCAAACCCCCACCTACGGTTTCAAAATGCCCAGCGCGGTTATGTGATCTGCGATCTGACGCCAGCGTCAGTCCAGTTTCGATTTCGCACGATGCCTTTTGTGACCCGCCCTTTGGCCCCCATTGCCACCCGCGCCACATTTGTGATCGAACCGGGCCGTCCTGGCGCCGTGCGGGCGTGAAAGACCGCCACGCGGTACGATGCAGGGCCGTGACGCGCATACATCTTGCCCTGGCCTTTGTTGTCCTTTCCCTAGGGTGCCAGCGGGCCTCTGATCGGGCCCCCCGACCCGCGTCGGCACCCGCTGCTGGAAAACCCGAACTGATTGAAGCATCCGCCACCGGGGATGTAGCCGCGGAAGTACGCACGGAACTAGAGCGGGCCAAACGGGACGGGCACCGCCTGGTCGTCTATGTGTCGGCCACATGGTGCGAACCGTGCAAGGCCTTTCAAAAGGCGCTGAAGTCCGGCGAACTGGACGCCTATTTTCCCAACCTGCGGCTTTTGAAATTCGATGCCGACCGGGACAATGAACGCGTGGCCTACGCCGGGTACGATGGCCAATACATCCCCAGGTTCGTGATGCCAGACGCGAAAGGCCACGCCAGCGCATCGCGGTTTGAAGGCGGAATCAAAGGCGAAGGCGGAATTCCCCAAATGGGACGGCAGCTACAGGATCTGATGCGGAATTAGGGCCCCCGTGAACGAATCATGCTCGGCATGATCTCTGACTTTTTGCGACGAGGGGAGAGTTTTGCATTTGAAACAACGTTGGCCGGACGAAATTACGCGCGCGCGATCCCCAAGTGGCGCGCCTTGGGCTACATGGTAAAGCTGCATTTCTTGTCGCTCCCATCGGCCGAAGTCGCAGTCGCAAGGGTCGCCGAGCGGGTTCGGCAAGGCGGTCACGCCGTTCCAAACGACGTGATTCGTCGACGATTTGACAGCGCCGGAAACCCCCCGGTCATTGTTAGTCACGGAGTCAATGTATGAACACCGACCCAGGAAATCCAGACGAACAACCTCTGGACCAGGAGCGGGCAGGTGCGCTGGCGGCGCTTATCCGTGCCCGCAAACGTGCCGAAGAAATCGCGATCAGAACGGGTACCGCGATTATTCAGGCCGTGGATGGCAAGCCAGTGCGGATTGATCCGAAACACGTGGCTGCACCAAAAGGATGAGGGCGGTCCGTCGAAATTATGATTTGCCCTTTTCTATGACCCACGCCAGCGCCATAACAACCGATGTTGCTGGCGCTGACGAGGTTCAGAATAACGTCGCCGGGGCCCATCACCAGCAAGACACCGCACAAAGAAATGAACCCGCCAATTCCGTAACAGACTTAGGTGATGCGGCTCATGGCGCCCCGTTTCCGGCGCGGACCCGGGGGCGGGGTTCTATTTAAACTTCGCCTCAAGGTTCGCTAGTGCACCGAACTGGAAATCCGGTCAAGCATTCTGCGGTGTGACTTGATGATTGCTTTTGCGGGCTTCGTCCATTCAAACGGGGTGGGGTTCTTG
>JAYUUT010000543.1:0-6036 GCA_043754455.1 Myxococcales bacterium
CATCATGCGCCTCGCGCGTGGCGTGCAAAGCGGCCTCGTTCACCAGATTCGCCAGATCCGCCCCCGAAAAACCGGGCGTCAGCTCTGCTATCCGTTGCAGGTCGAACCCGGGCGCGAGCGGCTTTCCCTTAACGTGCACATCCAGGATGGACTTCCGTGCCGCAAGCTCGGGGCGGTCCACGACGACTCGACGGTCGAAGCGGCCGGGCCTCACCAATGCGGGATCGAGGACGTCCGGCCGGTTCGTAGCCGCCAGCACGACGACCAGATCGCTGCGCTCGAAGCCGTCCATCTCCGCCAGCAGTTGGTTCAGGGTCTGTTCGCGCTCGTCGTTTCCCGCGCCCAGTCCTGAGCCGCGCGAACGCCCGACCGCATCAATCTCGTCGATGAACACGATGGACGGGGCGCTCTTCTTGGCCTCGCGGAACAAATCGCGCACACGCGCCGCGCCCAATCCCACAAACATCTCGATGAACTCGGAGGCGCTAATCGAGTAAAAGGGTACGCCCGATTCGCCAGCCACGGCGCGCGCCAACAGAGTCTTGCCTGTCCCGGGCGGCCCGATGAGCAGCACCCCTCGGGGCACCTTGCCACCCAGACGCTGGAAGCGGTCGGGTTCTTTGAGGAAAAGGACGATCTCCTGCAGATCTCGCTTCGCGGCTTTTAGCCCCGCAACCTCGTCAAAGGTCACGCTGACCGTTGTGCTGCGATCGAACTTGCGGCTCTGACTCTTCATCAGGCCGAAGGGGCCTCCGGCGCCGGTCATCATCTTGCCCGCGCGCCGTGACAGCCAGAACCACACCCCGAGAATCAGCGCCCAGGGCAGCAGCGTCATGATCATCTCGACGGCAAACGGTTGCTGGCCAGTTTTGACGTCAATGAGTACGCCTTTGGCGCGCAGAAGCGGCAGAAAGGGCGGGTCGAGCAAGGGAAGCGTGGTGTGGAAGGCCTTCACCGAACCGCCGGCGAAGCTTTCGGCCACCTTCAGCTCACCGTCGACGGCCTGACCAACAATCGTCACGGATGCAACTTTGCCGGCGTCGACCCAGGCAAAGGCGGTGGAGTACGGCACGACCGTCCGTTGGGGGCTGGGCTCGACGCGCTCCTTCCAGAACCACATCGCGCCGAACATCACTGCCAGCACCACGAACGTCCGCCACGACGCCCTAGGGTCGCGCGGGGCTTGCGGTAGCATCTGGCCGGGTCCCGTTGTACCGGGGCTGGCAGGTCGGGGTTCGCTCACAGTAGTAACCAAGGGGTTTTCATCTCATGGCGGAGAATACCGCTTGTGTGCTTAAGGGGGCAACCGTCGCATTCGCTGAAAACGGGGGAATGCAATTCGCGTATGTCGCCGCCTGGCACGGCCGCTCGGGGCTCGGCAAAGCTATCCTGGGTTCGGTCACGCGGGCGGTGCTCACGCATTCGGAACGGCCCGTCCACGTGGTGTCGGCGAGCTGAAAAAGCGGATGCGACCGGGGCCATCACGGCACGGATCTGGTCGCGTCCTAAGGGGCCTAAGGAGGCAAGTCGTGTTTCCTGACCGAGCGCTGCCCCCGCAAGTTCTGCGCTAACGTCGTTGCATGGGTGAAAGGTTTACGCGCAAAGGCGCGTGCCCCTCCCTGGCATCGTGGGAAAGGCTTGGCCCGGCCATTGCTTTTACCCCAGGAGAACGAATGACCACAAAGGCTGAATTGATCGTGTTCGCGTGCGGCCTTGCTTGTAGACATCCTTGTGCCTGGGGAAAGCGTACTGAGCGCCCGAACACACAGGAAATGCGGGTGCCACGGGGGGAGATTTTCTGGATGCCGTGTCGATGGGCGCCGTGACAGGAGTGGTGAAGCGCAATGATTGAATTCGAGTTTCTGGGCGCCGCCCAGGGTGTGACGGGTTCGAAGCACGTGGTGCGTACAGCGCGCGCGTCGATCTTGCTCGACTGCGGGTTGTTTCAGGGACGGCGCGCGGAAACCTTCGAGAAGAACCGCAAGGTTTCTATTGATCCGAACAAGCTGGATGCGGTCGTTCTTTCGCACGCCCACATCGATCACTCTGGGGCTCTGCCGATGCTCTGCAAGCAGGGGTATGCGGGGCCAATATATGCGACGTTAGCGACCCGGGATCTCAGCGCGCCTATGCTGCTCGACACCGCCATGATCCAGGAATCCGATGCCCGACACATCGCGCGGCTGCTTGCCCGGGGTGTCCCCAATCTGCGCCCGGTCGAGCCGCTCTATCAGCGCGAGGACGTCACCCGGGCGCTCGGCCAGATGATGGGGCTGCCTTACCATCATAAGCAGCAAATCGCCCCCGGCGTATCCGTGACCTTCCTGGAGGCCGGCCACGTATTGGGCAGCGCGATCGTGGTTCTGGATATCGAGGACGAGGGCCAGATCCGGCGTGTCGCCTTCACTGGCGATCTGGGTCGACACCACTTGCCAATCCTGCGGGACCCCGAGGTTCCCACCGGCGTCGAGTGCCTGATCACCGAGAGCACGTACGGCGATCGCATGCACCCTCCGATTGAACACATGGGGCAGGATCTGGCCGAAGTGGTCCGCCGGACGATTGCCTGTGGCGGTAAAGTCATCATTCCCTCTTTTGCCCTCGAACGGGCGCAAGAGGTGGTCTACGAGCTCAAACAATTACTACGCGCAGGTCAGATCCCGTCCGTGCCGGTGTATGTGGATTCACCGCTGACGGTAAAGCTGACGGAGATCTTCAAGCTGCACCCGGAGTGCTACGACCAGGCCACCTTGAACCTACTGGAGAGCGCGGATCCGCCTTTCCAGTTCCCGGGCTTGCGGTACATCTCGGATGTCGAGGAGTCCAAGCAGATCAGCATGGACGAAGATCCCTGCGTTATCATCTCGGCCAGCGGCATGTGCGAAGGGGGGCGGATTTTGCATCACCTTCGGACGACCATTGGCAACGCGAAGAACACCATCGTGATGGTCGGTTTTCAGGCGCAGCACACCCTGGGCCGTCGCCTGGTGGAGAAGCGTCGGGAAGTCCGCATCTTCGGGATAATGCATGACCGTCGCGCGGATGTGGTGATGCTGGCCGGGTTCTCGGCGCACGCCGATCAGAAGGGGCTGCTGGACTTCGCCGAGGGGGTGCGCAGATTCGGACCTCTCCGCAAGGTGATCCTGGTGCATGGCGAGCCCCCGGCGCAGGAGGCCCTGGCGGCGGCCCTTACCGAGCGCGGCTTCCCCGACGTGGTGGCGCCACCTCTTGGCCTGCGCATCCAGATTTGACGAGACCTGGCGCGCTCCTGGCTGAAGGAAAGCCCATGCCGATCACACTGGTAAAAGCGGTGATGACCGACGTTGTCGGGACCCTGCGGGTCGGCGACAACTTGGACCTGGCAAAGCACTTGATGAAGGCCGGGCGGATCCGGCGTTTGCCCGTTATCGACGGCAACGAGCATCTGGTGGGTCTTCTGGTCTTGTCACCCAAGTCTTGGTGGGCTCCCCGCATGGCCCGGACTTTGCGTTCAACGGACAAAATGTGACCACATGGCACCACCCGACCACGTTTCCGAACCGGACATCGCCGCTGATCTGAAGCGGCCGCAGGCCTATCCGTCTCCAACCCCCGCGGTCGTGAGCGTGTACAGCACCCATGCTGCGTGGGTTTTTCTCGCCGGAACCGAGGCCTGGAAGGTAAGGAAGCCTGTCAACTTCGGTTTCTTGGATTTCACTAGCGCCGAGAAACGCCAAGGCTTCTGTGAAGAGGAGATCCGTTTGGGCGTCCGCTTGGCGCCCGACGTCTATCGGGGGGTTGTACCAGTCTACCTTGGCCCTAACGGGTATTCGTTCGTGGGTCCGGGACGGGTCGTCGACCATGCGGTCAGAATGCGACGGCTTCTCGACGAAGACAGCGCGGCCTCGTTACTCGCGCGACACGCTCTGTTACCAGAACACCTTCGGACCCTAGCTCGTCAGCTTGCCGACTTTTACTCCAGCGCACCCGAAACCCCGACCTTCGGCACCCCGGCCTTATTTAGCTCAAACCTCAGCGAAAATTGGGAAGGCATGCGGCCCTACCTGGACCGGTTGGTCAGCGGCAATGAAGTTGCCGCGCTTTATCACTGGCAAGAAGGTCAGATATTTTCCCTCGACGCCCTCCTCCATGAAAGACAAGCGACAGGCCACATCCGCGAGGGGCACGGCGATCTGCGGCTTGAGCATGTCTACTTTCCGCCACAGCTTGAAGGACGTTCCTTGGTCATTGACCCCATCGAGTTCAACAGCAGGTTCCGCTGCCTCGACGTCGCGTTGGACGCCGCCTTCTTAGCCATGGATCTTGAGGCCGCTGGCCACCCGGATTTAGGATCGTTTTTTATGTCCCAATTCGCACGGGCTACCAATGATTATGACTTTTATCCGCTCCTCGATCTGTACATCTCATATCGCGCGTGGGTCCGCGCTAAGGTGGCCTGCTTCGTCGCTGCAGATCCCTGCACTGCGCCGGACAAATCCGACCGCAAGGTCAAAGAAGCCAACCGCCTCATTCGGCTGGCACTCTCATTTTCACTTCTTCGTCGGACGAAACCTGCTGTCATTGCCATCGGTGGCCCGATCGGCGTGGGCAAGTCAACACTCAGCGACGCCCTCAATCTAGCGCTTCAATTTCCGACAATCTCTTCCGACGCCACCCGCAAAGGACTTGGGGGCATCCGGGCCATGGACCAGGCACCGGTTTCTCTTTACACGGCCGAACAGACCCGACAGACTTATCGCGAGATGGCCAGCCGCGCCCAGAGCGTCATCGCCTCAGGCCGTGGTGTGATTCTCGACGGGACGTTCGCAAGTCCGGAACAGCGGAAAGTCGCCGAGGATCTGGCCCGAAACAACTGCCGACCGTTCCTTTTTGTCGAACTGACCGGAAACGAAGATCTCCTCCGCAGCCGCTTGCGGCGACGATCCTCGCAACTTTCTGAATCCGATGCGCGCGAGGAACATCTGCCGACAATGCTCCGGTCCTTTTGCCCCGCCGAAGAGCTTCGCTGTGCCGAACGCTTCGTTGTTGACGGCGGCCTTGCCGTTTCCGACCTCACAGCCCGCATCAAGGCCCGGCTGCCCGGCGGTGTCGCTCGCGGGAGCCAGCTCTAACCCGCAAAGATTGCGCCACGTCGAGCCCCGATCGCAATCTACGCGGGAATGTAACAGCCCCGTCGTTCTTTCCCCTGATTCGTGAGACTGGAACGGAATTTGCTGAACCATCTGCGTCGCAAGAACACGCTCCCGACTGGTTCGGGGGCATGCAAATCACACCAGGAGAGAAGAACATGTCTCAGATTACGATCCCGAAACGAAACGGTGGAGACCTCCACCAACCTGCCCGTGCAGAACGCCGTACCATGGAGCCCTACTCTTTGATGAGGGATCTGCTCCGGTGGGATCCATTCCGGGAGATCGCGCCGACGTGGCCCCGGGAAGCCCTGCGCTTTGACCCCACGTTCGAAGTCAAGGAGACGAAGGATTCCTTCATATTCAAGGCTGATCTGCCCGGTGTACGGGAGCAGGACCTGCAAATGACTGTAACGGGAACGCGCCTGACCGTCTCGGGAAAACGAGAAGAGGAAAAGGAGGATCGTGCCGACACGTATCATACGTACGAACGTTCCTATGAATCTTCAGCCGTAGCTTCACCCTACCTAATGACGTCGATCTTGAACATTTGGTGGCAGAATTGAAGGGGGGTGTTCTCAGCTTGGCGGTGCCAAAGAAGGCAGCGGCCGTAACAAAAAAGATCACTGTGACTGCCGGTGATGGGCCGAAAACATGATCACTTTCATCAAACTAGGAGCACGCCCATGAACGTTTCACAAATCATGAATTCCCATGTCGTCACTTCTCGGCCCGAAAGCAATCTGTCGGAAGCGGCGGGAGCCATGTGGGATCATGACGTCGGTTGTTTGCCCGTCGTCGGCCCCGACGGGCGTGTGGTAGGTATGATCACGGATCGGGATATCGCAATGGCGGGATATACGCAGGGGTGCCCGCTGACTGATATTTTGGTCGCAAGCGCCATGTC
>JAYUUT010000544.1:0-1770 GCA_043754455.1 Myxococcales bacterium
GCCGCTGCGATCCCGTCGGATCGCGACGCAAGAAACGCGCGGATCGTTTCCTCAATGTCAGCGGGTTTCGGGTACATGACGTCAATTATACCGTTGCAACCCCAGTGTCATAAACAAGAAGGCCAGTTCGTCGGCATATTGATCAATGATCTTCGCCAGAGGTTTTCCCGCCCCGTGCCCCGCCTGCCTTTCCATGCGCAGAAGCACAGGTCGTCCCCCCCGAGCCGCCGCCTGCAGCCGCGCCGTCATCTTGCGCGCGTGCAGGGGATCGACCCGCGAATCCGATTCGGCTGAAAACAAGAACGTCGCCGGATAGTTGGTCCGGTCTTTGACCCGGTGGTAAGGCGAATACGCATAAAGCCACGCAAAATCGTCGGCCTTGTCCGGATCTCCGTATTCGGGAATCCACAGACGCGCGATACGGAACTTGTGGTAACGAACCATGTCAAGCAACGGCACACCCGATATCACAGCCGCGAACAGATCGGGCCGCTGGGTCAGCGCCGCCCCCGCTAAAAGCCCACCATTGGATCGCCCCGATGCGCCCAGATGGGCAGGCGACGTGATCTTCTCGCGGATCAGGTATTCAGCGGCCGCAATAAAATCGTCGAATACATTCTGTTTGTTTTTCAACATCCCGGCGCGGTGCCAGTCTTCGCCGTATTCGCTTCCACCCCGCAGGTTGGCCACGCAATACACCCCGCCCTTTTCAATGAAAGGCGCCATGCGGGCTGCGAACGCGGGCGTCTCGGCAACGTTGAACCCGCCGTACCCGTACAGCAACGTCGGGTTCTTCCCATTGGGAATCAGCCCTTTTTTGTAGACCATGAACATCGGAATCTCGGTGCCGTCTTTGGAAGGATATTTCACCTGCTGCACATCGAAGAGTCCCGGATCCAGGGGCGCCTCCAGCCGTTGCCACACAGCAGTTTTTCCGGTCACAAGGTCGTGACGGAATACCGTGCTTGGTTGCAGAAACGAATAGAACCGGAAGAACAATTCGTCACCACTAACCTGCGCGCCAAACCCGTCCACCGTCCCCAAAACCGGCAAGGGCAATTCCCGCAACAACGTCCCGGTCAGTGACAGCAACCGCACCCGGGACGCCGCATCGACCAGATACCGGGCCGCCAATTTGCCGCCCACCAGACTTACGCTTTCCAGTGTGTCGGCCGATTCGGGCAGCACGATTTTCCAATTTTGTTTCGTCGGCCGCTTTGGATCCACTGCAAACACCTGGTACTTGGGGGCCCCGTCGTTGCTCAGCAAATAGATTCGATCATTGGTGACCTCGACCGTGCTGGTCAGCGCGTCCCGCCCCGTGACCAAGGCGATAGGCCGTGCTGTGCCCTTGGCCTTCGTATCAAAAAGGTAGACCTCGCTTTTCGCCCATCCCATCCCGACGTCCACCACCAACCACCGGCCATCGGGCGACAACGCCACGCCCGGCCAGTCGGCCTTGTTCCGACCCTCGCCGAAAATTTTCCTATCAGTCTTTGGATCCGTCCCCAGCCGGTGAAAAAACACGGCCCGGAAATAGTTTTCGTCGCCTTGCGCAACCGCACCCTTTTCGGGATACCGCGTGTAATAGAAACCCTTGCCGTCTGGGGTCCACGACAGCGACACATGCCGCGTGCGCGATATGACATCGGGCAGATTCTTGCCGGTCGCCACATCCAGCACCCGCAGTTCCGATTCTTCCGATCCGCCCCGCGACACCCCATATGCCAAAAGCCTTCCGTCTTCGGTCGGCACCCACCAGTCCAAGGC
>JAYUUT010000545.1:0-17999 GCA_043754455.1 Myxococcales bacterium
CGCGCGTTGCTGTCGGCTGTATGTTGACCATTGCGCTTAAACGGGCCGTAAAGGAACAAAGGCGCCCTTGTAGACAATACGCGAGCGGCACCCCTCATCAGCGCCTCGCAAACGGCGAATGGCGCGATGTGGATGAGATTGGCGTTCACGACCGCGGCGGCTTGGACGACAGGCCAGGGATCTTTTTCAACATCGAGAAAGACCGGTTCAGCCACATTTGTCACCGCCGTGGCTCGTGTCCAGGCGCGGATGCTGGCCAGGTGCTCTTCCCGGATGTCCGTCGGCATCCACCGGAGGTTAGGAAAGGCGGCCCCGAAAAACACCGCGTGCTCACCTGTGCCGCTGGCGATCTCGAGGACGTTTCCATTTTCGGGAAGGATGGTTCGAAGAACTTCGAGGATCGGTTCGCGATTTCGCCGCGTCGCCGGGGCGTGCAAACAACCATCGGGGATCTGTTTGGGATCAAAGAAAAACGCCATGGCCAAGTTCTGCAGCACCTAGCCGCCCGCGCCACAAAATTGGGCGCCCTTAAAAAATCTAATCCTTCGCAGTGCGCGCTGGCGGGGCTCACCATTAAATAGCCCCCAGGCGCCGCTCCCCCTATTCTCCGTCCGCGATCCTTTGAACCAGCGCGTACATTTCGCGCCTTTGTTTCCCTGTCTCTTCGGTCAGCATGCGAGCGACGTCGCGCACAGTCTCCCCTGCCTGCAGATGCTCTCGCACCCGTGTCTCAATCTCCTCGTCGCTCGCCTCATCGT
Source organism: Myxococcales bacterium (assembly GCA_043754455.1). Lineage (GTDB taxonomy): Bacteria > Myxococcota_A > Polyangia > Fen-1088 > Fen-1088 > JAYUUT01. The sequence continues at coordinate 759 of JAYUUT010000545.1, forward strand.
CACCCGGCCCCACCTGGGACGCGCCACCGACGACCAAGGTGATCTCTCCTAGGGGACGCGCCTGGGCGTAACGTGTGGCTAGGTCACCCACGGTGCCGCGCACCAATTCTTCGTGGATTTTCGTCAGTTCGCGGGCCACACACGCGGGGCGGGTGGCCCCGAGGCTGTGGGCCAGGTCGGCCAGGGTGTCGGCTGTGCGGTGGGGTGATTCGTAAAACACGAGGGTCGCGTCCAGGCCCCGCAGGCTGCTGAAAAAACGTCGCCGCGCCCCTGGTTTTCGTGGGGGGAAACCGCCAAAAAAGAAGCGGTCGGGCGGCAGACCCGACGCCACCAGGGCCGCCAACACGGCTGATGTGCCGGGGATGGGAACCACGCGCGCGCCCATAGCGATCGCGGCGCGCACGATTTCGAATCCAGGATCGGACACGGCGGGCGTTCCGGCCTCTGATAACAGAGCCAGGGATTTTCCCTCGCGCAGAAGTTCAACGGCTTCCGTCGCGCGCGTCCCTTCGTTGCCGTCAAAACACGACCGTAAAGGTTTTCGTAAGCCGTGCGCTGTCAATAGTTCAGCCGCAGTTCGCGTGTCTTCAGCGAAAATCACATCCACGGCCCCAAGCGTCGCTACCGCCCGCGGCGATAAATCTGCGGGGTTCCCCAGGTGGTTCGATACAACAAACAAGGTCATCGTCGACAGCGCCTCCGAAGGGCCAAGGCCAGACATCCAAGCATCACCGGGGCCCAGACCGCCCCGCCTCGCCCGCCGACGCCGACAACACAGTCACAACCCGCGGGCCCGTGCGCGGTTTTCGCCCCCGCATCTAAGACAGGACCTGCATCCAGCCATCCCCCATCGACCGACAGGGGGGCGGGCGTGATTCCGGTCGGCAGATCCAGCGGCGCAGGGGCATCGGCGGCGACGGGTTGGCATCCTGCCGCTTCGGTGAAAATCCCCACATCGTCAATCACGGCTTCCACCACGGGTCGTTTGGCCCCCGGCTCTTCGGCGGCGACGAAACGCAACCGTACCGATCGAAGGCCATCAACGGATCCCAATTTGTCCGAAAGCCGCACCAGCCGTCGCTGCCACGCGACTGTCAGCCCGTCCACCCGGTCGACCTGCACGAAGGGCGCGCCAGCCACCGAAGCCAGCACGGATAAACTGCCCGCAGGGGACGGCACAATCAGTTCTTTGTCGAAATCCGCAGACACGAAGTACAGACGATAGGACAAATGCGCCGCCCCGCTGGCGGTCCACGAAATTTCGGGAGATTCCAGGGTGGTTGTGCCTTCGACGTTGTCGGTTTCGTCGGCCAATAGACCCGTGGCGAAGGCGTTCTGTCCAGAATACGCAGCCCCGGGTTGCAGCACGACGTCGAACGCCTGGCTGCGCTTTGGCGCCCCCCAGGCCCAGCGGCCGTCCTTGCCCGTGTCGGTCCCATCGGGGTTGATCCGCCACCCCACAGCAGGGGCGGGACCCTCCAAATCATCCACGGCCGCGCGGATCAGGCCCGGCACGACCGTCAGTGCCGCACGCGAGGGCCCGAAGCGCCCCGCGGCCACCAGATCGATCTGCAGGGGCCGTCCACACCGTACCCCCTTTGGCAACTGTCCGGGAAACGACAGCGTCGTGACCGCCCCGGGTGCTAGGGGCGCGGGGGCGGTCACCACATCGGCCGCCATGTCGACGAAACCCCGGCCTTGGGCCCGCACCCGCAAGATCCCCGTTTCGGTGCCGACGTTCGTGGCCCTCACGGTCACACGGATTGCCCCCCCTGGCACCGAGGCGTCAGCCGTCGATTCTTCATCAAAAGTCCAGGCGTCGCCCCGACACGGGCGCAGCAAGGTCGTGCAGATCCGGCCCCGCCCGCCCCCGGCTTCGTTATAAAAATCGGTCCACAGCCGCCGCGTGTTGTCGATCCGTTGGGCCTCGCCCACCAGTGAAGCTGTCGATTGACCGGGGCGCCCCAGCAACAGCACGGCCATCCGCAGGTTCTGCGCCACCACATCGATTTCAGGTTTACGGGGGCCGACGGCCCGCACAATGTCCGCCACGGTCAGGTCGATTTTTTTGGCGTGGTATCGACCCGTTCGCGACAACCGTCCCATCGCGCCGACGGCCTGTCCATCTTCTGTCATCACGTCTTCGAGCAAAAAGAACGGTGGCACTTCGTCCGCCCGGCGTAGTCCCATCCCGTACTGATCCAAGGCCCCATAACGTTTGTTAAAATCGCCAGGGGTGAAGGTCCCATCTCCGTTGTCCTTCCATGTGTACCCATCAATCAAAGATCCGTCGGCCTGAACGAACCGACCCCAGTGCGCGTCTTCGCGGCCCAGCAGTTTTTTGCTGGGATCTTTGTCTCCTGCACGCTGGTACCGGAAATAGATCAACCACCGGTGCGCCGCCTCTTGCGCCCAGACGGCATACAGATCACTGGCCGCGTCGTCAGTGACATCCCGGCCATAAATGTTGATCTGTTTCATGTTCAAAACCGTTTCCAGCGTCCCCGCCGATCCATAGTTCGACGAAAAATCGAAACGGGGCAGCCCCAACCCGTCGTCATCGTTTTTGATAGGCTGCTGGTACGCCAACGCCTGGCGCGACAACACGTCGGGAAACGACAGGAAGACCGCCACTTCGCTGTAATCGTCACCAAACGCGGCTATGAACCGCCGGGTCAGTTCGGCAAACTGCGCGCTGCGCATCCCAAACCCGCTGCCTTGGCGAATGGTGGTTTCGTCGTCGCCCTCAACGACCGCGACGTCACCCACCATGCGGAAACCGTCCCCGACACCAACCGGCGGCAAAACCGCGGCCACAGGCGGCGACAGAAATTGCTGGCGTTCTGCCACCCGCACCGCCTGACGATCTTCCCCCGGCCCTGCAGGGGTGGCCCCCAGCCACACGTCAGTGGCATGAATTGTAGGCTGAAACACTGGAACTACGGTCTTCCCAAGCCCCTTGGAACCCCGGTCGCTGATGACCAGGGCAATAAGGACGGGGAGGACAAGGGCACAAAGGCGGGCGGCGCGGGATGGCACAGGATCTATTGGACACCGAACCGGGCGCCTCTTGCTATCATTCGACGATGGATCTTCTCGACGATTCGTCGTCGCCGCCGCCCCCCCCCAATCCTCCCCGGGAGCCGTTCATGCGTCGTTTCCGTAAACTGTTCATTCTTGTCGGCGCTGCGTTGCTGGCCTTGGGCCTGTCGATTCGCCACCGGGGCCAGGATTTAAGCGTCGAGGCCAACGCCCCGCTGCGGGCCGCCGTTCGATCGCCGGGTGACAGTTACGACCTTGGCCAACTGCCGATCTTCAGCCGCACCCTGAAATACGTCCAAAGCAATTATTTCGATAAGTCGCGGCTAAACCCGCGCAAAATGCTGGTGGGGGCCCTGGACTACCTGCAGCGTGACGTTCCGGAAATCCTGGTGGACCGCAGCCCGGAGGTCGATCCCACGACCGTTACCGTCAAGGTCAACGGGCAGCAACAGGCGTTTTCAATCGAATCGGTGGATTCGCCCTGGCGCCTGCATGCTGTGTTGAAGGAGATCCTAAAATTCATCCAGCCACGCCTCCAGGCAGGCCCGCCCAAGGATGAACCCCGCCGGTTGGTGGACATCGAGGTCGCGGCGACCAACGGCATGTTGTACACCCTGGACCCGCATTCGCTGCTGCTGGACGTTGATTCGTTCAAGGAAATGCGCACCCAGACCCAGGGGAAGTTTGGCGGTTTGGGCATCGTCATCGAAATGGACCGTAAGGGCCGCATTTCCGTGAAACGACCGATGCCCGAAACCCCCGCAATGCGCATTGGCATCAAGGCCAAGGATCACATCGTGCGCATCAACAACGAAGGCACCGTCAATATGACCCTGCAAGAAGCAGTCGACCGGCTGCGCGGCGATCCCGGGACAAATGTGGACGTGTATGTCGACCGCACGGGTCAGTCGGGATCGAAAAAATTCACCATCACGCGCGATTTCATTCGCCCGCCCGCCATCGACCCCCCCGCCCAGGTGTTGGTGGTCCCGGGCAGCAATCCACCGGCCAAGGTGGGGTATTTCCGCATCCTCAGTTTCAGCGCCAACACTGAACGTGACGTGGTCGAGGCCATGAACCGGTTTGAACAGGAAAAGGTCAAAGGCGTGATCATGGATCTGCGCAACAATCCGGGCGGGCTGTACGATCAGGCACAGAAAGTTTGTGACGCTTTCGTGGATTCAGGCGTTTTGGTGTCGATGGTGGGTGTGGGCGGGTCACAACGTAAAGACGACAGCGCCACCCGCGGCGGCAATACGAAGGTGCCTCTGGCGGTGCTGGTGAATCAGAATTCGGCCAGCGCATCAGAAATTGTCGCGGGCGCGATGAAGAACCTAGATCGCGGGGTGGTGATCGGCGAGACCACGTTTGGCAAGGGATCGGTCCAAATGCTGTTCGATGTGCCCGCGCCGATTCCTCTAGGACGGACCGAAGGAAAAAACAACACGACCCTTGGCGAAGATGACCGGCTGGGGCTGAAACTGACCACGGCCCAGTACCTGACCCCTGGGGATCTATCCATCCAGGGCGTTGGCGTGACCCCGGACGTTGAACTGGTGCAGACCTATGTGCAGAAGGTTCGCGACGAATTGCGCATTCGCCTGCAAAAATCTCCGCGGCGGCGGCAAGAAGCCGACCTGGAAATGCACCTGGATCACCCCAGCGCGCGCCGCGGGGCCCCCCCTTCGGAAACTGTTCCCTATTTGTGGATCCCGACGGCCGCCTACGAAAAACGCCTGGCCGCTGCAACCGCAGAGGACGACGACGATGGGGCGACCCCGGCCGAGGATGACGACGAAGACACAACCGCCGACCTAGAAAACCCGGTGGATTACACCGTGGAATTCGCCCGCGACCTGTTGGCGCAGGCCAAGACCCCCCGCCGCCGCGATCTACTGGCGGCATCCAAGGCGTTTTTCGATCGATCAAGGGTAGACGAGGACAAGAAGCTGCAGGTCGCCTTGGAAAAATTGGGCGTGGATTGGAGCCCCGGCCCCACCAACCCCGGCACCGGACAGGTACAAGTTCAACTCAGTGCGGCCAGTGGCGAAGGCCGGGTCGCGGCGGGCGGCACAGTCAAATTGCGGGGCACTGTGAAAAACACAGGGAAAACACCGGTGTTTCGTCTTCACGCCATCTTAAAAAGCGAGAACACGTTGTTTGACGAAAACGAAATGGTCTTCGGCAAACTGGCGCCGGGTGAAACCAAGACCTACGACTTGAGCGTCAAGGTGGGCAAGGCGACCTGGACCCGCATGGACAGCATCCGCGCGAATCTATTGGCCACCGGGCCCCTGCAAACCACCGACGCCGAACTGAAGTTGCAGATCGATGGGAAGGCCCGCCCCCTGTTCGCCTACAACTACCAGACGGTGGACGACGTTTCCGGCAACGGCGACGGCCAGGTGCAAAAAGGCGAAAAGGTTCGACTGCTGGTGACGGTGAAGAACATCGGCGCCGGGGCGGCCATCAAGACCGACGCCATCTTGCGCAACGGCGCGGGACAAGAAGGCATTCTGATTAGCCACGGCCGTTTCGACACCAAAGATTTGGCCGCTGGGGCGACCAAGACCTTTTCGTTCATTTATGAGGTCAGCAAAGATTTCCAAGGCGCCGATTACCAGCTGGAATTGATGGTTGGCGACACCGTGCTGGGGGAATCCGTGACCGACAAGATCAAGATCAAGGTTGCGGGTTCAGGCGCGGCCCCAGAGGGCGCCACGGGAGCCGCAACAGTGAAAAATGCCAATGTATTGCTGCGCGAGGCCGCCAACCCAGCGGCGCTGGCGGTGGGCAAGGTGGCCAAGGGAGCCGCGTTCAAGATTATTGGGAAGCAGGCGGGATTTTTGAAGGTGGAAATCGAAGCCGGTCACCCGGCGTTCCTCGCCGCCGCAGACGTCGATCAAACCGGTAGCCCGAAGCCAGTGTTCCAGCCCCTGTGGCAGGTCACCCCGCCCATCCTGACCGCCGTGGCGCCGACGTCGGTGACAGGAAATAGCGTCACCGTCAAAGGCCAGGCTACAGACGACAACCAAGTCAAAGATCTGTTCATTCGCGTATACAACCGCGATTCGAAATTGCCCGCGAAGAAGGTGTTCTATCTATCGAACCGGGGCGACAAGACGCGCCTGCCGTTTGAAACCAAGGTCCCGCTTTGGCCCGGCAGCAACATCATTCAGATCATCGCACGTGAAAACAACGACGTGCAGACGGTTTCGACGCTGGTGGTTCTGCAAAAACCGGGGCCGGCAGGCCCTGCAACGCCAACCTTGGCGCCCGCCGAACTCGATACAAAAAAGCCGTCCGGCGGGCGCGGTTTTGGCGCTCCCATCAGCGGCGTCAAGCTGTAGCCAGGTTCAGTCCGTCGGGGATTTCATCCGGCATTTCGCCTGCGAGTTGCACCACTGAGGGGCAACGCATTGGGGGGTATCCTCGCGGCGCATGACCGGTTGGCACGTGCCCGTGGCACAGGATTCACAGGCCGCCCCACACGCGCTGCCGCAACACACGCCATCCACACAGAAGCCCGAACTGCATTCGGCGGGCGCCGCACACAATTGTCCGCCGGGTTTCTTGGCGCCGGGGGCCGCCATGCCACAGGCCCCCGAACCGTTGCATTGCGCACCCGCGCTGCAATTGGATTCTGGATCACTGCCTTCGGCGTGGGCCTGACAGATCCCTTCGCGTCCTTTTTGATTGCAGCTACGGCAAACCCCCGAACAGGCCACCCCGCAGCACACGCCGTCGGTGCAGAAGCCGGACATACATTCGCCTTCGGCGGCGCAGGCGATCCCCTGAACCTTCTTGCAGGCGCCGAAGCCGTCACAGGCAGATGGTCCCGTGCAGGCATTGTTTTCCTGGGCCAGCCGGGGCCGAGGGGCGCAAGAGCCAGAGCTGCCGGGCAGACCACAGGACTGGCACGTGCCACAGGAATTTTTGTCGCAGCAAACCCCGTCCGTGCAGAAACCTGATAGGCACGCGGCGGAACCTACGCAGGGCTGGCCGCGTGCCAACAATTCTGCGGGAGGTGATGTTGCTGGAGGCGCATCGGGTAACACAGCATCGGGTGACACGGCATCGGGTGATACGGCATCGGGTGATACAGGCGGGCGATCCGCCGGCATCCGCACGGCAAAATCGGATGGCGCAAGATCGGGTGGGGCGGCATCAGGGGGGACAGGGACGCACGATCCCTGGCCGGGATTGGGAAAGGCAGGACACAAGTCGACCAGATCAGGAACGCCGTCGTTGTCAGCATCGGGCAGTTCCAAGGCCGACAGCAGCACCGTCGCTGTGGCCCGGACCCCCGCGGCACCAGAGGGAAACAACGCGACGCCATCGAGGATTCGCATGCCGTGTCGCAAACCACGCACCCAGATCCGCAGGCTGCCGACACCGAGGCCCGGCTGAATCAAAATCGACCCCAGACGCTGCGCCGACGCGGGTACCAAGGCACCGTGTTCGGGAATACGGGCATCGCGAAACAACAGCCCCCGATCGTGAACCACAGACACCCTCAATTCATCGGGCACTGGCAGACGGGGATCGGTGGCAATCTGCAACAGCACCGCCCCGGATTCGGGTACCAGCTCGGGTTCGCGACAAGCCAAAAACCCCGCTGACAAAGCGAACACTAAAGCCGTATGAGACAACGGGTAAGGTGACATGGGGTTTATCGCCGTAGAGATCCGAGAGATCCGTCATGAACCGTTTGGGTTCGTGGCGCCGAAATTAGAAAAAACGAAGCAACCGCGCCTCCCAAAGCAACAACGCCGACGCTGGTCCATAACCCCCACCGTACGGGATCTGGTTGAACGGCCGGGGCATTGGCAACAACTTTTGTATCGAGAGGAGGCGTTAGAACAAGCGGAAAAGCTGCGACGGCAGGCGCCAGGGGCAAAGGTGGTGCGGGGATAGGCGGCGGGTCGGGAACCGCGACTACGGGGGGTTCGCCAATATCCTTCATGAGTTCATCCAGCTCTCGAATCAGGCCACGCACTTCAGCCAACAGCGGCGAACCGGACGCGACCAGTACAAATTTCTGGTAGGTCTTTCGCGCATGCGGCAAATCACCGAGCCGCCGGTAACACTGGGCAATGTTGATAAGAAATCCGGCAAGGGGGGCTTCTTGATAGCCGGCTTCGTATTCGATGAGCGCTTCGTAGAATCGACCCGCACGAAAATGCGATTCGGCGTGGCTTAGATGGCGGCGTGCCCGCCGTTCGGAACCACCATCAGCCGCTAAGCTGGTGGCATCGGCAGCGCGGGCTTGTGGCCGCACCCCCCCAAACATCGTAAGCGCCAGGGCCACGGCAACCCCATGGCGCAGACCTGCGCGAATCACCGTAGACCCCGCGCACGTGCCTCGGCGAAGGGATCAATGGGCAACCCACGTTTAAGACGTAGCCGCGGCGGCGCCTGTCTGGGCGTGATCTTTCGTCCGGGTAATGCCGCTTGTACAGGCATAGGGGTGGTCGGCACCAGATCCGGGACCGCAACCGGATCCATTTCAACAGCCTGCGCTGGTTGTGAAACCGGCGGCGCCACCTCGGCTATCGGCGCTGCCGCCACGCTTCCGACAGGACCGCCCCCCATTTGCGTGCCACCACCGCCCCGCCCCCCCAACAAAGCCAGAAGTCCGAAAGCCGATCCCGCCACCAAGATCGCTGCGCCTAGGCGCCAAGCAATGCGCGCCCTTTTTCGCAACATCACCGAGGTTGATTCAGCGCCACGAGGCACAGCCGGGGCCACAGGGCCTGGCGGCGCGCTTTGCAACGACGGGGAAGAAAAGGCGGCGGCGCCCACGGCTGGCACACCGACCGGCGGCGTTCCAGCAAGGTTGGGCATCACCGAATCGGGGAGGACGGGCAGCGGCAACTCGGCCGAATTGGGCTCGGGACCGAACAGATCTTCTAACAACTGTGGAACAGCTTTTGAATTGTGCCGGGTTTCCTGAAGGACCTGCTCCAGGTCATCGGCCATCGCCTGCGCTGTCAGATATCGACGGGCGGGATCACGCTCCAGCGCGCGCAGCACCACATAATCCAAAGATGTTGGGATGTCAGGGCGCAGGGCTGATGGCGGCGGGACCGGCATTTCCATCACGTTTTTCAAAGTCTCAAGTTCGCTTTTCCCTTGAAACAACCTTTTGCCAACCAATGTCTCCCACAACACACAACCCAAGGCCCAGATATCTAGCCGACCGTCTGCGGGTTCATTTTTCAGGCGCTCGGGCGCCATGTACGTCAGTTTCCCCTTAAAGATTCCTTGGGACGTGTTTTCGGGATGAACCTCGCCCAGGGCCTTCGCGATACCGAAATCCAGAAGTTTCACCCCACCTGTACGCAGGCACATGATGTTCGACGGCGACACATCCCGGTGGACAATGTTCAGCTTCTTGCCGCCTGGTCCCGTCAGATCGTGCGCATACCCCAGTCCCAAGGCGACCTGCTGTCCAATATACGCGACGACCGACGCGGGCATGAATCGTTTGCGTTCACGTACCCGCCGCATCATCGCCGACAGATCATGACCGCGCAGATGTTCCATCGCGAGGAAGTACCGGCCACCCACCTGTCCGAAATCGTAGATCTGAACGATCGCGGGGTGGTGCAACATGGCGCAGATACGCGCCTCCTGCACAAACATCTCGACGAAATCGTCGGCCCGCGCCCGCTCGGACAAAATGCGTTTGACAACAAACTGCCGTGCAAACCCCTCAACCCCAGGCATCAACGCACGAAAAACCTCCGCCATCCCACCGGCGCCAATGCGATCCAGCAGGATGTATCGCCCAAATCGTTGGGGCGTCGAAGGTTGATCGATTTCGGACACGGCGATCTGCTATCGACAGATAACACCCCCGACCTGAGTCGCCCGCACTCCCGTCCCCTTGTCATGGCGTGGGCCTAGCCACAGGCCAGCAGGGTGTTCCTGCCCCCCTGCCCTACATCCCCGTTCACGCCCCCACCAACAGATGTAACGACCCTTACGGGGGCCAGGCCATCAGCGATCTGGTTAGGCCAATAGTTCTGCCAGTGGTTTGGTTCCATAGGGATTTGTCCCATCCGTGCCAAACGTGGGCATGTTGACGCCGAAGGCCTGCAGAATGCTTAGATACGCGTTCGCCAAAGGCGTGTCAGATGGGGCCGTCGTAATCTTTGCGCCGCCCGCGTTATGTTTGTAGACGACGTGCTGGTTGGTCTTAAATTTGCCGCCCCCCTTGCCAGCAATCACAAGGGGCAGATCCCAATGATAGTGATCATCGCCATCACCAAAATCACTGGTCATCAGGACGATGGAGCTGTCCAAAATCGATTGCTCGCCTTCTTGGCAGGCCTTCAGCTTCGAAAGCAGGTACGCAAATCGCGCCACATACCAGGCGTCGATCTGGGCCAATTTCGCCAGCTTGGCTGGATCACGGCTGTGATGTGACAGGCTGTGATGGCCTTGGGTAATCCCCAACTCAGGAAAATGGGGAGGGGTTGACAGGGCATCCTCCAGCATGAAGGTGACGACCCGGGTCAGGTCACATTGAAACGCCAACGTGATCAGATCGCAGGTAAGTTCGACATATTGCTGATACGACAGTCCCGCATCAGCCACAGTGGCGGGCTTGTCACATTTTCCTAGGGGTCCGACATTCATGGAGGGCGGTTTCGTTCCGGGGGCAATTCTTTGTTCCACGCTGCGGACCATCGTGAAATACTCGTCCAGCTTCATACGGTCGGTTTTGCCCAAACGTTTGCTAAGGGCCGTGGCCCGTTCGGCAACCCTGTCCAGAAGGCTTTTTTCGAATAGACCTGTGTTGTCGACCGGTCCCTGTGGTTGATTGGGACTGATCGCTTGTGGCACACCACCTGAAAACAAACGATCGAAAACCTGTTTCGTCCGGGTCAATTTCTTCATGGGCGTGGTGGGCCCAGACCAAGAAATGTTGTGCAGGTACGTACAGCTAAACCCGTCCTCACAGTTACCCCCGTTGCTGCCAGCGGTGTATCCCAGTTCTAAGGAAGGCAGCGACGTCCGACCTTTCAGGCTGTTCGCCAGGACTTGGTCCAGTGAAATACCGTTCTTGATGTTTCCACCAGAAGTGAAAGCCAGCGGCGACTGTGTCAGCAACGATCCCGCCCCACGCGCATGTGATCCTTCGAACAGGGCGCCCATGCTGGCCGGGTGATTTGCCAACCCACTGACCACCGTCAGCGAATCACGATAGGGTCCAAGCGACATCAACGTCGGCGACAGTTGCCATGCGGCACCAGCGCCGGCAGTCTTCGGCTTCCATTGGGTCATGTTGTAGCCATTGGGCGTGTAGAAGCACAAGAACCGCTGCCGCGCGCTTGGCTGGGCCTGAGTGGACCTGGGCACCATGGCCTCCAAAAGCGGAAGCGACAGGGCAACCCCGGCACCCTTTAGACACGAACGGCGTGACAAGGCGAATCGACTCATGACTTAGTCCTCTCCTTGTCTCATCGTCACAAGCGGACTGGTTGCCACCGCCTCAATCAATTGGGGAAATCGCATCCCGTCGGACACGAACCTTGCACCGACATCCTTCAGAATCGGGTTGTCGCTGTCGCGCAACCCTCGACCTAGCGCGTAGCTGAACATCTTTCTCACGATACACGCAGCGAATCGCGGATCTTTTTGCAGAATTCCAGCCAGATCTGCCGCGCCTCGAAATTTGGTGTCGGTATCAGCCAGCACGCCGGACGAATCGATGGGCAGATTGCCCTCTGTGTCTCGCCACGCCCCTGTGGCGTCATAATGTTCAAATGCAAAACCGATAGCGTCCATCGCGACATGGCAACCACTGCAAATGGGGCCGCGGTTGTGGTGAATTTTCTCCAGTTTTTGTCGCACAGTCCCGGTCATCTGCCCCTCGGTCGTGCTGCGGTCGTTCGGATTGAACGCAGGCACATTGGGCGGCGCGGCGGGCGGGGACGAACACAAAATTCGGTCCAGCACCCACTTGCCCCGCAGTACCGGCGACTGCACGTCGTTCTTCGATGTGACCGTCAGGAAACTGGCCGCGCGCAGAATGCCGCCACGACGCCCGTCTGAAATCTCTACCCGCGAAAACTGCGTCGGCGAGACAGACGCTGCGTTCGCGAGGCCGTAATGCTGGGCCAACCGACGATTGACGTAGACGTGGTTCGCGGTCAACAATTCAAAAGCAGCTACCTTGCCTCGCATCACGTCCCCAAAAAATAGATTCGTTTCCTGCTGCATGGCCGCGCGGAGGGGTTCGTCGAATTTTGGAAACAGGACGGGATCGGGCGTTTTTTTCTCGGGATCTAGTTCACTGGTCTGCATCCACTGCCGCACTAAATTTGCGTTCAACGTGTCGGCCTTGGGATTGGCCAGCATGCGCCGCACCTGGCCGATAATTTCCGCAGGGCGGTTCAGGACCTTTTCGGTGGCCTTGGCGAACAGGGACTCGTCCGGCATGCTGCTCCACAGAAAATACGACAGGCGTGAAGCAAGTTCGAAATCAGAGATCGGATGGACAATCCCAGGACCGGGATCAATCTCGACACGAAATAGAAAATCGGGCGCCATCAGGATGCCCTGAATTGCCAGACGAATGCCCCTATCATAACTTTCCTGCGCCGATCGAACCTGCGCAAATAGATCCAAATACGGTCTCAGCTCTTCGTCTATAACAGGCCGCCGGAAGGCCCTCGTCGCAAAGGCCCTGATGATCTGAAGGCTGCAGACCGCTTCTGTCGCCTTGGCCGGATCACAGACAAGGATACGGGAACGAGCGGCTGGATTGGCGGGATCAAGCGCGCGCGCCGCGATGTCACGGGTGGCCTTGAGGTACAGCTCGCCGTCCACCGGCGCCAGGGTCAGCACATCAGCGTTGTTGTCGAACCCTTCACCATATTCGTCCGGCGTAAAGCCGTGGGTGGTCGACGGCGTGAGATCTAGGCCGATCAAATCGCGGACGGTGCGGTCGTATTCGACCTGGTTCAGGCGCCGCAAGGTGACCCGCCCCGGATTGATCGACCCAGAAGGTGCAGCCGGAGGCATCGATGCGCCGCCACCCCCAACCGTCGGCCCGACCTGGGGATTTGCCGCCGTCCCCTTAACGTTTGCAGCGCGGGGGACGTTTGCTCCCTGCGGGCCAACCCCGATAGAAGGATCGTCATCGATCACGCCCCGGCAGGCGGTCAACGTCAAGACCCCCACCACAGCTATCCGTCGACATCCCATGAGCGCCACCCTAGGCCAACCACGTCCATCCCCCCAGACGCGCCCGGGCTATCCTCCCATAGTCCTTTCGGGCTATCAGCCCCCGCGCGGTGGCCGGGCCATTTTGCCAACGACTGCGGTGGCTGTCCTCCTGCTCGTCCAGTTGTTGGCGCAGGCGACGTTGCATGAACAGGCCTAATCGCTGATATCAATCACCCCCCGGCGAAGCGCGGTGGTGACCGCCTGCGTACGATCCGTGGCCTGCAGCTTGACCATGAGGCTCTTGATATGATTCTTCACAGTGTTCTCAGCCAAACCAAGGGCCGCGGCGATCTCTTTATTGGACGCACCAGTGGCCGCGTGACGTAGCACCTCGATCTCTCGATCCGACAGAGCCGTGTAGAAGATCCGCTCGGCCAGCCGCCCCGCAACTTCGGGCGACGGGGGCAGCCGCCCCAGCATGGCCTGGCGAATACCTTCGGCCAGCTCCGTGATTTTGGCGGACTTTAGCAAATACCCTGACGCCCCCCGGGACAAGGCTTGGTAGATAGTCTCGTCGCCTGATTGCCCGGACAACATCACCACCTTGACGCGGGGATGTTGTTCGCGAAGCGCCTCTAACACAGCAATTCCGTCCATATCGGGCATACGCATATCCAGAAGGACCAGATCGGGCCGTACCGATCCGACAATGGCCAAGGCTTCTTTGCCGCTAGACACCGAAGCGACAACTTCCATGTCGTCGAGGCGCGCCAGCACCGCCGCGATCCCTTCACGCACAACCGTGTGATCGTCGACGATGACAATCCGAATCGGCGACTTGGTCGTCATACGCGCGGCACTTCCAGTCTTACCGTGCTGCCCTGCCCTGGACTGCTGTGCAGGGTCACCGAACCGCCGAAGGCACGCAAACGCTCCCGCATGTTGGTCAGACCATAATGTCCTGCCTGGGTTTCACCCGCAAGGATCTGGGGCGACATCCCGACGCCATCGTCGATGATGCAGGCCGAAAGACGGTCCGGCGCAAATTCAAGTTTCACCTGCAGGCGCGTCGGTTTGCCGTGTTTTAGCGCGTTGGTCATCGCCTCGCGGATGCTCTGTCCGATGTGCCATTCGGCCACGGCGGCCAATCGATAGGGCGTGCCCTGGGTTTCGACCGAAAAAGAGACACGAGTCCCACGCAGGGTTTCGCCCGCTGTGATCGAAACCGCAGACGCCAGATCCGTGCGACCAAAAATGCCCGTGCGCAGGGCCCAAACCGCAGCCCGCGTCTCCTCGATGCTGCGTTCGACCAGCTCGCCCCCCCGTTGCGGGTTGCCTGCCTCCAATTGTAATTTGGCGGCGAACAGGGTTTGTTCCAGCGAATCGTGGATCTCGCGTGCGATCCGGTTGCGTTCGTCCGTGATGACCGCCAGACGCCTTCGAACCAAGACCGCGCGCAGCCGCAGGGCCAACACCAGCCCAAGTCCTGCGGCCCCAAACAAGATCCCATAAAACGTCCGCGTTTGATGGAAGGGCGCCACCAGCACAAATGCAAACGAGGCCTCCCGGAGATCGGACATAGCCGGTTCGTCCTTGAAGAACGCCGCGACCCGAAAACGATACGCCCCCGCACCCAGACGTCCATAATAGGCTTCTTGACCTTCGGATCCTTCACGCCAGGATCCGTCGAAACCATCCAATCGGTATTTGAAACGCAGGTGCTGACGCCCGTCGAACAACGCCGACGTATACAGAACTTCCAACGTGTTCCTGCTGCTGGGCGCCCAGATCCGTCCCCCATCATTTGGCGTCACATCCTGCCCTCCCAGCCGAATTCGATCGATGATCGCCGTGATTGGGGGTGGCAGCGTCGCGTCCTGGGGCCGTTCAAAGACAACAGCGCCCCGGGACAACCCCATCCAGATTCGCCCGTCGCGGCCAAGGGCCCCCAGGGTACAGCGCCACGAACTGCCGTTTGCAGGCAATTCGTCCTTGCCAGAAAAACGCAACACGGGGATCTGCGGGATCGATCCTGAAAAAAATGCCAGTGCGTCGGCTTCTCGCACACGGGCGACGTGACCTTGGATCGACGTCAACCACAGGCCCCCGGCCCCATCAGGGACAATGCCACACACCGAATCGTCACCTAGTCCCGCACGTTGGTTCAGCGTCCTGAATTTGCCGTCGGCAAAATGGATCAGCCCCGCGTCCTGGCTTCCGATCCATAACGACCCGTTGGCGCCACCCGAAATTTGCGTGATCCGCTGCGAAGGAAGGCCGTCAGAAAGGCCGTACCGTCGCGGCCCGCTGTCATCTACAGACACTAGGCCGTCGTTTTCGGATGACAGCCACAGCCGACCGCTGGGTTCTTCCACCGCAGACAAAATTTCACTGCGCACGCCCAAGGGTCGGAAGTCGTGCCAATCGGCCTTACCGTCATGAAGGGCAACAATCTGGCCCCCGCCCATCGCCAGCACCAAACCTTGGCGCGACGAAGACAAAAGGGGCCGGATGGTGTCCTCTGCCGTCCAACCCGGCACCGGGGGACGCGACAATTTTTTATCCTGGTAACGAAAAAGCCCGTCGTTCCAACTGCCAATCCACACAGCGCCTTGATCATCGACCAGCAGGTTCACAAGCCCACTGGGTGCGGCCTTAACCTGCACCGTATCGATGGGCTCTGTCCCGCGAACATGCACAATCGTGCTGTCGCCATTGAGGATCCAGACGGATCCGTCCCGAACCGCGCCAATCGATGACACCTGCTGGGCATCCACTGACAGGGGTCGAAACGGTCGTCGCGGCGGCACATGAACAATCCCCAGCGCAGTCCCAATCCACAGGCCACCCGTCCGGTCGATGGTCAGCGCGGAAACCGAACGCGCCGGCAAACGGGCGCGTCCCAGAAGGTTTTGTAGCAAAGGCGCCACAACGTCCCATCGCCATAGCCCCGTTGGCAATCCCAGCAAGGCCCCCTTGTCTTCGACCTGCACGACCGCATTGACCCGGCCCACATCCGCCACCTTCTCAAGCTGACCCCGCCGCATGCGGTGAAGGCCCATATTGGTTCCCACCCAGGTGTCACCCCCCGTTCCCGCGCCCAACGCCAAAACCTGAAGCTGCGGATCTGCCAAGGCGGGCGCGCGTGAAATCCGGTCGGCGGTCAGCGTAAACATGCCGCTGTCACAAGCTATCCATAGGGTGCCCTGGTTATCCTCGGCCAGGGCACGTACCCGCATCGCTGCAAGCCCCTGCGACGCACCCCACTGCCGCACTTGCCCTCCAAACAGCCGAACCAAGGTCGTGGGTTTTTCGGTGCCAGCCCACAACGCCCCGTCCTTTGCGACCAACAGCGCGGAAATCGGGCGGCGCGGTCCCAGCAGATCTTCATCGACGGTTTTGAAATCGCGTCCGTCAAAACGCAACAACCCCGCCGCCGTTCCGATCCACAGACGACCATCGGGCGCCGGGGCCAGCGCTCGCACGTCGTCACCCGCCCGCCATATCTGCGCCCTGTCGTAGTCCAGATCGGCTGCAAGCCCGCGGCGGGCGTACAGCAAGAACGCGGCGGTAAGGAGATAGGAGACGACCCGGGACACAACCCTATCTTGCCAGATTCCCCGTGTGGACCCGGCGCGCCGTAGATTTCTGGAGACGTTTGTACTCAGGCCTTAGGTCCAACAGAGGGAAGCACGCCCCCCGGCCGACCATAGTGTGGGACGACCGGCTCCCCGGGCGCAGGCTGCACGAAAACGCCCCGTGCGCGTGAGTAGTAGAGACACCCGATCTCCCCAGGGTTGCGTGTCGCAAAGAAACGCTCCGCATCCTCAAGGGCAGCATGCCAGCGCTGCTTGAGATCGGGGAGGTTCACGGGTTCCGCCAGCTCAAGACGCCCGAAATCCTCGGGCCGGTACTTCCCCCTCCTTCGAAGCAGGTCCAGGATCATAGCGGGCGAATACCCGGGATCCTTTCCCGCAGCGGCCCAGCAGATGGCACCAAGTGGCAGGACCTTCATCG
>JAYUUT010000546.1:0-3945 GCA_043754455.1 Myxococcales bacterium
CCGCCTCGCGTCCCACGATCCCTTCAAGCGACAGCCTCAACACCCCCAGGTTCACAAGCGCCGCCAAGGTGGTGCCAAACGCTATCCCCCGCGGACCCAGCATCCGATATGTCGTCGCGTTGAACACAAGGTTGGTCGCCACCGCCAACAATGAAGCCACCATAGGAACCCGGGGCCGATCCAGGCTGTAGAAACTGGGCGCCAAGACCTTGATCAGACTGTAGGGCAGAACGCCCAACATGTAGGCCCGCACGATCGGGACCATCATCTCCGTGTCGTCGGCGCTGAACCTGCCCCATTCAAACAGCAGTTGGACAATGGGTTTTGCCAACAGCACCAATCCCACAGCGCTAGCTGATGCCAGCAGGGCCACGGCCCGCGTTCCTTCCACGGTGCTGTCGATCAGGGCCTGCCGATTTCCCCGGGCCGCATCATCAGCAACCCGCGCCCCGGTGACCGTCCCCAGCGCCACCCCGAAGACCCCAATCGGCAAATAGAACAGGCGAAAGGCATTGTTCAGGTAGGTCGTCGAACCATCCGCCAAACGTTCAGCGAATATCGTATTGACCAGCACGTTGACCTGCACCGCCGCCATCCCCAGGATCGCGGGCGCCATCAACCGCAGTATGCGACGCACCCCAGGGTCGGTCCAAAGGCCTACCACCGCCAGGCGAGGTCGAAATCCTAACCGGTAAAGACTAGGCAACTGGCACGCGCCCTGAACCACGGCTGCCGCCACTGTGGCCAAACTCCAAACCAGAAGCGCCGACGCCCCCCCTGCCCCCGTGGCCTTAAGAACCACACCTGCCACAATACAGACCACATTAAACAGGGCTGGCGCATAGGCAGGGGCCAGGAATCGCTTCTGGGCGTTCAACATGCCCATCAGCACCGCGCTGAGGCTGACCAGCGTCAGAATCGGCATCATCCAGCGGGTCAGCCGCGTTGCCAGCTCGACAAGCTGCATATGTTCCGCCAGAGCCGCCGCCGTCTTCATGTGGCTGACGTTCGGCTCGATGGCCGAAACCACATCCCCCGCGAACACGATGCCCAGCACCGATAACAGCCCCGTCAGCAACGTCACCCCGGTCAACACCAGATTGCCTAAAAGGAACGCCCTTTGCTTGCCCCCTTTGACCATTGCGTCGGAAAATGTCGGGACAAAGGCGCTGGACAAGGCCCCCTCAGCAAATAAATCTCGCAACAAATTCGGGATGCGAAACGCGACGATGTACGCATCTGTCATCCATCCGGGCTTGAACAACGCCGAGAACAACGAATCGCGCACAACGCCCAAAACGCGCGACCCCATAACGGCCACGCTGACCTTCGCCGAAGCGCGCAGGGTGTCAGCCACAGGGCCAAGCTAACGGGTTCAGGGGCCCCCGTCCACGAAACCGATCGCCCTCCAATCCGAGCGATCCCAAGCGTCCCCGTATCGCTCGGCCACACAAAACGTTACAATGCGCCTTGCATGAGCGATGTACAGGTTGGTGCCCCGAACCCCGCAGGCGGAACCCTTGCTGCAGGAACGCTGCTACAGAATCGATTTCGCCTCGAACATCTTTTGGCCGCCGACGAAGGCAGCGAACTGTACCGGGGACGCGAACTTTCGACCGGTGGCCTGGTCACGGTGCGCCTGGTTCCGGCCAGCGCGGCGTTGCAGCAGGATCTGCCTCTTAGCCAACAGGTAAACCACCGCAGCGCCTGTCGCATCCTCGGCAGCGGCCTTCACGGATCGGTGGTGTTTGTCGCGGCCGAGGCCGAAGATGGCCATACGCTGCGCCAGCTAATCGACGCCCAGCGAGGCCAGGGGCAAATCATTGGCCCCGCCCATGGAGGGGCCCTGCTTAGCCATCTTCTTGGGGCCCTTGCCGAGATTCACAAACATCTTCCCCACGGCGCCGTCACCCCCGATGCTATCTGGATTGCGCGATCGGGGCGCGTGATGTTGAGTGATCTGGGCATCGTGCGTACGGTCCCGTCCTTGGCGGGGCGGGGAGGTCCAGCAGGCATGCCCGCCGGCCTTTACGCCGCACCCGAGATCCACCGCGGCGGCGGCCCCTCAGTCCTTGCTGACATCTACAGCATTGGGGCAATTTTGTTTGAACTTCTTACGGGGGTGCCCCCGACACAACCCCGTCACGCCCCCAGCGTCATGGTTCCTGGGATTCCGCCCGTATTCGATCAGGTCGTCGCCCGGGCGCTGGCGCCGGACCCGCGCGCCCGTTTCTCCAGCGCTGACGAATTCAGTGCCGCCCTGACCGCCGCCCTAGGAGGAGGCGATCCATCCGCCGTCGCCCCTCTGCCCCGCAACACGGCGGGACGGTCGTTCAATGTCTCAGCGGCCGCCGGCCTTGAAGGCAACGCCGAAAAGTGGCTGATTCAGAAAGACAAGCTGGACTACGGCCCCTTCTCCATCGAACAGGTTCAGGCTCAGTTGCAGTCAGGGGCCTTCAAACCCGAGGACATCATCGTCGATGTCGATTCAGGTGCGCGCGTGCGCATTAAAGATCATCCTCAGATCGGCGATTTTTCCCTCGCCGCCGAACGGTCTCGAGAACAGGCCCGCCGCGTTCAGGCCGAAAATGCAACGGTTAGCTCGGATCGCAAGAAATCCGGGGCCACCGTGGTCATCCTGGGCGCCGCCGCCCTAGTCGTGGCAGCGGGACTGGGGCTTTATCTTCGAAACCGCAAGGCCGCCGAAGAAGAAGCCTTGGCCTCCCGATCCGGCGAATCCGACATCGACGCCTTCGTCAAAGAGGTCAAGCTTGACTTCCAGCAGGCGCGCCGGAAACCCGCCCGGCGCGGTAGCGGTGGGGGCAAAGGCGACGAGTTCAGTATGGACATGAATATGGGTGACGTGAGCCAAGGCGGAGGTGGAGGCGAAGAAGTCCTGTCCGATAGCGTTATTCAGGGCGTCATGATGGGCAACTACCGCAAACTGGTCCCCTGCGTAATGGACGAACGCCGCCGCAGCCCCGGCCTCAGCAACATCGAACTGGATTTCGTGGTGCAGGGTGCCGGACGCGTATCTGCCGTGCGCGTTAATGGCCAAAGCCAGGGGGCCCTACCCGGCTGTATTCTCGGTCGGATGGCGGCCATCGCGTTTCCTCGATTCAACGGCAAAAAAACCGTAGCGTCGTGGTCGATGTCGATGCGTTAGCAGACTGCGTTTCAATACTTTCTTTTGAAGCGTGAGCTGTCTTGGACGCCTGCGCACCTTCATTTCTATGTGGTCATCCGCCGATGAAATAAGGACCCAATGAACTTCGTCGCGCGCCCGTTGCGGGGCCCCCTCCTGTTGGGGCTCGTGTCTCTGTCATGTACCGGTGCGGTCGAGGACGGCGACAGTATGACGCCGTCCCCTAGGGGCTCTACGGGCACACCCGCCAGGACCAATCCAGGTGCCGGCGGGACGTCGGCCCTTCCCCCCGCAGCGACGCTTCCCGACCTGCCTGGGCGGATGCCAGCCGGGATGATGCCCCTGGCCTCTGCGGACGGGGCCGGATTGCTGCCCCTGCGTCGTCTGACCCACCTAGAATTGCGAAACACCATTCGTGATCTGGGGCTGGTCAGCAACGCCACCGATATCACCAAAGACATTCCCGAAGACGCACGGGCGGCTTTCGGTTTTGAAGTCGCCTCCGAGGTTTCCGACCTTGAAGTCGACAGGATCCTGTCCCTGGCCGAAGCCATCGGCAAGCAGATCCCAGCCAAGATCGCAAAGCTTGCCCCCTGTGCCAACGCCAGTGGTGATGACACGTGTCTGCGCGATTTCGTAACCAATTTTGGCCGCCGTTTGTTTCGTCGGCCGCTCGATGCCGCCGAAGTTGACGGTCTCACCGCATACTACAAACGGCGGCCAAAATTGGTTACGAAATCGCGCAGACACGTGTCATCACCACTGGCGTTGGCACAGGGGGCAAGCTTTGCGATCTTGGC
>JAYUUT010000547.1:0-8733 GCA_043754455.1 Myxococcales bacterium
ATGACATCACGCAGACCATCGCTGCCATCGAACGGACGTTGCGACGTCCCGAAATGTCGTCATTACCCGCTATGACCCCAAGGCCTTAAACATGAACCACAGTTTTGTCCGGTCAGCACCCCGCGTGCTGGCCTTCGTCGTCGCGATCTTTGGCGTCCCCGCAGCCGTTACCGCCGCAGATGCGGCTAAACCGATGTTTAGCCCCAGCGTCTGGATTGCCGACACCTTGCACGTTGCCGGACAGGGCCCACGGAATCCAAAAACCGACAAAGAACCCGATGGGTTTGAGGCAAAAGTACGGCAGGCGATCGACAACTGCGGACAGATTCTGAAGGACGAGGGTCTTGGATTCGCAAACGTGGTGAACGTCAACCTGCTGCTGACCGACCTTTCCCAGCTTCCGATCGTGGACCGGATCTACCAACAGTATTTCCCAAAAAATCCCCCCGCCCGCACGGTTTTAGGTGTTCCCGCCTTGCCCAAAGGCATTCCTTTTGAAATTACAGTGACGGCTTCCCGGCTGCGCAATCGCAAGATCATATCCCCCCCAGGTTCATCGATCCCGGCGTCCCGTTTGCGCAGCCCAGGCGTGCTGGTCGGCGACATCTTGTACATATCGGGGCAACTGGGACACGCGACGCCCGCTGCGCCTGCGCCCAACGAAGACCTCGAAACCGAAGTTAAAAGGACGCTGGACAACATACGCGCGGTGCTGAAGGCCGCCGGGATGGATCGGGAAAACCTTGTGTCAGGCGTCGTGTTCCTGGCGGATTTCGCGACTTACGATCGCATGAACGAGGTCTACAAGGCCTATTTCGCAGGGGTAACGCCCAGCACGCGAACCTGCGTTGGCCTCGGGCCCCTGCCGAATGGATCGCGGGTGGCGATGTCCTTCATCGCAGCCAAGGCCGCGCCAGGCAAGGCCGCCAAGATCGTCATCACGCCCCCGGGTGAAGGACCAAGCGGGCTTTTCGTTCCCGGGCTGTTTGTTGGCGAAACCGTCTATTTGTCCGGACGCGCGGGCTACGCCGATGGTGGCATCGGACCCCAGGTAGACGAAATCATGAACCGAATGACCCAGGTCCTTTCTGCCGCATCCATGGATCTGTCGCAGGTGGCCGAGACCAAGGTCTACCTTGCGGACATGAATGATTTCGCCGCGATGAACGCCGCGTATATCAAACACTTCCCGGGTCGCCCCCCGGCGCGGACGACCATCGCCATATCCAAACTTCACCGCGAATCTCGCGTGGAAATGACCCTTGTCGCGCAAAAACCAAAATCGGCCACAGGGGCGGCAGCACCGTCAACCCCATACGATCTGTTGTTCAAGGGCGGACGGATCATCGACCCGGCCAATGGCATTGATAAGGTCGCCGATCTGGCGATCGCGGGTGGGCGCATCGCCGCCCTAGGCCCGTCAATCCCCTTGGCATCGTCGCACAAGGTGATCGATGCCAAGGGCCTTCTGGTCACGCCCGGCCTTGTCGACATGCACGCCCATTTTCTCGCGCCCCCAAATTCGGCCCTGGGGGCTCTGTTGTGGGTGGACAGTCACACCTTGCGGTCCTGCGTAACCACAGTCGTCGACGCGGGTGGTTCGGGATGGCGGGACTTTCCCCAATTCAAAAAAACCGTGATGGATAAGACAATCACGCGTTCGCTTGCCTTCGTCAACATCGTCGGCCGCGGAATGGGCACCACCGAAGAACAGCAGGATGTGTCGGACATGGATGCGGCGAAAACCGCTGAACTGGCCAAACGATATCCGGGGGTCGTCGTCGGCATCAAGACAGCCCATTTTAAGGGCCCTGCCTGGACGTCGGTTGAACGGGCCGTCGAAGCCGGGCGGCTGGCCAACCTTCCCACGATGGTGGATTTTGGAACGTTTCACCCTGCACGTCCCTTCAAAACCTTGATCTCTGAAAAAATGCGACCGGGCGACATCTACACCCACACGTACCTGGTCGCCGTGCCCTTGCTGGACGATAACCTGCACGTTTTTCCTTATTTTGCAGAGGCACGCCGTCGCGGAATCTTGTTCGATGTCGGCCACGGACAAGGCAGCTTCCTGTTTCGACAGGCCATCCCGGCCATCAAACAGGGATTCCTGGCAGACACCATATCGACCGACCTTCATGCGGGCAGCATGAACTCGGGCATGAAGGACATGACCAACGTCATGTCGAAATTTCTGAGCATTGGGGTGCCTTTGCAAAAGGTGATCGCCCTGTCCACATCCGCCCCGGCGAAATCCATCAGGCGGCCAGATCTGGGGCACCTAGGCGTGGGCGCAGCCGCGGACGTCGCCCTGTTGCGCACTGAATCGGGTCATTATTCCTTTGTTGATACGCATAAGACCCGCATGGATGGCAAGCAGCGGATTTTCTGCGAGATGACCATTCGTGACGGCTTTATGCAGTTTGAACGCGAGGGGAAAAGCCACCCGCGATGGGACACCCTTGGCAAATATGATACCCAAAGCGATCCACGTTGGGACGCCACAGGACAAGACAAAGTGGCCCCCGTTGTCGAGCAGAAACCATGACCCCAGCCCAAGGAGCGCGTCCCATGAAGAGCAACCGCCGCCAATTCCTGAAGACCGTTCCCGTTGCATCAGGCGTCGGCGCCTTGTGTGGCACCAGCACCCAGGCCAGCGCAGCCGGGGTTGACACCCGCGATAGGTTGGCCGAGCTGGGCGTTCAGACGATCATCAACGCCTGTGGCGTCTACACGGCGCTGACCGGATCGCTGCTGCACCCAGAGGCCCTCAAGGCGATGGGCAACGTATCGAAGAAGTTCTGCCGCCTCGAAGATCTGCACGTCGCCGTTGGCAATCGCATCGCCAAACGCATTGGATGCGAGGCAGCCGTGGTGACGTCGGGCGCGGCGGCAGCCTTGGTGATGGGCACCGCGGCCTGTGTGGGCGGTCGCAATCCCGCAATCATCACGCGCCTTCCCGACACCACCGGCCTGCGTAACGAAGTCATCGTTCAAAAAAGCCACCGCAATCTTTATGACCACGGCGTCCGCAACGTCGGCGTCACCTTGATAGAGGTCGAGACCGTCGCCCAACTGGAAAAGGCCGTCAACCCCCGCACAGCCATGATGCTGTTTTTGAACAAAGCCGAACCGCAGGGGCAGATCAAGGCCGCCGAATTCGTGGCCCTGGGGCGCAAACACAAGATTCCGACCTTCATGGATGCCGCTGCGGACGTGCCCCCCGTCGAAAATCTTTACCGCATGGTCAAACTGGGGTTCGACCTGGTGACGTTTTCTGGGGGAAAGGGCATTCGGGGACCCCAAAGCGCCGGACTGCTGTTTGGACGCCGCGACCTCATCGATGCCTCGCGTTTGCACACGGGTGCCGCCAGTGATTCAGTCGCGCGCCCCATGAAGGTCAGCAAAGAAGAAATCGTGGGCATGATGGTCGCGCTTGAGATCTATCTAGACCGCGACCACAAGGCAGATTGGAAACGATGGGAACATGACATCGACGTCATCTCGCGCGGGGTCCAGGGGGTGCCTGGCCTGAAGACCGAGCCGTATATCCCTGTCATCGCCAATCAGGTTCCCCATCTTCGGCTCACCTGGGATCGTGCCGCCCTTTCGGTGTCGCGCGCCGATGTTATCGGGCGGCTGCGGGCAGAATCGCCCGCCATCGAGGTCACCCCCGAAGGCGAAGGCCAAGAAATGATCACGCTGAGCACATGGATGCTCGAACCAGGAGAAGGGGCCATCGTCGCCAAGCGCCTCCGGACGGCCTTCATGGGCGCCACCAAAGCGTCGATTTAGTCTATATCGGTCGCGAACGGGACGTACGTACGTACGTACGCTAGGATCAAGCCCATGAACGCAACCAAACTGCGCGCTGATCTCTACTCCGTGCTTGACCAAGTGATTCAGTCAGGGAAACCGGTCACGATCGAACGTAAGGGACATCGCCTTATTTTGTGTGTGGACGAGGGCGAAAAATCTACCAAAACAAAGCGGTTCGCCTGGCCAACGCCACGCCCTCAATGGGTGAATGGGGACGTGGACGACATTGCGGCCATTGATTGGTCGAAGGAATGGCGACCTTGATTGCGTATTTGGATACGCATGTGGTGGTTTTGTTGACCCACTCCACCAAGAAACTGCCGCGCAAAGCCACCCAGGTCATGCGCCGGGCAAGGCGGCTCCGTGTCTCCCCAGCGACAATCCTTGAGCTGCAAATGCTTCGGGAAATCGGGCGGCTGAACGTCGCGCCGAAGAGTTTCATCGAGGCCTTGCGAGAATCGTTCGAAGTCGAAGTGTGCAACCATACCTTCGCCGATGTAGCCGAAGCGGCCTGCGGGTTGTCGTGGACTAGGGATCCCTTTGATCGGTTCATCGTCGCCCAAGCCATCGTGGCCGAAAGTCCGCTCGTGACCCGGGACAGCGTCATTCGCGACAACTGTGACCTGGCTGTGTGGGACTGAAGGCTGGACTGACCTGGGGTTCGGATAGGTCGTTCGCGTCAGCCCTTGCCCTAAGGACCAAAATCTAGGAAGATCCGCGCCGCGCATGGTGCGCCAGGCTATTTTCTCTTCGAAAGGATCGGCATGAAACGCGTTTCTCTGGCAATCGGGACCTTGGTTTTGGGCTGGGCGCTTGGCGCCTGCAGCAGCAGCGACAGCACGCCTGCGGCAACCGACGATGGCGGGGTCGCGCCGGGGGGTTCTTCCTCTGGCGGGGGGTTCAATCCCTCAAATATGAGCGGCATGAAATGCGCCACGGGGGGAACTTCGGCCTCGATGAGCAAGTGTACCAAGGCCGAGGACGATGCGTACGACAAGTGTGTCGCCGATAAGTGCGATAGCCAGTACAAGAAGTGCCTTGGCGACGGCTACCAAAAAGGAATTTTTTCCGGAGAATGTGGTGGCTCTCTTAACTGCATCACCAAGTGCGCGTGCGGTGACAGCGCATGTCTCATCGCGTGCCAACCCCCAGCCACCTGCACGAGCTGTTATTCAGAGCTTGACCAGTGCACAAAAAACTCTGGCTGTAAGAAATGTGCGGCTGCCACGACCCCCGGGGGCATGACGGGCGGCGGAACCGCCACAGGTGGAGGTTGCGCAGCGCTGATGGTGTGCTGCGATTCCCAGGCCGGACAAGCTAAGACCGATTGCAACAAAATCTACGAACAGATCAAGGCCAGTGGCGACATGGCCTGTAACGCTGCTGTCGGGGCCTACAAGACTGCAGGAACATGCAAGTAGGCCCAGCCTAGAAACGTAGGCCGAACCCAGGTCACCGAATATGCGGCAGGGGCATAAACCCTGCCGCCGGGCAAACGACGTGCAATCAGTCGGCGAAAATTCTTGATCGTGGTAGCGCACGAACAGATCCCCGTCCGGGGTTAACCAGTCAGGGGTTAATCATCGGCAAAACCAGGATCTGTTTCAGCAATAAGCCGCAGGGCATCCAATGAAGTGACCGACGTAAAGGTCGTGTCTTTGATGCGATAGACAACGTTGGCGCCGTCCCGAAGGGCCTCACAGGAACCATCGGCCACCAGTTCTTGCAACGTGCGCTGGACGCTGCGCAGGGGGATGTTCAGTCTTTGCGCGGCTTGGTGGGTGCCGGTCGTGCCTAATTCCGCAAGCGCCCGCAACAGTCGTTCGACGGGCGCCAAGGTGCAACGCCCATCGGGAACCATGACGTTTTTCGTCAATCGCACAACCAAGGTTCCGTCCTTGGCATCTCGTTCAAGAATTCCTGCTTCGCCAAGGCGTGAACGCATTCGGTGCACCAATACATCCAAAATTCCCCGATGGCGATCGGGCACAAAGCTGAAGCCATAGACCGCGCGAAAAAAATCGGCCCGCGACAGGGGAACAGGCGCCGCCAGGACCAGCACGGCAAGGCCAGTTTCCGTTCGCGCGCCTCCTGTGTCTTCGTCGTTGGTGGTTTCGAGGTTTTGGGCGGCCGGAAGCAAGGAGGCTCCACTGCGAAGGATGCGTCGCCCCGGACAGTCCGGCCTGCCAAACACCAGCCCCACGGTGTCATCAAGCGCCACATGTTGCGAAAGCATGCCTAACCCATCGAGCCCAAAGGGAATCCCTCCGTCCTCGCCGCGTGACCATGCCAACACGGGCCCCGGGGCGGGTTCGCTGTCCGTGCCGATGAGGGCGACAAGGGCGGCGATTTCAAGATGCAGTGCAAGCCAAGGTGGTGCCTCGCGCAGAATATCCCCAGCACGGCGGAACAAGGCGTGGTCGGCCCGCTTCACGGCTCCCAGAAGGTCAAGGGCCGCCCTTACAAGAACAATTGCGGGTGATTGCGATGACGGTGAATCGACTGCGGACAGGCCATTTAACAAGGTTTCGGCTTTATCAAGAGCCCCTGCTATGACCAGCTCCCAGGCGATGAAAGGATGCCAAGCAGAGGGCGCGTGAAGGGCCAGGTCGCTCAAGATATGAACGGCCAGATGGGGGCGCCCCGACCGCCGCCGCAGCCGTGCCAGGACCAGATGTGCGAGATATTCCAATTCAGGGCACGCCTCGGTCTGCGCCATGCGCGCCGCCCGTCGGGCGGTTTCTAAAGCAGCCGGGAGATCCCCCCCGTCATCTTCACAAAGCGCGCGCAGCACCGTCGCTTCGACAGTCGCGGCCGCGTCTCGTTCACGGGAGACTTCTTCTGAAGCGCGTTCAAGGTGCGCAAGCGCCTCGGCGCTGCGGCCCCCAAGCATCGCTGTCCACGCCTTACAAAGGAACGACCAGGGCTGGGGCGCCTTGACGATCTCTAGCGATTCTTGCACCCGCCCCCATTTGGCGGCTGATTCAACGTCAAATGCCAAGGCAGCCAGGCGAACCATCCGCCCACAGGCCCGCATCGCAATCCGCTGGTAAGGAGCAGATGCCTTCGAAACTCCAGCAGCATCTCCCGGGCGAGGCGATCCGAGAAACCCACGATCTAAAGACCGCCGCACCGCCGAAAGGCCCAACATCAGCGCCCGCGATTCCGGTGATCCGTCCCCACCCACTGCGGCCATGGCTGATGCCAGGCCGGTCAAGTCGCCGTGTTCCGCGGCAAGAATGGCTTGCTCTGCCTGGGCAAAATGATCGAGCCTGTGGTTCATCATTTCATTCCAATCACAGATACGGCATGTCGGCGCTGCTCGCGGCTTCCGTCCCCTAATTGGCCGGTGCTGTTTGCACCCCAACAACTTATGCCCTGGGCGTGCCTCACACAGGTGTGGACTTCCCCAGTGGCGATAGCCACAACGCGCCCAACCCCTTCGGGCGGAACACCTCCTTGCGCAAAAAACTTTTCCTTACTTATGCCCAATTGCCCAAAATAGTCTGACCAGAAACAGCGAACCTGCCCATCTTTAGACAACGAACAGCCGTGGCCCGCCCCAAGGGTCAATTGTCGAGCATCCTCGATGTCGGCTATGGGTTCCAAAGACGGAAACGTTCTCAAAGGGTGAATCCCTTCTTTGGGCTCGCCTATCTCCCCCCAACACGCAACCTGCCCTCCCCTTCGGCGTACGCACGCCGCACTTCGCCCCACAGAAACTTCCACAGCATCCGTCACGCCGACCAAAAGGCGGGGGCCGAACCTGGACGAATCGCGTCCACCCTCTTTTGTGGAAACACCGATGGCCAGGCCCCAACACATGACCGTGCCGGCTGACTGTACGGCACACGTCGATTCTTCCGATGCGGCGACCTGAACGACATCGCCAAGATGTTCTATCCGTGTCGGTGATGTCAAAAGGGGAGCCTCCGTCTGGGCTACCTGTCCGCTGCCGTTCGCGCCCCAGCATGCAATTGTGCCGTCGTGCCGAACCACGCAACTGTGACGATCTCCGGCCGCGATCTGTTTGCATCCCGATAGTGATGCCACACGTTTTGGCACCAACGACGGGGCCGTGTCCTTCGTGCCCAGTTGACCTTCAGCATTTCGTCCCCAGCAGTACACGTCACCGTTTTGGAGGCACACGCAGGTATGAAACCATCCCAGCCCAGCGCTTCTTACCGCCGACGGGAAGGGCGCTACTTTTTGGGGCGCCGTGCTGTCGTCCCAGTTGCCGATGCCCAACTGACCTTCGTTGTTTTTTCCCCAGCACATAAGCGCGCCTCGATCAGTTGCGCAACTATGCCAGCCCCCCGCCCACAAACTTCCCGAAGGCCCAGTTTCGACGGGGACCACCGCAAGACGGCTTCGTGATCGCCAAAGAAGTCCCGAAGCCACAAGCACAGCAAGAGCCCCCCCTGTGACAATCCGGAACATCGTGATACGCGAAAGGATGGAACGGCGCTTCGGCGGGGGAGGCGTCTTGGCGGCCGCAACCAAGCCCGCGATCTGCTGCCGACGATCCATGGCCTGCACACCGAAATGAAGCTGCATATGCGTCGCAATTTCCAGCGGCCCCTCAGCGGCGACAAGATCGCCCAGGATCTGCTCAAGCCGACCAACCACGTCTTGGGCTGAGGGCGGGCGCAGGGCCGGATCTTTGGTCAGCAACTCGAAGAGCAATTCGGTCAGCGCGGCGGGGACGTCACGTCGGAACTGTCCAACGTCCGGCGGTGGTTCGTGCAGAATGCGGCGAAGCCCGTCTTTGGCCTCGTCACCCACATATAGCCTTTGTCCCGACAACAGTTCGAACAGCACCACGCCCATTGAAAACAGATCAGAACGGCGATCGGGATCTTCAAACCGAAGCTGTTCCGGGGATAGGTAGCCTAAATTCCCTTTGAGAATGCC
>JAYUUT010000548.1:0-5750 GCA_043754455.1 Myxococcales bacterium
CTCTCGCAGCAGATCCGTGAGGCTGCCGACTGGCACGACCCGCACGCCATCGCCCACCACGGCGGCCTCGGCGGCGTTGTCCTGCGGGACAAACAACCGGCGCACCCCCTTGGCCCGCGCCCAGGCCGCCATCGGCAACACCCCCTTGACCGCCCGGACGCCACCATTAAGCGCCAGCTCACCGACCAGCACGGCATCACGCGCGCAGCCTGGCGGCAGAAGGCCAGCCCCTTCTAGAATCCCGACCGCAATAGGCAGGTCGAACGCTGCCCCGTCCTTGCGCAAATCGGCGGGCGCCAGGTTTACCGTGATGCGCTTGGGTGGGATCTTGAACCCGCTGTTTTCCAGCGCCCCCCGTATCCGCACACGCCCCTCCTTCACCCCGGCGTCAGGTAGGCCCACGATGTGACAGCCTGGCAGCCCAGGCGCGACGTCCACCTCGACATCAATGGGACCCGCTTCAATTCCAACAACCGCCGCCGAGGCAATGTGCGCAAGCATGCCCCCATCACTGCGAAATCAGTGCCAGTCGGATTCCTGGCGAAAACACTGGGCCATGGCCGCCCTCGCTGACCGGCCCCCCGGCTCCCCTCCGGACATCCCCTCCCGACATCCAGCCCCGAAACACTACTTGGCGGGAGCGGGAGCCGCTGCCTCAGACTTGTCCTTGGTCACGATCCCCAGAACCTTGGCGCCCGCACCGCGCACCATATCGAACAGTTTCACCGCGTCGCCGTAGTTGGCGTCGTCCTCAATCTTGAAAAACACAACCTTCTTGCTGTCGTGTTTCAGCCGTTCACTGATCTTTTCCGTAACACCTTCGAACGACACCGGATCTGCATTGATGGCGATTTCGCGGTTCTTGTTCAGTTCAACAATGGTCGGCTGCTGGGACGGATCCGGCTCGGCGTTGTCGGACTTCCGGGGCACATTGGCCGTCATGTGTTTCAGCATCGACGGCGTCAACACCATAAAAATGATCAACAACACCAACACAACGTCGATCAGGGGCGTCACGTTGATGTCGGCCTTCGCACCTTTTTTTGGCCCGCCTACGTCCATGCTCATGGCGTGTCCTACTTCCCCTCGGCCGCAGGGCCGACCTGCTTTAACTCGTCGGTCCCCAACATCACGTCTTCAAATCCCGCTTTGTTGATGGCCTCCATCACCTCACGCACAGCCCCATAGGTTGTGCGACTGTCACCCTTGACGTACACAGTCTTCTCGGGAAACTTTCGTTTCTCTTCTTCGATGAACTTGGTTATGTCTTCCACCTTCGCGTACCGTTTGGACATCAGGTAGACGTCCTTGTTCGTCGTCACGGACACGATGATGTCCTTGCCGTCGTCAGGTTTCTTGCTGTGGTTGGACGTACGGGGCATCTCGACCGGAACGCCGCCGGAAATCATGGGCGTCACGACCATGAAGATGATCAACAGCACCAACACCACGTCGACTAACGGCGTGACGTTGATCTCGGCATTCAGCTTGCCCTTGGGGTGCTTCTTGCCGGTCCGCAGGTGCTTGCGCGCCTTGGACTGCTGATGGTGGGTGAAGGTGGCGGCCATGTTCGATAAACGTCCGTTCGAAAAGAAAGTCCGACCTACCAGCGACCCGGCTGACCCGGCATCTGGGCGGGCAAGTTGCCGCCGCTGGGACGGGGAGCGGGGGCGCCCATGGCCAAGGCGCGGCCTTCACGCGTCATGCTGTCCAAAACTTCACCCGTGGTCTCGTCAACGTCGAGGGTGATGTCGTCAACCTTGGACACGAAGTAGTTATAGAACCAGACCGAAACGATGGCGACCGCCAGCCCGACCGCCGTGGTCATCAAGGCCTCGGCGATACCGGCGGACACCGACGCCAGACCACCGCCGCCGCTGTTGGGATCGGCCATGCTGGTAAACGCGCTGATGATGCCGAAAACCGTGCCGAACAACCCGACGAACGGTGCGGACGACGAAATGGTCGCCAGGACGGGCAGGCCCCGCCGCAGGTTCGCCAGTTCACGTTCTTTCACACGTTCCATGGACCGGGTGACCCCGTCGACCACCAATTCCAGTTCGGCTGGATCGTTGGCCCGCGGCCCCAGACTTTCCACACCACGAACGAAATCATTGACCCCAGCCCCGATGACCCGCGCCACGGGGCTGCCCCGGAATCGCTGATCCAGGCCGACCGCTTCTCGCAGGCGCCCGACCTGGGCCACCAGCGGTTGCAGCGATCCGATGTATCCGATGGACTGCACCCTGGCCTTCTTGAACGCCAGGAACCGTTCGACCGTTACGCTTATCGAATACATCGACATGATCAGAAGGATGATAACGACGCCCTTGGCGACGCCACCCATCGCATGCCACATTTCCATTATTGTAAAGTTCATCGTCCTTCTCTCCTTTGAGAAGCCAGTTTTCTATTCATCGCACATCTCATCGCACATCGAAGTTGGTTCGAAGAAAATGGCAGAAAGGGACCGCACGCCCGTTCACCTGCCAGGGCTTGTATTTGCGCTGCTTATAGGCGTCCTTGACGTTCTGATCCACTGACGGATCAGCGCCCTTGATGATGGTCACGTCTTTTACTGACCCGTCGGAATTGACACATATTTTGGCCATGACCACCAAGATCATGCCCGCGCGCCGCATTGCCTCGGGCATCACTGGATTCGGGCCGCTTATTTTTTGGGCCTCTGCCATCTGAGGGTTGACGTTGACCGGAGGTCCGTCGGGCGGACCCGACGATCCGACGACCCCACCCACCACGCCCCCGATAACGCCGCCCTTGACGCCCCCCACCACGCCGCCCGCGACGCCGCCTTCCTCACCGCCATCTTCACCGTCGTCGGCCTCCTCCTCCTCGGGCTCCTCTTTCGGTGCTTCCTTAGGCTGAACGATTTCGTTCGGCTTGGGTTGAATGATTTCGACCGGTTTTACCTTCTTGACGGTCGATGACCGCTTCTTAGGTGGTGGTGGTGGTGGTGGCGGGGGGGGCGCGCCTGAAAGGAACGTCACCGTCACGTTCGGGGGCGACAGTTCGTCCACATGCCAGATCGATCGCACGGCAAGGACGACCAAAAGGGCTGCGTGCAAACTTACGGAAATGGCAAACGTGATGCGCAGCCATTTTTTCGGCTTCCGCTGGTCCTGGGTCAGATATGCCTCGAAAGCCATCGGCTATTTCCTCGCCGTTCGCTTGCCCTTGCGGGCTGCCTTTTTTCCCTTGCCCGCCGACTTCCCACTCTTCTTGGTTTCTTTTGGAGCTACCGCCTCATCCTCGGGTTCGCCGCCTTCGGGTCCCCCCACCACAGGCGCCCCGGGCGTACCCGCAGGTGGCGCTTCGCCCGGCTTCAGACAACTGGGCGGCGGGGTCTTGCCCTGGGTTTCAATCGCTTTGCAGGCCCAACGGGTCGATTCGTTGATGCATTTCTGCCATTCATCGGGCTCGTCAAAAAAGGCGAACGATTTCTGCCGGTTCAGCAGGTTCAGGTAGGTCATCGCCTCGTGATATTTCGGACGCAGTTCGATCGCCTTATTCAAGAACTTGATGCCCTGGTCGGCCAGATCGACCCGCTGCTGTCGGATGATGTCCCCATAACCAAAAGCCGGGGGAAACTTCGGCGCCTTCGGTTTTGCCGGATCGATCCGCGGATCATAGGACGCCTTATCGGGCCCCCCACCCTTTTGGGTCAGCTGCTGCCACAGGAACACGCCCACGGCATATTGGGTTTCGGCGTCCGTGGCCTGTAGGTCGGCCTTCTTGCTGTACCAATCCAGCGCTTCGTCCAGTTTGTTCCATTTAGAATAAACCTGAATCAGCCCGTTGACCGCGTCAATGTCCTTGGGGTTCTTCTTGAATCCCTCTTCATACATCTTGGACAACGTTTCAAATTCGTCGCTGTCAAACAAGGTCTGGACGTACAAGGTTTCGCCGCGCGTGTCCTGGGGCGCCAGCACCCGGTACCGTTTAAACGACGTCAGCGCACATTTAGAGGCGGCGACGTTTTCGGGGGTTTTCGCCCCGGGAATCAACATCTGGCGGCAGGTGAAGCCCTTGTTCAACCACAGCACCGGCAGGTCCGGAACCAATTTTTCCGCGTCTTCAAACGCGGCAACGGCTTCCTTATAATTGCCTTCTTTATACCGTTTGTTGCCCTCCTGAATCAGGCCACGGCCTCGCACCTCGCTGCACCCACCGAAGAGGCTTGCAGAAAGCATCGCGGCGGCAGTCAGTGATGCGCGCAGGATGTCGGTCGTTCGTCTCATGAGACCTTCTGGCCTAGGCACGTCCAAGGTGCCGACCTAGTGAGCGGAGTACATACACCGGTCATCTAACAAGGCGCAAGCGAAACTGGGAAGGCATCGGCATAAGAAAGTGCGTTTTACCCTGTCTTTTCCGGTCTTGAACACGCTTGCCTCTTTGACCCCCGTGGCGGCGCCCCCAGGCAGAGTTATTTACGGCCGGGGCAGCGCGTAAACTTCTAACTCGTTGCCACCGCGGCTGAAGCTCTTGTGCTTGCGCAAGATGGCAACCGCATTGCCCTGTACCTGCCAGGACACAGGTCGTTCATCTAAGGCCGCACGTAAAAGACGCGTGGTGCTGAACTGGGGGGCTTCCTTGCTGGGGGGCAAAAGCGGACGATCCGCGTGGGCCGCGTACAGATCTAAAAACGCCCGATCGCGCCTCTTTCGGCCTAGCGCCTGCGCGTTCAACGGATCCACGCCCAGGCTGAAATACAAGGTCGACAGGTCGTCCGATTCCTCGTCTTGAAAACTAGAGGGGTCGTAAAGTTCGAAGGGAACTGACAGCGCAAGGCGGGCCCGCCTCCCCAAAGTTTCCAGCACGTCGACGGACTTCTGATCGTCAGCCAACATGCCCAGCAAGACCCGGCCCGGCCGTTTGGGACGAAGCGCAGCGACTGAGGCCCAGGCGGTCAGATCCGGAATGTCCATCTCCCAGATAAATTTGCGTTCGAAAGGATCGAAGGCCGCAGCCCGATCGGGGAGCCGCATATCTTTCTTTTTGTCGAAACCACCGGGTTTCTGACCGACAAGCTGCGTCCAACCCGCCTGCCAACCGTGAACCTTAAGCGGTGTCATTTTCAGAACGCTGTCCCGCGTGATCGCCACGGTTACCGATTTCCCAATACGGGCCAGGCCGTCCAGTCGGTGCTGGCTGAGGGAATAGGTGGTGTCACCCGCCGGATTCGTACCCCGGGTCATCGCCACCAGGATAGGTGTGCCGCCGCGCGATACCATGCCCACCTCGGTCACGGGTCCAAACAGCCCTGCCGCCTTGCCGCTTTGGTCGTATTGCTGCACAAACCGGAGACCTTTGCCCGGGTCGCGCTGCACGACAACGCAGCCTTTGCCGCCCGGCACCAGCAGCACCTTTTCGAAAATGGGCTGCGGATCACCCAGCGGAATCGTTCGTTTGGGCTTGCCGGTCTTCAAATCGATGACGTCGACCCGGGCAAACGACGCGCTGTCGGTCAGAAGGACAGCAAGTTCGGAAGCGGCAGGATCAATGGTGAACGGATCGTCCAAAAACCCCTTGTCGGCGCGAATGACAAAATGGGGACGGGCGGCCTCGCCACCTTCCCGCGGCGCCGCGGGCGTGGCCCCCGCTGGCACGGACGGGGTCGGCGGCTGCGCAAACGCCGCTGTGGCAAGGAGTAAAATACCCCCGAATCGGGCCCCCCAGCGCAAAGAAGCCCTTACGAACGCACCAAAGATCGGAGGCCGAGAGGATTTCAT
>JAYUUT010000549.1:0-3744 GCA_043754455.1 Myxococcales bacterium
ATGCACCGCCTGCGCCCCCGGAACCCGACAGTGCGGAGGCACGACCACGCCGCAGCTTTGCGACAACAACGGGGCCTGGCAA
This sequence comes from Myxococcales bacterium, assembly GCA_043754455.1. Lineage (GTDB taxonomy): Bacteria > Myxococcota_A > Polyangia > Fen-1088 > Fen-1088 > JAYUUT01. The sequence continues at coordinate 83 of JAYUUT010000549.1, forward strand.
AATCAGATCTGCGCGGCCACCGGCAACATGCTGCCGATTTGCAACGGCGACGGCACCTCTGGACATCAGTGCGAACCAAACAGCATGGGCCTTCCCGCGTCGCAACTGGCCTGCGGCAGTGGTCCCATCTGCCCCGTCTGGAACTTTGAATCTGGCAGCACCGAAGGCTGGACCGGCGTCGCGGGATCGGCTTGGGACGGAACCCCCTTGCAGGTGGTTAGAAAACAGGTTGGCGGCCGCACCAGCACCGTGCTGGCCGTGGGCGTCAGTTTTACCGCGCAAAACACGGAAATGAAGATTTCGTTGCCATTGTGTGCTGGCGGCGTATCGCTGCTGTCGAAACCCTTTTCTATGCAGGTCTACGTGGATGCACCAGCAGGAATGTCTTTCAGTGTATTTCCACGCGCGCTTAGCAACGGCGGGACCGATACGCCCAATGGCGTTTCATTGTCGGGAGGTCGCTGGGTCGAGGACCAGGAAGGGTTTGGGCCGACAGCCGCGACCTCCCTGCAACTTGTGGTCGGCTACTACAATGGGTCCTGGAGCGGCACCATCTACTTCGACGACGTGCGGTTGCAGTAGCGGGCTATCGTGTGCTCCGTTTTCGACGGCGCTTAGTTAGGAGGACTCCCCGTCGTACCATCCCACCAGTTTTCGGGGTTCCGTCATCGACTCGCTTCGCGCTGCTGCGTATTCCGGAGGCATTTAGGGCAGTGACGATTTCTGCATGAGTTGTGCGCGGGGCGCTTGAGGCCGCAGCCTTGGCAGCACTGAAGATGGCCGCCGAGGAGGAGCCATCGCGCCCACCGTGCAGGGGGCGAAGTGCATCGGTGGTCAGCCCAGGAAGCGGCCTTTGGGTCGAGACTTGCGTGACCAAGCAAGACTTGAACCGTGCGGATGTCGGCGCCTGATTCAAGCATGTGGGTGGCGAAGCAATATCGCAGCTTGTGAGGATGGACGTGCGTAGAAATACCAGCTTCACGGGCGACCTTGGGAAGCGCGTATTGATCGCGACACGGGTCAAGCCAGCTCTGCCTCCGTTTCCTGGGAACAGGTGTGGGCCTGTGGGACGACAGCCTTTCCAATAGGATCGCGTGGCCTCAAGCACGAGGGGGGTCAATATCGTGGGTGTCAAGCCGCAGCGCCTGGGACGGCACCGCCCCCCTTCTTTCACGGCCGCAAGCCGATTCGCGGGTCGAGGGTCGAAGGATTTTGTCGTCCCACGCCAAGCCCGCAGGCGCTGTTTTCCCGGCGTGCCCCGGTGGCAACCTACGCCTACCTCTACGTCAACCCGCTGGTCGCCGTCGCCTTAGGGCGGGTGAGCTGTCCCTTGCCCATTGACATGGTCATGAACATGACCAAGTATTAGACTATGTTAAAGATCAACATACACCAAGCGAAAGCCAATCTTTCCCGCTACTTGACCGCCGCCGCCGCTGGGGAAAACGTCGTGATTTGCAAGCGCAACGTACCGGTAGCCGAGTTGCGGGCCCTTCCCCGCGCTTCCACTGCGCCTCGTCCGATTGGTCTAGCGCGCGGCTCGTTCGAACTACCTCCGTCCTTTTTCGAACCCCTTCCTGACGAGGTCGTGCACGCGTTTTCCGGTGGCGCGTGAAACTGCTGCTTGATACCTGCACGTTTCTTTGGATAGTCGCGGACTCCAGCCAGCTCTCACCCGAGGTTCGTTCTCTGATCGCCGATCGGCAAAACGAGGTTTTTCTCAGCGCGGTCTCGGCATGGGAGATCACCGTGAAGCACGGCCCTAGGTAAACTACCCCTGCCACAACCTCCCGCTGCGTTCGTGCCGTCGGAACGAATCCGCCACGAAATCACGCCCCTTCCCCTCGGTGAAAACGCCTGCCTTGCGGTTGGGCGGCTGCCCGATCTGCACAAGGATCCATTCGACCGCATGCTGGTGTGTCAGGCAATCATCGAAGGACTCACGCTGCTCACGCCCGATCCCCAAATTGCGCAGTATCCCGTGGCAGTGTTGTGGTAGCGAAAAGTGTCGCGAAAACCAATTGGTCCCGGTCCTAAAGCTGCATTTAAGCGTGGACTGGTCAGCTGAGAACAGCACCATCCGCAAGTATCCTGGACAAAATCCTGCCTGTACGATTCAAAACGGCAACGACCTGTTCCTCGGTGTGCCGGGCCCAGCTAAGCGCGGAATGCAAACGCGGGTACCGGCCATGAAGGATATGTGGGCCGAGGCGACAAGGCCATCGAGACTACCTCACACGTTGTATTCCTTGGTTATCGGTTTCCGCCAACGGACAGCGATGCGCGGACGGAATTCCTTGCCGCGATCAAAGAAGATATCAACCGCTCCCATCTGAAAATCGATGTCATTCTCGGCCCGGATCTCAACAATCGTGACGTCATCCGAATGCGGCATTTGCTTGAAACAGTTGCCCAACCGAACACGGTCAACGTCCTTCCTCGATCCAAAAACCAACATTCGATCCTGGGGGCTGCCGTCGGGTGGTGCTGAGCCCAACACTGGCGATTCGCGGTCCACCGGTGAGCCTCGTCCGCAGGTGTCACCCGCGTTCGCGCTATGTTACCCCTAGCCCTTGTTGGCCTTCTTGCGATGACCTGTGCGAACACGACCGGTCGGCCCCCAACGGCCGCCCACCGCCCCGTCAACTTCGAAGCTGAATCCAGCCCGTCAAAGTGCCCGCCTATGCTGGGCAAAAATTCCGAGGACGAAAATCCCGAGCTCGATGGCCTGTTGTTGAGCGGTCCGCTTCCTTCTCTGCCCGATAAAATGCGAGCGCCAGGCCTGGAATTAACCGTCATCGCAAAGGTATGTATCCACGGTGACGGTTCGATAAAGGACGTAACAATCGTCAAGGGCACCGATTCGACGGTCAATCAGTGTGTCAGAGATGCGTATATGCGGCGTAAATATTGTGCGTGGCACGTACGAGGTCCCGCCGTCACTTTCTGCCATCTCGTAACGACGCGTTTCTCGATCCCCTGACCGCAATACCCCACTGCTCTTCTTCCCTTCCTCCCGCTCCTTCTTTCCTTCTTCCCATTCTTCCCGCTCCTAAAAATGAGCAGGCCGCGACGCTGTCAGGCTGCGCCCCCCACGATCGCATCAACAGACGAGACGCCCGGCCACTGCGAGGCGTGTTCAACCAGATCGGCCGCACAAGGGTTTGCGTGGGCGTAGGTCATTTTCTCGAAGATATCGTCGGGTTCGGTCAGTCGAACGACGCTGGCCGGTTCGGACGAGAACATATTTTCCCAGCGCCCCCGCATGGAATTCACGCATTTGGCCAGACGTTTGTGGAACCGTTCGATGAAAAGGGGATAGTTCCCCTCCGCATCATCCTGCCTCTTTCTTGAACGAACCGCCCGAAGGACCGGGCGATGCCCAGACGCTCGCAAGCGAACTACAGAAAGGATCGCCCTAAACATCTCACCCGAGAGCCGGACGTCGTCAGGATCCAGGATCCGACCCAACGCAACATCGTCGATCTCATTCGCCCGTTCCGCTCGAGGGAGAGGGCGTTCCTGAGACTTGGAGTCCGCACTCCGAGAAAAGACCATGGACGCAGCTATAACAAAGGCCCGTCCAGGGCCATTGAAAATCATGAACTGGTGATTCCCACTTCCGGCCCAAGGAAAATCTGATCTAGCCTGCGCGCGCCGCC
>JAYUUT010000550.1:0-3679 GCA_043754455.1 Myxococcales bacterium
TCGTTGAAACAGCTACCGGAAATGGCCCACGTCACCGCCATCGAAACCAGGTACATCGGTCAATGGGCGTTGCAGGCCGGAGACATGCCGGTCGTGGGCGTGGTGCTGAAGTTCTTCAATACGTATCTGCGCACGGCTATCAACGCACGGGACGTGCGTGCGGCCTACAACACGCTGAACCAATACAGGCAACTGGGCGAAGAGGTGGTGCGGGCCGGGCAGGACGCCTTGGCCCTGGAAATCGCGGGGTATTTGAAATATTACGGCCAGACCGCACACGGCCATGACCTGGGGTTTATGACCGAAACCGCGGCTTTCGATCTGTCTATTTTATGCGAACGGGCCTTTGAACATAAGGCTTCCTGCCACGACGCCCTTTTGCGCACGTTCTTGGATGTCGACAAAGAAGCCGAAACCAAGGCCGAGGAAAAGACCTTAAGGGGCGTTCGCAAGGCCCAGGTGCGGCTAGCCAGTTATTACCTCCTGATGGGTGCTGCCACGCCCGCGCGGACGATTTTCGAAGACATGCGGCACGAATCTCGCGAACGGTTGCAGTCAATCCGAACCGAACTTGAAGCGGTCACCGCCAAAGATTTCTGGGAAGTGACCGACCGCGGGGTGAACTTCGACTACCTCGAAGAGCCCCGAAAACAGAAACTGGGCGCGTTTTTCGCCTGGTTTGACCCCTGAACCGATCTAATGGTCACAGTTTGACTCGATTCTCGTTGTAAGCTACCTGACCGTACCCCGATGAACAGTCCGGAGTCACCTTCCCTCGACGAAGTCGAAGATTCGTCGTCGCAGCCGCGATCGCTCGAATACCATTTCAACCCGGAAAGCCCACGCATTCTGGTGGTGGACGACGAACGGGTCATCCGCGAAATTTTGTCTGATTTTCTGTCGCTAGAGGGCTATGTCGTCCGCACAGTCGAGGACGGGGCCGAGGCGCTAAAGGAATTGCAGCGCAAAACCTACAACCTGGTCATCTCGGATTTAAAAATGCCCAATATGGGGGGGCTGGAACTGATCGAGAAGATCACTTCGCTTCAGATCCCGGTTCTAACGGTGATCATGACCGGGTTCGGCACCGTCGAGACCGCCATCGAAGCGATGAAGAAGGGCGCCTATGACTACATCTTGAAACCCTTCAAGGTGGAAGAGGTCGTTCATATCGTACAGCGCGGGCTGGATCGTCAACGGCTGCAGCAGGAAAACATCCGCCTCAAGGACGCCCTTTCCATTTACCGGATAAGCGAGGCCATCGCGACATCCCTGTCCATGGACAAGACCTTGGAACTGGTGCTGGAGGCGACGTTAGAAGCGGTGGACGCGGATGTCGTGACGATGTTGCTAGAAGATCCCGACGCCCAACGCGCACACGACGACCCGCCCGGTCCCTTCATTGAACAAATGCGCCGGGTGTCCCACCGCGCCGATCCCCATGAACCGGCCCCCGCGCCCAATTTTGCCGAAGTGCTGCCGGTCTTCAGCGAAGACAAACCGTTGCTGGTACACGGCGCCCGCGCCCATCGTTTCTTCGTGGCGCCGCCGCAAAAACGACTGGTGTCGTTCTGTTCGATCCCGCTGAAACTAAAAGGCCGCATCATCGGCATGCTGAACGCATACAGCTACCGCCGCGGCAATAAATTCAGCGAAGGCCAGCGCAAAATGCTGTACGTGTTGGGCAGCCGCGCGGCGGTGTCGATCGAAAACGCGCGTCTGTATGCCCGCCTGTTATCCGCGAACCAGGACCTGACGCTGGCCAACCTGTCGCTGGAAGAAAACTTCCGCCAAACCATCATCGGGTTCGCCCACGCCTTAGAAGAAAGCGACCGGTACACCCGCGGTCATTCTGATCGGGTGGCCAACTACGCGCGGTTGATTGCGCAGGCGTTGACCCTGACTGCCGAAGAAGTCGAAACCATTGTGCAGGCCGCGCTGTTGCACGACGTGGGCAAGATTGGCATCCGCAGCGAACGCCTTAACAAGCCTGGAAAACTGACGCCCGAAGAACTGGCGATGTTCCGCACCCACCCTGCCAAAGGCCGCCGGATCTTGGAACCGATTCCGTTCATGCGGGATCTCATCCCCGGATGTTTTTGTCACCACGAAGCCTGGGATGGTTCTGGCTATCCCAAGGGCATCATGGGCCATAACATTCCCCTAACGGGGCGGATTGTGGCGGTTGCCGACGCTTACGATGCGATGACCACCGATCGCGCCTACCGCAAGGCCCTGCCCCACGACGTCGCCTGCGGCGAACTTGAACGTTGCATCGGCACGCAGTTCGATATCGAGATGGTCAAGGTGTTCCTGCATGCCATCGAATTTTATCGCCAACTGGAAAGTGCGGCGGGCCGGACCGTTCCGCGCTGAAGGTCATGTTGCAAGAGGCCGTGTTCCAAAAGGCCGGGGACGACGCCGAAAGGCACATCCGCGACATTCTCACGATCGCGGTCGAACACGGGCCGCCACAGCGGGCGCTGGTTGTGTACGACACGCGCTGTGATCTGGCGCAGGTCATTTCAGCGGCCTACCGCCACTGTCTTCCCGATGCGGCGTTCCTCGATTTCGACGCCGTCACGCCCGATTTCATACTCAGTGCTTTCAAATCCCTTTCGCCATCTGATCTGGTCGTCCTTATCCAAACGACCAACTTCCGCCTAGAAGCCTTCCGCATCCGGGTCGAACTGTTCAAACATGCCATCAAAGTGATCGAACATCCGCATCTGGAACGCATGACCGGGGATGAAGCCCTACGGTATATCGATTCTTTGGCCTATGATCCCGCCTACTACCGGGGCGTCGGTCAAAAACTGAAACAACAGATCGACGACGCCCCTTCAGCCGTGCTGGACAGCGGTGGCGAGTTTCTGGTTTTTTCTTCGGGTTTGGAACCCGCGAAATTGAACGTAGGTGACTACACGGGCATGAAAAATGTCGGCGGGCAGTTCCCGATTGGCGAGGTCTTCACCGAAGCCAGAGATCTAGAATCCGTCAACGGACGGGTCCGCATTTTCGCCTTTGCCGACGTGTCCTTTCAGGTAAACAAACCAGACAAGGCCATCACGCTGGTTATCGAAAAAGGTCGGATCGTCGCCGCGTTGGATTCGCCCCCAGAGTTCGACCAGGTTTTGGCGAACATCCGCGCGGACGAAACCGAGGTGTGGGTCCGCGAATTCGGTTTCGGCTTGAACCGGGCCTTTTCTGAAGATCGACGGGTCAGCGACATCGGAACCTACGAACGTATGTGCGGCGTCCATCTGTCCCTAGGTGCCAAACACGCCGTGTATAACAAACCTGCCTTCAGACGTCGCACCACCCGACATCACGTCGATGTATTTGCGGCGACGAAATCCGTCACGCTGGGCAACAGCGTCGTGTTTCAGGACGGGGCCTGGAAGGTCTAGGCGGCAGGCCGTTTCATTTTTTGTCCCCATTGGTGGGGGAAAACATCCAGGCCCGTCCGTCGCGCGCCATCAGATCATCTGCTGCCTTGGGTCCCCAACTGCCCGGGGCGTAGTTCGGGAAGTCTCGTGCCACAATGGCCTGCCACACGTCCAGAACCGGCGTCACCACCGACCACCCGGCCTCGACCATATCGGCGCGCTGAAACAGCGTCGGGTCGCCCAGCATGGCGTCATACAGCAACCGTTCGTACCCCGTGGCCGGTTGCTGG
>JAYUUT010000551.1:0-3325 GCA_043754455.1 Myxococcales bacterium
TGAAGGTATCGGCCATCGGGCAACGTAGGCGAAACGCAGCGCAGAATCGCCCCGATCCGCGAGGGATCGGGATCTTGCCAGGGCGGAGGTTTCGCCGGAAACCGCATAGAACGTTTATACAACAGTTATAGTGTATAAACGTATAAAGTCGTCTCGAAAAGTTGGGGCCACGCAACTTCGACAAAGACCTGCCGACAATTCGGTACACGACCACGTTTGACCTTGTACCCAGTACAAGCTAAATTTAGAGGGCATCCCAACACATGGCACCGAGAAAGCCGCATTTTTCGCTGGCTGACGTAAAAACAACCTCACAGCAACGGGACGGTCTGTTTCTCACGAGGACAAAAGCAGAGGCAAGCTTTGCAACCCCCACGGTCGCTCTTGCGGCAGCGCGGACCATGATTGCAGGGCTTGAAGAAAAAAACTTTGTCGAAACCAAGAACCAGAACCCGGATATCTGCGACGTGTATGCCGTCGGTTTTGATGGACATGGCTGGTACGTCAAGCTCACCTTGCGCCCTGATCATGTGGTTCTCATCTCGTTTCACATACTCGCGTTTTCAATCAGAACAGCCAGGGGCCACGAGGTAAAACCATGAAAACCGACACCAGAAAGAACAAGCCATTGCGGTGTGCTGAGTGCGGCCTTGGGACTGTGCGTTCCAGCGCCCGCGCAGGGCGCCTGGCGAAGTATCGGACGCTCAGTCTTCCCGTGCCTGCCACGCTGAAAATCCCCACCTGCGACAACTGTGGGACCGAATGGATAAACGACAGCACGGCCAAGGCCATCGACGCTAGCCTCGGCATGGAATATCACGCCCGGATGCGCGAGGTACTTACCCGCGCGCTGGATGACAGCGATGTGCCGAAGGCCGCGCTTGAACGGGTCCTTGGGCTTTCACAGGGGTACATTTCACACCTGACAACAACTGGTGACAAGACGCCCAGCGAGTCCCTAGCTCTGGCGATTTTGACACTGGCCCACGATCAGGAGGCCTTTCGTCGGGTCGAATCCCTGTGGCAGAAGCTTTCTGGCCTAACGCCCGATCTTGATGGTTGCGTGCTGTCATCGCAGCCGGTTCCGATTTAGACGAATCTTAGGCCCGGCGGGCCTTCGCCTTGGCCTTCGCTGGGGTCCTCTTGGGCGGCGCACGCCTGGCTGATCCCGCGGGCGCGCCGCCAAACATGGCCATGTCGGCCATCATTCTGTCGACGACTTCCATGGGGTCGTCTTCTTCGTCGTATCCCAGATCAGGTCCGTCCAGGAAATCGGCCAAGGGAATGGCGCCCTGCTGAAAGCTGCGCACGAAATCCAAAATCTTCCCCAGCGTCGTCGCCTCTTGTCGTGCTTCTTCGATTAGCAGGGCTCCTGCGGCCCCACGCGTGAATTGCGCCGCCATTTTTATTGCGGGGTCCTTTTTTAAGGCCCGCATGGCCCGTTCAATTTCCCTTAGTTGAACGCGAAGTTCCTGGATCTCTTCGGACACTTTTTCGCAACGGCGCTCGGCAGTCTCGGGCGCACCGGCGGAAACGCCGTTTTTAAGTGCCCTTTCAAGGTCCAGCAGCCGGGCCAGGTCGCCCTGGTGATAGGCCGACGTCACCTCTTTCATCAGCTCGGTTCGATACAAACGTTCTTCTTCATCCTGCACCTTGTCGGGATGCAGGGCTTCGGCCATGCGACGAAACAGGGTGCGTATGGTGCTGCGATCCAGCGGCCGTTCCGCCGTGGGGGATTCATCCACGAAAGAAGGTACGAAGGGATCTGCGTCGTCCTGCATTTCTGACAGTGACGGGGTCAAGGTGCCCTGGTCCACCAACGTCAGATACAGCTCCCGGATCTTGGCCTTCTCCCGTTTGGTGCGGAGGGCGTCGGCCAACAACGCCACAAAAACCGCGTGGATCTGGGCATCCACCCGTTTACATTCTTCGGCCACCGGGGCCACGTCCCCCATGAAATGTGCCGCCGTCGCCTGCGCCTTTTCTACAAGGCGCTGTTGTGCCGCGCGCTGTTTGGCAATCTTGTCCAGCAAGGCGTCCCGCGTGGCCAAAAGCCGCTGCAACCGTTCAGACGCCCCGATCGTCCGCAAATCTGTCGGCGCTGTCGAATGAGGGGTTGGGGGTGCCGGGCGCATCGACGGAATCTGTCACAGGAAGGGCCGGAGGGGTACCAGGAGGCGTTCTGGTTTCGCCTCCCCGATCTTTTGCGCGACGCACATGGTTGTTGCACGAGGGATGACGTGGTAGGGCCTTTGATTGGCCCAGGCCCGGCGACACCGGGGAAAGCAACTATGAAACTGATAAACGTTGGATGTTGGATCGTCGGCCTGGCGCTGTGGACAACCGGTTGCAGGGTCGTTAGGAACCCGGATTACTGCGACGAAATCGAACCCGAATGCCGCGAGGGTTATGTCTGCGACGTGAAATTGCGGAACTGTGCAAAGATTTCCGAGGTTCTGGTCTATCGAGATCGGCAGGACGCAGCCGCAGGGGCCCGGATGGGTGTTGGCGGGGCTACAAACGCATAGATTTGGCCTTCATCGACCGGAATCTGCCACAAGGGGGGCGGGGACAGTACAGTCATTCAGGAGATTTCGGCGCACAAGCGACAGATTCGACCAAAAACGAGCTAGCCCCTCACTGGAACCGGTTAGCCCAGATGCTGGCCTTTCCTATCGAAGCTTCCTGCGACCAAACGACGGTCGCATTCCCGTTCCCATCGATCGCCACACGAGCCTGAAATGCTGCGCCGGCGTCGTTGGTTTCGAGCAGCATGCCTCCAACCCAACCCGTTCCGTCTATGTATCTGTTCGTCCACACGTTGTAACGGATGCCATCTGTCTGTTGCCAGACCACAATGGCGTTGCCGTCGCGATCTACCGCAACTTGGGCACTGTTTGCAGCCCCGGTCCCCGCCTCGATCAGGGCCGCCCCCCCCCATCCAGACCCAGGCACAAACCGGTTGGCCCAAATGCTAGTCCGCGTACCATCGGACTGTTCCCACACAGCCATTGCGTTTCCATTGAAGCTCACTGCTACCTGAGGCGCGTTGACGCCTCCGCTGTTGTCCGTTTCAATCAACGTGGCCCCGGCCCAACCGGCCCCTGCCAGATAACGGTTGGCCCAGACGTTGGATCGAGTTCCATCGGACTGCTGCCAAACCGCCACGGCATTTCCATTGCCATCCAAGGCAACCTGAGGTTTTTCAGCTGCCCCCGCATTGTCGGTTTCAACTAGGGAAGGCCCCGCCCATCCTGCGCCCGCCACGTAACGATTCGCCCAAATATTCGACCGACTTCCGGCCCCCTCCCCCTGTTGCCACACG
>JAYUUT010000552.1:0-8639 GCA_043754455.1 Myxococcales bacterium
GCGGAGTATCCATCGGGGAATTTCCCGCTGAACATCCGCGCAGAGGGGTGGATCAGTTTCAGAAGGCCAAAAGGGTCAATTTCAGAGTGCCAGAATCACGGGCCGCCTCGGCAATTTTTCCCCACTTGACCCCGCGTTCCCAAGGCGCTTGTATGGTCGCACAACATGCAGCCCCATCCCGCCCGCCGGCCCCCGTGGTTTTGCACAGGGGCCGCCCTGACCCTGCTCGCCTCGTCCTTGCCACGCCCGGTGCAGGCCCAGGCCGCCGATCCCCGCGTCGCCCAGGCCCGCACCGCCTGCGTCGCCGGGGACGTTGCCAAGGGCACGCGCCTGCTGGCCGAGCTGTACACAGAAACCAACCAGCCCATGTGGCTGTTCAACCAGGGGCGCTGTTTCCAGCAGAACGCGATGGCGGAACAGGCGCTGGCGCGGTTTAAGGAATTTCAGCGGAAGATGTCAGACGCCACGCCTGAGGTTATCCAGGCCAGCGAATCGGCCTCGCGCCAGGCGAAACAGTACATCAACGAATTGCAGGCCGAGCTTGCCAGAAAGAGCGCGCCCGCCCCGACGCCTACCCCCGCGCCCGCAGCATCGCCTGGCCTGTCGCGACTAGATCTTGTGTCCCTGGGCCTTGGCGGCGTCGGGGTCCTGGCCCTGGGCGCAGGCGTGTATTTTTCGTTTCAGACCCGCAGCGCCCAAACCCACGCCGATGGCCTAGTCGACCCGAAAGGCCACCCCGATGCCAAGGACGTCACCGCCAGCCAAACCGACGGCCAGCGGCAACAGAAGTGGCAGTGGATTTCGTACGCGGTGGCGGCGGCCAGCGGCGCGACGGGTGCGGCGTTGTACATCTGGGGACACAAAGGCCATTCCGCCGAGCCCAAATCAGGCGTGGCGTTGGCGCCGGTGTACGTTCCTGGCGGCGTCGGCACCGCACTGACGGGTCGGTTCTAAACATGAAAAACACAGTGATGAACAACTATTTACGGGGCATTTTTTTCGTGGCCGCAGCCTTGCTGCAAGGATCCTGTTCGTTCAAGGCGCCTAATGTCCCGTCCGGTTTGGTCAGGTGCGGGGGCACCCGCGGCACCTGTCCCAAGGACCTGATCTGTACCAACGTTCAGACCACGACAGGGCCCATGGACCTGTGCTGCATAACCGAAGGCTGCGCCAACGAAACCGTGAAACTGCCCCCCGGTGTCGGGGGAACCGAACCCCGAACCGACAGTGGGGCCAGGGGCACAGGGGGAACATCCGGAGCCATAAGGGACGCAGGCCCCCTAGGCCGAGGCGGCGCGGGTGGCATGCCCGACGGGACGGGTGGCGCAGGGGGCGTCCTGATGAACGGCGACGCCGGACCAAATCCACCGCTGTTGGCAGCGGATGGGGGTCGCAATACCGGCACGGCGGGGGATGCGCCCCTGGTGATCGTGATGAACCGGCTGGACGGGCGTCCACCGGTCGACGCACCCCCCGGCTGTTCGGGCGCCTGCATCGTGGGCACCAAACGCTGCGGGGTGACCGCGGGCGTTCAGGTGTGCGTGGACGTTCAGGGCTGTGGCGCGTGGGCGGCGGAAACAAAATGCCCAGGCGTCCAGATCTGCCGGGGCACTGAACCCAGCGCGGCTTGCGCGTGTCCGGCGGCTCCTGGGGGATGCGGGGCAGGGCAGGGTAGTTTCTGTGAATCCACGACCGCGCTGGCGACCTGTGTGGCGGACGCGCAGGGGTGTGTGACCATTTCGGGGCGCATCACCTGCGGGGCGGGCAAACCGTGTACCGGCACGCACCCGACAGCGAATTGTTCGTGCCCAACGGCCCCGGCTGCCTGTGCGGCAGGGACCGGGACGTCGTGCCAGTCGAATATGTTGGTCACCTGCGCGAACGACACCAGCGGTTGCGTGGCCGTCAGCAGCATGACCGCCTGTCCGACGGGGAAGCCCTGCGTTGGCAACGCCCCCAACGCCGCGTGTACCTGTCCGGCAGCGCCCGCAGGGTGTAATGGCCAGACCTCGGGAACGTACTGCGCGTTGTCGGCGGTGGCGACCTGCGCGGCTGATGCGAATGGATGTGTGGCGGCGACGACAATGGCCTGTGCGAACGGTTGCGTGGGGGCGCACCCCAGTGCGGCCTGCTGCGTGCCCGCATGTTCGGGCAAATGCGGGGGCTCCGACGGCTGCGGCGGGTCGTGCCCCAACAACTGCGCGGGCGTACAGACCTGCGGGGGCGGGGGGACCGCAAATGTCTGCGGCTGCGCGCTGGCCTGCACAGGCAAATGTGGGGGGCCTGACGGTTGCAATGGCACGTGCCCCAACAACTGCAAGGGCGTGCAAACCTGCGGGGGCGCAGGCACGGCAAACGTTTGTGGCGAACCCTGCGGAACCCCGATGCCCAACCCCGCGTCCGCAGGCCTTCCGAACGCCGCGTCCTACGACACAGCCACCACGGGCGTCGTAATCGACAAACGAGCCGGGCTGATGTGGGAACACCCTGTGACCAGCACCACCTACAACCAGGCCAATGCAGCCGCCTATTGCACGGCCCTGCGCACGGGAGGCTTCTCCAACTGGCGATTGCCGACCCGGATCGAATTGGTTTCAATCGTGGATTTCACGGTAAGCAACCCCAGTATCAATGCAACCGCCTTCCCCAGCACGCCATCGACCTACTTTTGGACGTCTTCTGTGGTGTCCGGCTCTCCGGGCAACGCATGGTCCGTCGGTTTCTACAGCGGCGACACGGACATCAACCTCGTGGCCAATACGAGCGCTGTCCGGTGTGTCCGCTGAGGACGGGGACATTTTGACGCCTAGACCCTTTGACATTTTCTTCCCGTGAGGCTTTTCAACGATGGCATCCAGTTACTACGAGGCCTTGCCCATTTTTCGGGCCGCCATGGACTGCGCTGTGCGCATCAGCGCAGCCGTGGACAAATTCCCCGCCCGAACGGCTGCGCTGGCTAGAAGAACTGTGCAACCAAACCGAAGAACTGAAACTTCTGATTCAACTAGGCAAGGAGGTAAAGGCCTTCGATTCATTTTCCACATTCTCGCAGGTCATAGAGCAGGTGGTGGGCCTCGCCCGCCAGGCCGAAGCGTGGCGACGCTCGACCGTTCCGAAGGAATCGACAGGAAGCAGGCCAGAGCCGGCGCCCTGGCCCCTGACCTTGTCCTCAAGGCCGTCGGCCGCGGGGTGCGCCTGGGTATGCCGGGCTTGGGATCGGTCGCCGGGCCCGTGCGCTGCACCTGGCTGCGCGAACCCGTCCATGAACGCGTGCGCACCCTATGGGCCAGTTATGAAGGCCATCTGGCGAAATCTGCCGCCTTCCGGCTGCGCGACCATCTGTGGCGGACGCATCCGAACGCGGCCCGGCCGCTGCGCCGGGCCCAGGGGGGCACGGGGGCGCCGGTTTTTGCTGGTGAAACGCTGTGCCTCGTTTCGCGACTCTGTGGCACGTTTGTGCCGGGGCATAACGCCGGAAGGATGCGGGCGGACGGCGGTCCTGCTGGTTCAGGTCGGGCGGTTTGCGGAAAATCCGTTTGGCGGGGAACGATTCGGCCTGAAACGCCGCCCCCGTCTGCCAGGCCAGCGCCAACGCCTGGGCCTGCCGTGGCGTTTTGCCCACCGCCTGATCGAACGTATCCTTCGTGAAACGAAGACGCCTAGCCTACATTTTTGAAAGACCCGATTCCGATTCCGCCCCAAACAAGGAAATCGCACCATGACCACGTTCAGATTGACGATTCTTAGCGCCGTCGCCCTGGCCGTCATGGGCATCACCGCAGCCCCCTGGCGTTCTAATGCCACGGCAGGCCCCGCCTGCCCAGGGCCGCATTTTACGGTCACCAGCGGCTGGGTCCTGGACGCGACCACTAAATTGAACTGGCAGCAGACCTTCCTGACAGGCCGGACCTGGGACTTGGCCAAGACTGATTGCACGGCGCTGGGCAGCGGCGCCCGGCTGCCCAGCCTGACCGAGCTACAGACCATCGTCGACGATTCCAAGAACAACCCCGCGATTGACCTCGTGGCCTTCCCCAGCACGCCATCATCCGCCTTTTGGACGTCTTCTGTGGTGTCCGGCTCTCCGGGCAGCGCATGGGCCGTCTATTTCAGCAACGGCTACACGAACGGCTACGGCGTGACCAATACGTACGCTGTCCGGTGTGTCCGCTGAGGACTGGTACATTTTTACACCTCGACGTCCTGACATTTTCTGGAATCACATGTCCATTTTCTGTTCCGGAAAGATCCCGACCGCGGTTGCGTTTTTCCGGAAGTTCCAGGAAGATCCCGACCGTGGTTGCGTTTTTTCTTCCCGAAAGATCCCGACCGTGGTTGCGTTTTTTCTTCCGGCGGACCCGGCGCGGCATTTGAAAAATTTCTGGAGAGTTGTCCGGCTAGATCGTGCTGAGGCGGGGACAATTCGCCGGCCCGAGCTGCCTTCTGACCCCCACAAGGAGGGCGAAATCAACCGCAACCAGGGCGCCGAACGCAACTTCGCCTAGACCCGACCAAATCCGGGCCGCCTGACCTACTTATCCCTCACCTCCACCCCTCCCCCTACCAAGGCGCTGTGGGGGGCAGGTCCAGCGCGCCAGGGTTGTGCGCCTCCGTGGCCACCGCCACGAATCTGCGCAGGGCCCATGTACCAGAGGGAAACAGCACACCCCCAATCCTGGCCAACAACGCGGCCCGCGCCGCTGCGTACGCCACTAGAAACTCGCGACGCCTTAACAGAGCTTCGACCCGCGCCCACCTATTTCTCGCAGCGATCCCCGGCGACATCTGCCGGTGGGGGGCCTGGGTCGTCGGCGAGTCCTGCCACCGCTGCGCCAATATAGCCTTGACCCCCACCACCTTCTTACCGATGGTCTGTCGAATCACGGCCGCCTCCCGTTCGCGCGGCTCCAACGTTGTTGCGACCAGATCCGCATACTCTTCATCCGACAAATCGCCAAACCCCTGCGGACGCGCGAAGGTCAACGACACGACCTTGGGCATCGGCCCATCCTTCTGAAAAAAATGCCCCGGCCGCGTGGCCGTCAAATACCGCCCCTTCGTAATCGCATCGAACGAATTTACCCCCGGCTATTCCGACGCCCTTTGCACCATATCTGCCGCCCCAGGATTGGCGTGGGCATAAGCCATTTTGTCGATGATGTCATTGGGTTCAGTCAACCGAACCACACTGGCCTGTTCCGATGAAAACATATTTTCCAAACGCCCCCGCAAGGCATTCACACATTTGGCCAGATGTTTGTGGAACCGTTCAATGAACAGGGGGTAGTTCCCTTCACGATCAAAAATCCCAACGTGTTCGTGATTCGAAACCGCAACGGCAAAAATTATGTCGATGTTGTGAATTGCCGCCGCCTCGGCCAGGCAATAGATAAACGCGTTGTTGATGGCGCGATCAGGCCTCAGCAAAAATTGCCGCTGGGTACAGCGGCGCGTGATCATGTACGACCGATTCGGCAACACCTGACGGGGAAGGGACATCGTCCCCCGGTGTCGGCACCAGCGACCGATTTGTTGCGGTGGGAATCGCAAATCTTCGAGCAACTTCTGGCGGTGCTGTCCGAAGACGGACCTGCACCCCATGCCGTCCGCCCGCCACGAAATCATCGTCGAGCTGTTCAGAAGCCGCCCCAGCCTGGCCGCAGAACTTCTGCGCGAAGCCCTAGGCATCGCCATTCCCGCCTTCACCGACGCCCGGATCGAATCGTCGACTTTCACCGACCTGAATCCGTCAGTATACGCCGCCGACCTGGTTGTCCTGTTTATGTAGCGGTCATCCAGTTTTGGGCATTGTGATCGAGGTCCAACTTCGTCCTGACCCTTCGAAGGCCTATTCGTTTACGCCCGACGCCCGCGTCGCCAAGTGGGCCGCGCAGGTAAGCCCGCAAGGCCCCGGCTGGTCCTTCAAACTCCTGGTCCTGGGCCCCGACATGATTCCCGTGGTAGCAACCCCCGAAGAGGCCGCTGCCCGGCCCGAACTTGCCGTGCTGTCGGTGATGGCGCACGCAGGCCGCATGCCGTCCGCGCGTGCCGTCGCCAGGGCGACAGCCGCCACGCAAGCCGACGTGAACCTACCCTGTGGCGAGTTATACTTTGATGCAATCCTCGCTTCCTTGTCCGCCGCCGCCCGAAAGGCCTTCGAAGCCATGAACATGAAAAACTACGAATTCTTCGGGTCCTTCAGGCCCGCGGGATCTCGGTGGCTTCGGAGATTCGTGACCAGATTACTGGTTGCACGGATCTGGCCACGCTGGACGGATGGATTCAGCGCGCGGTCGTTGCCGCCCGGGCGAATGATGTCGTTCGGGACGATCCGTAGTGTGTTCTGTGGTTGCCCTTTACAAAACAACAAGGCTTTAACCCCCGCCCGTCGACCACTCAGGTCCTTGCGATGTCGGACATTTTGTTTGACTTAAGTGGCCTTTGGCTATCGGATCCCCGACCAGACCCCCCGTGATCGGAAAAAAGATAAACAACTACGAGATCCGCTCGCTGCTGGGCGAGGGCGGGATGGGCGCCGTGTACCTGGCCGAACATCCGATGATCGGCCGCAAGGTTGCGATCAAGATTCTGAAACGTGAACTGGCCGAGGATCCCGTCTTGGTCCAGCGTTTTTTCAACGAAGCCCGCGCAGCGAATGCCATCGGGCACCCAAACATCATAGATATTATCGATGTGGGCCAGATTGAAGGTGGGCTGCCGTACCTGATCATGGAATTTCTCGACGGCGAATCGCTGGCCGAGTTTCTGCGGCGCAAGGGTCGGTTGCCAGCGGCGTTAGCTGTCGATCTGGTCGCCCAGGCCGCATCTGCGTTGGCTGCTGCGCATGACAAGGGCATCGTTCATCGTGACCTGAAACCCGACAATCTGTTTTTGGTGAAAGATCCCACGGGATCACCCCGCCCTAAACTGAAGGTGCTGGATTTCGGGATCGCGAAACTGCGCAAGGAACTGTCAGGGGAGGGTGTTACGACCACCAGCGGATCCGTCATGGGCACGCCGCCGTACATGTCCCCCGAACAGTGCATGGGGATTACGACCGAAATTGATCAGCGCACGGACGTGTACGCGCTGGGCATCATCTTGTACGAACTTGTGTGCGGCCGGCCGCCATTTTTGGGGCGCGGGATGGGCGAGGTGATGATGAAGCACATGGGCGAAGCCCCGCGCCCGCCGACCGAACTGAATCCCGACGTCACAGCGGATCTAGAACAGACCATCCTCAAGGCGCTGATTAAAAATCGGGACGATCGTCTGGGGTCAATGCAAGAGCTGCGGACGGCGTTAGGGTGTCCGCCTGATGCCGGGCTTCTACCGACAGCCCCCGGTCGGCCAACCTGGTCACGGCCCATTGATGACAGCGCGGTCTCGCTGTCGGTACCCACGATTGATGCCCCCATCCAGCCCGGTGGGACTGTTGTATTGGCTCAGCTATCCGCTGATCGATTGGCCCCCGGTGCCGACACGGCTGCGGGATCCGCCGGTCGTACCTCCACCACGTTTTCAAGCACCGCGGGATCGATCGTAAGCCCGCCTCCGTCGCGCGGGGGACGACGATGGGGCCTGGTGGTGGGTGGTGCCGTCGTGGCCCTTGCCGCCGTGGCCGCGTACACCCTGGTTGGAAGATCCCCGTCGTCGGCCCCCGGGGCGGCGATGCGGCCCGCACAGCCCTTCGTGGTAACGCCTCCCCCTGTGATTGCCGCCCCACCCCCCGTCGAGATCCCACTCGTGCCCGATGCGCCCGATGTCACCGTGAGAAAAGAACCCGCGCCGGACAAAAAATCGGCCCGCAACGCATCCCGGCCGCCGCGCGGGCGTGCGGCCGAACCGACGAAAGCTGCGGCCCTGATCTCGACGCCTACCCCTGCGGCCGCAAAAACTCCGGCGGTGGCGCCT
This sequence comes from Myxococcales bacterium, assembly GCA_043754455.1. Classification (GTDB taxonomy): domain Bacteria; phylum Myxococcota_A; class Polyangia; order Fen-1088; family Fen-1088; genus JAYUUT01. Next base: position 7,915 of record JAYUUT010000552.1, read on the forward strand.
TCCCCACCCCCGCCGGCAAAGCCCCGCGTCCTCGTCCCCGAACAGTTTTAAGGCGGACATGGTTTGGCGGCGCTGGCTGTGGCGTGCAATGCGCTAGTCCTGGGTGACCTTCGACCCCTTGAGGATCACATCGCCGGTTGTCTTGGCGTTAATCTTTCCGGACGCGTCTAGGGTGATGTCTTCCCCTTTATCGTGATCGTGCCGTCCTTTTTCATCGAAATCGATGCGCTGCCGGTCTTGATCGTAAATGTTACGGGCCCCCCTTCCATCGAAGATCCGACCAAATTGTAGCCGAAGTGAGATGACGATCTGAGGGTTGCGTACAGCCACATTTCGGTCGCCTGCAGACAAGACAAAAGCATCGAAACATCCGTTCAGATTCCGCGATTCTGCCAGCCCGTGGCGCGCTACTTTCCGCGGCTCATGTCCCTTGTCATTGCACCAAAATTCGTCACCGGCGAAGATGCGCTTCTTCAGTTCCAAAGGACCTTGGGGTGGGCGGCCAACGAGGCCCTGCAACCCCACGACTTTTTCGTCCGTGGGGCGGGCGTGCAAAAGCAGGGGTTTCTTCGTCGTTTGGCGCACGAGTCGTTCGGCAAGTTACAATATGTGAGGTCGAACTGATACTAGTGCACCGCGCTGGAAATAGAATCAATGCAAGAAGGGTTGATCTCATGCAACATGAGTCACCCCATTTTGTTGAATCTGACCCCCAAAAAGCGATC
>JAYUUT010000553.1:0-34459 GCA_043754455.1 Myxococcales bacterium
GATCCCCGGATGGACCGGTTCATGGCCGCCCCCCCCCGCCACAGCGATTGCAGCCCTGAAAACCAGCAGCAGGTCAGCTACGACGTACGGGCTGGCGACGTCGTTCTCTTCGAAAGCTGGCTGCGCCACGAAGTCGCCCCCAACCCCACAACCGCCGAACGCGTGAGCGTAAGTTTCAACTACAACTGGATTTAACAGGCTCTGCTAGATTCGTTGCCATGAAGAAACGATTGCTTATTGAAATGCTGGTCGGAGGGGTCACAAGCTTCCTTTTGTGGAGTTTCTTCGGTCCCAATATCATTGGCTGGTGGTACGAGCCCCCCAGCAAGGACGCATTTTCCTGCGCGACAACAGTGCGCGGCGCCCTAGGACAGTTTGTGCAAATGCAGCTAATAATGGCCGCGGGGGGCGCAGTCCTGCTGGGTCTGTTGATGTTCCTGGGCAGGCGCTGGTTAAATAAGCGCAACGGCGGCACCCCCGAAGTGCAGGCCACCAACCCCGCCACGCCACAAGGCTAAAAGCGGGGGGTGTCGGGGCGAGTTATCACTACCCGTCTTTACGGAAATGCTGTCGCCCGTACCGACGGTTCGCTTGGCAGAACCCCTGGGGTCGGGCAGGCTGTGGCCATGATGAAACCGTGGGAGACTCCCCGAACGTTGCGTGAACTCGGCCTTGTGTTTCTGGTCTTAGGCGCCTGCAAGGCAGATGGCGAATCGACGATGACGCCTGATGACCCTTCGAATTCGGGCGGCATGGGCGGCACTGCTGTCGTCAGCCTCATGGGTTCGGGCGGCAACACGGGCCGGGGCGGGGCCACGTCACAGACGGGAAACGGCGGGGCCACCAGCACACCGACGGTTATCAATGGCGCCGACGGCGGCACGGTCGATGCGCCCGCCAAACCCAGCACGTCCGGCCCACGCGACACAACAACAGACGCGCTGTTTTCCCTTCCGGTTTCAGATTCGGGCAGCGGGCGCCGGGATATGGGGCCGATATCCACAGGGACCAGCGTGGGCGGGTGCGCCGGGGATGCTGGGTTGGTCTGCGATGATTTCGAGGCCTACGATCCCACGAAATCGATCCCCAAGACCGCGTGGCGCACCAATTTGTCCAACGCCACGTTGAAATTGGATGGGATCCGGGCGTTTTCGGGGAAACAATCCGTCCACATTTTGACCAATCTGGAGGATCCCAAAGGTGGTGCGTTCCGCATGGCTGATTTGCAGAAGTCCGGGGCGCCCCTGTTCCCGATGGCGGGGAATGCTTTTTATGGCCGGATGATGATGTGGCTGGATGCCATGCCCCAGGGTGGGGTGCATTGGAACAACGTCCACGGATCGGGAAAGATCCCCAACAGCGACCGCAATGCCAGCTACGCCTACGGAGGCATGTTCGCCAAACTGATGGCCGGATACGGACAGTCGAACGCGGACGGACAGACGGCCGATTGTTCGAAAAGCGCGAAGGTGGGCCTACCCGAAAAAAAATGGTTCTGTTTCGAATGGCACTTCGATGGCGCGAACGACAAAGCCGAGATGTGGATCGACGGCAAGGCGATGACTGACGTCAGCATCAATAAAAAGGGATCTGGATGCGTAACGGGGAAGGATGGGGGCGACGGGCTGTGGCACGCGCCGTTGTTTTCATCCGTGACGGTCGGGTGGCAGAACTATCAACTGTCGTCCATTCCGATCGAAACCTTCCTGGACGACGTGGCCATCGATACCAACCGTGTGGGCTGCCCCCCAGGACCTGCGTCGATTCCGTAACCAGTGCATTAGCCCCCTTGCTGACCCATCCCGTTCATGTGGGGGTGTCCTTCGCAAACCGACGTGGGGCCATGTGCCGCGACAAATCGTTCCTGTTTGTGAGGACACGAAGGTCCCCGAAGGCGGCCGGTGACGGTGCAGACGGCGTGCGATTGCAAAGAAGGTGGTGCGGGGGGCAAGGTTAGGGATCCCAGCTCCTCGCGCAGAATCAACAGCGCCGCGCGGGCCAACGGGGCGGCACTGGTCATGGCCAGGCGGCCCCGGGTTCCGGAACCGTCAAACGCCCCTACCCACACCCCAACCAACGCCTGCTGGGTCGCAACCATCGTCAGGGTATCGGCGAATCCAGACGACGTGCCGGTTTTCGCAGCGACGGGGAAGGGCAGATCCAGGGGCAGTTCGGCCCCAAACACCGCCCGGCGCGGGCCCGGATCCGCCAACATGTCCATCACCAGCCACGCGGCTTCGGGGGTGGTGATGACCCGCGTGTCGATGGGATCATCGACAAACATGCGGGGCCGCACGAACTGACCGCCACCGACCAAAAAGCCATAAGCTGCCGTCAGATCCAACAGGCGGGTTCGGGCCGATCCCAGGGCCAGATCCAATCCGTATTCGGGCGCGCTGGCAGACAGATTGCCCACAGAAGCCACACGCAGCCTTTGCAGGACGGTCGAAACCCCAACCCGATCCAGCACGTCGACCGCCGCTAGATTGAATGAACCGCCAAGGGCCTCGCGGTACCGGACAATGCCATGTTCCCGCATGGTCTTGTGCGGGTGATACGCCGTAATGGACGCCAGGCGATCATGGGCCAGCGTGGCGGGGGACGCGCCCGATTCAATTGCCAGGGCATAAATGAAGGGTTTTAAGGTCGATCCCGGATGCCTGGCCGTGGTGCAGATGTTGGTCTGGGCATCAGCATAGGCGCGCGATCCGACCATGGCCCTCACCTGCCCCGTTCGCGGATCAATCACGACAAGGCCCGCCTGCAGGGCCTGGCCCCCTTGCATTCGAGATAAATGTGCACGGGTCGCCTTTTCCAGTGCTTGTTGCAGCCGCAGATCGATCGTTGTGACCCGTGTCCCCGCGCGGGCCGGTTGTGCTGACAGAACCAGGTCAACAAAATGACCGGCGGTCTGGGGGGATGACGAGGCCAGGGGCGTGATGGGTTCGGCTTCGATGCGCGCGCGAAGTCCAGCATCGATCACGCCACGGGCCTGCATCAGCGAAAGAACGTGTCGCCTTCGCGCCAGGGCCACATCCAGATGGGAAAGCAAATCGTAGCGACCGGGCGACCGGGGCAGGACCGCCAACAACGTGGCCTGGCCAGGTGACAACGACGCGGCGGCAACACCGAAATATCGCCGTGCGGCCGATTCGACACCGACCGCCCCAGCGCCGTAATACACGCGGTTCAGATACTGTTCGATCTGTTCTGGTTTCGACGCGGCCCGATCAATACGCAAGGCCGTGACCACTTCACCTAGTTTTCCCAACAGGGTGCGTTCGTGCGGCGACAACACCCGGCCCAATTGCATGGTCAGCGTGGAGGCGCCGGACATGATCCTCCCGTACCGCACGGCCAACCAAACCGCGCGTCCCATCGCCGGGACATCAACCCCGTGGTGGCTAAAAAACCGATGATCCTCACCCGCCAAAGTCGCCGCAATAAGAAGGGGCGGCACCTGACCAAGCGACACCCATGTCGCCCGCCCCCCATCAGCAAGGGGCACGATCCGCAAAGGTCGACCGTGAACGTCTGTCAGCACCTGCGACTGCGGGTGGGTCAGAAACGGCGCGCGGGGGTACGGGACCACCCGCACGAAAACAAAAGTGCCCACAACCATCACAATTCCCAAGGCCAGCGCACTTAACCCGGCCCGTTTGCAAATCTGCGGGATCATTTTTCCACCACCAACGTCGACGCCGCCGATCGGCCCGTTGTCTGCGGCTGGTACATGGCGTGCGCCGTGACAGGCCCCAACACAAAATGGCCGACACTGGTGGCGCGCACCAAATAGTCACGCGTGGAGGGCCCTGCGGCCAAGACATCGGCAAACAATTCCACGCGGTCATCGCGAAGTTCCTGATGCGTCCATTGGGTTTCCCAGGACCACCACCAGATCCCGCCGTGCCCGCTGTTTTCAGGCTGGTCGCTTCCGGTTTTTGCAAACCGCGTGATCACGGGTTCTAGTCCTGCGGGCAGCGGGTCGACCACCGCAACGTGGGACAGTTTGCGCGGCGACTGCACGGTCATGCGCACCCGCAAGGTCTGGCCCAATTTTACAGTCGTCACGGGCTGGTTGGTATCCGCGTCCAGATAGACGCGATCCACCGTCAGCCCCCGATCTACGGCCACGGGTGACAACGGACGGCGCAACCGGGCCCGGACCGCGTAGAAGATCTCGCCACCGGTTGCGGTCAGCGTGATCGATCCGCCAGACCTCGTTTTGCTGCCCACAGGAAGGACAAACCGGGCGACCCCCGGTCCCGTGATGGACTGGCTGCCTATGGTTTCAGGTCCAAATTGCACGCTGACGCTTCGGGGTCCCGACAAAAGACGCGCCTTTCCTACTGCGGCCAAGGCCAGCATGGCATGCACGTTTTCCTGCGTGCTGCCCCAACGACCGGCCTCCCGCGCCCCTAACAGGGCTTCGACCAACCGGGGAATTGCCGGATGTGAAGGCGCATTTTGCACCAGCGCCTGCAACACCAACGCGGTCGTGCGCACGTTGGAACTCCAATACCACCCAAGATCGTGTTCACCTTCGCGCATCAACGCAACCCCGGCCCCCGGAACCGCAGCCCCCAATTCCTGGATCAACGTGGCCAGCAGGTCGGGACGCTGCGCCCCCTGCAGCGCGCGGGCCAGGAACGCACGGCCATAGACAGGAAGTTCCGATCGATGTTCAAACAGCGCGGCCACCGCGGCAGCGTCGCCCTGCCCCACTTCAGCCAGCGCCGCGAACGCAAACGCACGCGCACCCAATTCTCCCTGCACTTCAGCCGCATGGGCGCCGGGACGGGCCTTGGACGCCACTTCGCGTTTCAAATAGGCGACCCCTTCGGAAACCGCACGGTCGTCCACCGGATATCCAGCCGCCTTCGCAATCCCTAGCCCCCACAGCGCGTAGGCCGTGTAATGAACCTCGGGCGGGGCGCCGATCCACAGACCAAAACCACCATCTGCGTGTTGATGGCGCACGATTTTTGCCAGGCCGGTTTGCACAAATTTTTTCGCTCGGTCCGCATCCCCTGCGGTCAGGCCAACAGCCCCCGCCAGTTCTGTCAGCGCGATCATGGGCACGATTTTAGACGTGGTCTGTTCCAGGCACCCATAGGGATAGCCGACCAGGTAGCGCGTGCTTTCATCCAACCTCGATAGACCCGTGGCATCCACCACGACCTCGATATCACCTTCGGTACCGACAGGCGCTAAAGTCGCGGGAACGTCCAGACTGACCCGCGCGCTGGTGCTGCCTTCGCCTAGCGACACGGTTTCCGCCACCGATGGGCGCGTGACCGGGATCTTGATCTCGACCACGTCCCTCAGCGCCCCCGCACGCGCATCAAAAGTCACAGTTGCCGTCCCTGCTGCCGTGGCACGCATCCCAAATTCCACGCGCACCGATCCCAAGGACGGCACCCGCACCGCGCGCGGCGCTCCGTCATCAATCAACAACCCTGTGGCCTTCATCGTCACCAGGGCCTCGATCGCCACGGGCGTGTTGTTTTGCAGCAACGCCGCCGCGCGCAGTGTATCCCCCACAGTCAGAAACCGAGGCAAGGCCGGCTGCACCTGCAACGATTTTTTAACCGTAAACCTTTTGTCGCCGCGGCCAAACCTGTCGCCCGCATCGGCCGCGACCGCCATCAAACGAAACGCCGTCAGATTGTCGGGCGCAAAAAAGGCCACTTCGGCTGTCCCATCCGCGCGTGTGACCAGGGCGGGGTTGAAATACGCTGTGGCCAAAAATCGCGACCTCACGCGGCCCGCGTCTTCGCCGCCGCCATCGCCCCCTTCTTCGTCTTCGTCAGCGCGCGTGGGGTCCATGACTTTTAACAAACGGTTCCAGGTGGTGGCGGTTTCCATCCCCATCCCATATGCCGCATAAAAAACCGGCAGAGGATCAGGGGTTTCATATCCCGCAATTTGCAAGACGCCTTCGTCGGCTGCGGCCAGTGCGACCTCGGCCCGCACGGGACGACCGGCGGCATCCGTGACCCGGACGCGCGCCTTGACCATGTCACCGGGTTCATACGACGAACGGTCAGGTTCGACCGTTACTGCCAACCGGCGCTCTTCATTGGCGACCTTTAGATCAACCACGCCCATCTTGAATCGCGGCCGCCCCTTGTCACCCGCACCTGTACGACCCCGCACCAGCACCAACGACGCAAATACGTTGGGGGCGAACCGGGGCTCGATTGATAGGTTAATGGCGGTGCCCGTGGTGGCAAGGTCATGCAGCGCATACGACAACACGCCGTCCCGTTCGACAGTCAGCAAGGCCCGCGCGCCCGGAAGCTGGGCCTGGGGCACAAGCCGTGCCACGTCGCCTGGGGCATAGTTTGCCTTGGACGCCACGACCGTCATCCGATCGCCTTCATCACCAGACCAGAACGCCTCGCCCTCGCCCACCACCCAAATGACATCGGCGGCGACGGCTTCGTGGCCGGTCCCATCGGGACCGCGGACGCGCACCACGTATTCACCAGGTTCCGCGACCTTCACCCGTTCCACAGCGGCGCTGCCGGCTTCGGGTACGGCCACCTGGCGGGTCACGGCAGGTTTGGCCGCGTCCTTGGCCTGACACGACCACCAGGCATTTTCCCCGTGCGCGCCACAATCATAAGATCGTTTCGTCAACGTCAGTTCGACCAGCGCCGCCCGCCGAACCCCGCTGCGATCGAACCCCAGAACCTGCACGCCAAAGGGCATATCCACGGCCTGAACAAATTCGGACGGGTGCAACCCCAGATACAAATTCGAACGATGCCCGCGCACCACGGTTGACTGGGTCACGGCCTGTCCCGTCGAATCCGTGACCGTGACTTCGAACAGATAGTCCTGGGGCGAAGGTTCCACCTTGGCATCATCGCGGGCCACAATCACCGTCCTCCCGGTGGCGGGAATTTCCACTTCACCGTCGCCCACGGTGTCCGAAAACGATCGTTCTTCATCCCGCGCCCACCATCGCCCCTGGGCGCCCTGGGCCGCAAAATCTTGAAACACATATTCGTCATGCCCCGCGAACCGGGGCCGGTGTTCGCGTTTTCGCAACGTCCACGACAGTTTGGCCCCGCGCAACGGGCTGCCGTACAGATACGCCGCCTCGATTTCGAACCGCATCGCGGTCCCCAAAATGACGTCCTTCTTCGGCGTCCGCAGCTTCAGTTCAAACGTGCGGGGGCGGTATTCCTCGACCGAAAACCGTTCGCGAAAGGTCTGCCCTTCAATGGTTCCCTTGACCCAGAAATCCCCCAGGTGCGAGTCATCGGCAACGGGCAGATCCAGCCAGAATCCGCCATAGGGACTGACCGGCAGGTCGTCTTCACGAATCACCTGCCCACGCGGATCTTCAACCGCGACATGAACGCGGCGTTTTTTCGGCACCGTCATATGCCCCGCCTGATCTACGAACCGAACCAGGCCCCGCAGATGCACTGTATCGCCAGGCCGGTACAGCCCCCGATCAGATTGCAGGAACCCGCGCACCCGAATCTTCCCGCCGGTTCGATCTTCGTTGACGCCAAAATTCCAGACCTGCACGCCGTTGTTCCAATTCGTATCCAGCACCGCCAGGTCGTCCCCCGCGCGGGCCGTCACCAACACACGCCGCGCGCGATAGTCTTCGAATTCGGCCTGCGCGTCTTCACCATCACTGTGCGGTTTGACGCCCAACAGGCGCGCCGCCCCGGGGCCCTGCAGCACCCCATCTGCGTTGGTGGTGCCTGAAAACCTGACCTTCCCGGTTAGATCGCGAAGCTGCACCGCCGCACCGGACACCGGTTTTCCATCTGACAGCCGCACGACCCAGACCAGGGACGAAACATTGCCCACCTTGGCCAACAGCCCCAGATCCGTCACGTTCACCAGCGACCGCCGTTCCCGCGGTGCCACCTTTCCTTCGCCGTTGTGTTCCACCGTGGTGCGTGTATCAACCAGATAGATCCCTGCGGGTGCGCCATCCCCGCAGACAGTTCCCAGATCCACGCCGTCGTCGTGCCACTGATTCCGCGCCGCCGCAGGTTTCACCTGATGATCTTGCCGTTTGAGGCCCAGGCCTGCCCAATCGATCGGTTTGCGATCAGACGCGTCCCACCAGGCGTCGTAGTTCGCAGGACCGGTCAGGACACCTGCCAGCCGCGTTTCAGGGATGGCCGCACAGCGCACGTGAAATGCTTCCAAATTTCGCGTCCAAATCGGGTATTTGCCCCCTGCCCGTTCGGCAACGTAGATGCCGGTTTCCATACGAAGGCGCGGGGACGCATCACCGACCTTAAATTCGTGGCGCGATTCCTTCGTCAGCACCTGACCAAACTTGTCCTTCATACCGGCGTCCACCACCAGCACATAAGACGTGCCCGGCACCAAATCACCCGCCCAGGAATAGACCACCTGCAGACCGTCGCCCGAAAGATCAAGGGCAATCGAATTGTCCGCCTCAAGGGTGCGCAGGTGGACGTGGGCCCGAACCGTCTCGGGTGCCATCGGGGTCGCAAAGGTCACACGCACCTTGACCCCATCGGCCGCAATGTCGCGTCCTTCAGGCCCCATCTGTTTCACGGCGGCCGCGCCGTAGGTGCTGAACGCTGTTGTCCATTCCTTCGCCAGACCTTCGCTGCCATTTTTGGGAAGCAGTTTGGTGCCACAGCGCAGGGTGTACGGGGTTCCCGGACGCAGGGGATCTGCGGGTCGCAACCGCAGGAAGGTGCCCGGCGCCGAAGATGTTGCAACCTCCGGCACAACTTCAGCCTCGACGTGGGTGCCCAAACTTCCGTCGGGACGTCTTTCGAAAAACCCGCAGGCGGCGGCCACACTCTTCTCGTTCATGGGCATCGAGACACGCAAACGGGCGGTGGGCCGGGTCGATTGATATTCGGCAGGCCCCTCCCATCCGACGTCCTCCGCGATGCTGATGCGATCAAACACGAAGGCCAACCCGTCCCAGACCACCGCCGGACCCCCGGGCGTTAGCGGCTCAGGGATGGTCAGTTGATAACGGGTTGACGACAACAGCGCCTGTTTGGGAAAATATGCCAGGGTCTGCACATCCAGCCACCGGGCCTCGCCAGGCGTCGCAGGCACAATGACGATCGGGGAAGTTTGTAGGGCCCGGCCAAGTTCGGACGGTGCCGCCACGGGCCGATCAAAGGTCAGCCGAATGCCATCCCGCAGACCATCGGACGCCACTTCACCCGCCGCCGGGACCACCTGCACCACCCGCGGCGCCCCGGGGGGCGGGGCCTTTGTGCAAGCGACAACGGTTAACCAGCAGAAAGGCCAAACAGACCGAATGCGAATCGAAGTACCCATGCCGCATCGTTAAAGCAATCCGCGTTCCAGACAAGGTCTAGCGGGGTTTCGGGGTCTCTAGGTCATGCCAGAAGTGAATCTACGTTTCACATATTTTTTCTACATATTATATCTGCGAGAACAGCTTCCAGAACCCCGGCACGGACAGACTGTTCTGGGGCGAATGGCCTTTGCCGGGCGTCTCACACCAGATGACCGGAAATCCGCTTTTGCAGCCTTCGTAACTCACGCACGGGGCGGGATCGTACGGAACGGTGGTGTTGCTGCAGCCGTTAACCTTCAGCAAGCGGTCCCGTGCCGCGCGGCCACCGGCGATACCATTCTGTGGATCGGCTGGATCGTGAATCAACATTCCCGCGACGGGGCCCCCGCACGGTGTCACCCGGCGCGGAAAACCACCCGACACGTTGCCCTGACCACGTAGAACGCTGGCACGCGCGCAACCCAGGATGTTGGTCATCCATGATCCGCTGCTGAAGCCAACCGAGAAGATCCGGGTGGAATCGACGCAATAACTGGCGCTGACCGATTTGAGCATCTCGTCGAAGAACGGAAGATCGATCGAATTGGGAACCTGGTCGTCGAAACAGCCATCGCCGCGAACCGGGCCCGGCGTGCCGCTGACCAGGATGGCGTTTTCGCCCGACGAGTTCTGCATTGGAAGCGCAGACAGACCGGTGCCACCGCAACCCGTCCACAAGAATATCGTGCGGTAGGGCCGCATCGGGTCGTAATTCTTCGGCAGGTAGATGAAATATTCGCGCATGTTGGCACCCACCGTGATCATGTGACGGACATAACGGGCGGTGCCCTGATCGGCAGGTTTGCCACATCCGGCACTAGCCATCGCGGGGGCGGGCAGATAGGGGCCCGCGTCGCTTGTCGCCGGGCCGCCGTCGGTTGTGCTGTTCGCCAGGGCCGCGTCCGCGTTCAGACCAACCGTCGTTGTGGCCGCTGCACCGTCGGCCACACGATCCGCCACTGTGTCGGCCGCGTCAGGTTTTCCGATATCGGCACCTGGTTCCCCAGACACCTCTGACGTGCTGCGCGAGCAACCGAAGGTGAGCGATACACCGACTAGCGAAACAACAAGTCCAATCGGGGGTGCCACGGCGTCAATCTTAGCAGAGCCTTGTTCGGGTATTGACTTAGTCTAATGACTTAGTCATTCTTTTCAGAATGAAACCTGTCAACGTTCACGAGGCCAAAACGCACCTTTCACGGCTGCTCGATCGGGCTCATGCAGGGGAAGAAATCGTGATTGCAAAAGGCGGCGAACCTTATGCCCGCCTTGTGCCCTTAGCCACTCGTCCGGCAAAACGCGAGAGCGGTACGCTTAAGGGAGCGCTGACAATAACAGCATTTTTTTTCGAGCCTTTGCCTTCGGCGTGGACAGGAGAAGATTGATTGGCGACGTCAAAACTATTGCTCGATACGCACGCTTTGCTCTGGTGGGCGGGTAATGACAAGTCCTTGAGCAAGAAAGTGCGGCATCTCATAGAGGATGATTCAACGCATGTGTTCGTCAGCGCGGCAACGGCATGGGAGATCTCGACAAAAATCCGACTTGGAAAGCTGACATGGGGCAGCTCCTCGATTGAGGCTTATTGTGCCAGCCAAAAATTCGATCTTTTGCCCGTGTCATTTGCTCATGCCGAACGAGCTGGTTCTTGGCCCCAAGGCCACGGCGACCCATTTGACCGGATGCTCGCTGCTCAAAGCGCCATCGATCGATTGCCTTTGGCTACCAATGATCGTGCAATCAGCATCTTTGGTATTGATACCATTTGGTAGCACCTGCGCGGCCGGGTCTCCATCGTTGCGTGCGCATCAAGCGGGCCGTTCCAGGATCTACATTTTTTTAGGCGCCCATAAGCAGATCCAGCAGGCTGTCCAGGGCCTCGACATGCACATAGTGCCCAGCGTCTATCGTGTGGACAGCACAGCCCGCCGCGCGAAGACCTTCTACCTCATCATCTGACACATACGGCGACCGCCCTCCCCGGATGCAGTTCACCCCCGTTCGCCCCGCGCGAATCACGTCCCACAGATCATCCGCAACAAAACGATTTTGCAATTCTGACAGGGCCTGCCGGTCAATCTGCCAGCCGTACCCATCCCCTGAGGCCACAAAATTCATCAGCAGCCAGTCCGACAGCGCCGACGACAGACCGTGCCCCATCAGAAACGTCTTCATATCCCGTCGGTCCGCGGCCTGCGCGGGGGCCGCCAGCAACAGATCCATCACCCGCCGCGTTTCATCCGACGCACGGCCCACGGGCCCCGGGCCGATGTCCAGCAACGTGACCCGTGTGATCTGTTCGGGATCCCGTCGCGCGGCCGCCAGTGCCACACGGCCCCCCAGGGAATGACCGACAAGGTGCAAGGGGGCGGAAAATCCAGCGGCTTGGGCGGCAATCAACACGTCAGCGCCCATCGCATCCAAATCAGTCGTCGGATCAAGGGGCGGTGAATCGCCGTGGCCACGCAGATCCGGCAGCAAGAAACGCCGCGACGGATCCCGCGCCAGCCACCGCGTGGCCAGGGTCCGCAGGTTCTTGCCGGATCCCAGGAAGCCGTGCAACAGCACTGTGGATCGGGGCCCATCACCTAACGTGAAAGAGGCAAGCGGCTGGGTCATGGCATCGGCATACCTTGAGGATGCGCCCGCATCGACCCCGCGCCCATACCCAAGGCCGCTAAGGACGGCGTCCCAGAACTATAAATCGGGCAGCGGACCAGGCTTCGGGCTATCTACAGCGCCGGAGGAAATGCAGCCTTGTCAACGTCCAGCCCACCCCAAATAGCCGCCGCCGTCGCCCATTTTCGCGAAACCCTGACCAACCTGCAGGGATCCCCCCTGGATCCGGTGGAAACCCCGTGGGACAGCATTGAATCGGGCGTTGAAAAATTGCTGGGCTGTGCGTTCACGCTGGAAAAACCGGAACATCACGAAGTCGCGTTCATGGTCGCCGCGACCTTGGCCGAAAAACTGGCCCGCGACCTAGGGGCCTTCTGGTTTCCCAACCGCAGCCTGCCGCAGGGGGCGGCGCTGGGATTTCCGGGGGCCTTGCTGGTGTTTTCGCCTTTCGATGCGGCCGTGCAGGCGTTGTCGCGGGGAAAACTGGCGGCGCTGGACGAAATCAAATCCGGCATCTCTTCCGCCCTAGCCCGGGCGCGCGAGGCCCAGGGCATTACCGAAGAAACCGGCCCAGGCCCCGCAGATTACCAACGCCTTTTCGATCCCGGTTTTGTCCAGTTCATGTGCCTGGACAAGACCGCGACCCAAAACCTGTGGGAACGCCCGGTTCACGAAACCATTCGCGACATTCAGGGCGCGTTTGATCGTCTTCCCCAAGGGATGCCGACCGAATCCCGCGATCCCATGCGCGACCAAATCGTGGGATCACTTCAGGGCCTAGACGGCGCCAAACCTTTGCTTTCGCAGATAGGCGCCGCGCCCCAACTGGTGGAACTTCTGACCTTGCTTCATGGGGCCACCGGACGAACCGGATTTGCGCCCGCGGAACTATGGGAAGACGTGCTGATGCCGCTGCTTCATATCGGCGCGGCCACCACGTTTCCGCCGCTAGACGATGACGAAATCGAGACCTACCGCAAGGGTGGGGATCCGTTGTTGATGTACATCGACACGATTCCCTTCAGCAGCCCGGCGGGCGATGAAGACGGTTTGCTGGGCGTGTTTTCGCCAGACGAAGTCCTGCTGTTGACCAAAGATTTCGGCCAAAGCCCGTCCTTGCGGCTGGCCCGGTTGCCAACCGCGCCCCTGGCACCGTTGTTGGCGAAATTTGATGGCCCTGCCCTGCGTGAGGCCATCACGCGCTGGAAGGCTCTGCTGGCTGAAAAGGCCGGCCCGCGCGACGCCGCCGTTGCAGGCAATGACAGCACGGTGTCGTCCGAAGGGCAGCCCAGCCTGCTGGACGTTGCCGTCATGCTGCTGACCGATTTGGGTCACATCGTACAAAAAGCGTCTGGCCCCGATGCCCATTTCGTCATTCGCCGCGCCCCCGAGGCCGAAGCGGCGTCCGAACCGGCCCTGTTGGAGCTGGCCCGCGCGCTGACCGGCCCGCGGATCATTTTGGCAAGCTAAGGGATTGATCCTAAGGCTTCCAGGCGAGGTCAAGTCTTGCCGCCGCGAGGCCAAGCCGCCTGTCGTGTGTCCACAGTTTGCAGCGGGTGTCCGCCGCGCTGGCCAGCAGGTGGGCGTCGATCCAGCCAAGACCCGTGCCGCACAGTTTATTCGTGCTGACGAAGTCAACGGGGACGACCTTTGGGGGGAAGGGCATCAACCGCAAACAAGCGCGTGCATTGACTTGGGCACCGGAACGGGAGAAAACCCGCCCCATGCTGAACACTTCGATATTCAAGTTCATGACCGCGACGTTGGCGCTGGGGTTGTTTCTGACGGCCGGGACGGCCCAGGCCAAAGACCCGCCCATCATCATGGGCGCTGGTAGCCACACCTACGAATGGGTGCCCGGATGGATCAAATTGCCGCCGGGGATGAATATCGGCAAAACCCACGGCGACGTCGTCATCGACGCCAAGGATCGCATCTTCTTCGCCACGGACAGCACCAACACCCTGTACCAGGTTGACGTCGACGGTCGCGTCCAGAAGGTGTTCGGATACGCCTTCGAGGCAGGGGCCCACGGCCTGCGCCTGGTTAAGGACGGGGATCGGGAGGTCATTTGGATCACGCACCTGGGGCGCCACGAGGTCATCAAGATTTCATTGGAGGGAGACGAATTGATGACGATTCCCTTCCCCAACAAGAACAACATGTACAAAGAAGCCAAAGAATTCCTGCCCACCGCCGTGGACGTGGCGCCAAACGGCGACGTGTACGTGGTGGATGGTTACGGAAAAAACTGGCTGCACCGGTTCAGCAGGACGGGCATGCACGTGCAATCATGGAATGGCAGCGAAGGCGCTGCCGGGCCGCTGAAACAACCTCACGGTGTCGGCATCGATCTGCGCAACGCAGAGCCGCGGGTGGTCGTGGCGGATCGCCAGAACCACCGGCTGCAGTTGTTCACCCTGGACGGAAAATACATCGACAAGGTCGAAGAAGAGCTGCGGTTGCCATCCAAGGTCGTCTTTCGAGGCGACGACATGATGATCATCGACCTGAAGGGCCGCGTGACCATCTTCGACAAACAAAACAAGGTCATCACCCAATTGGGAGACAACGCCGATCCCGCCCTGCGCGGCAATTACAATGTGTCCCCAGACAAATGGAAGGACGGCCAGTTCACCTCTCCTCACGGGGGCGCCTGGGATTCCAAGGGCAACCTATATGTCGAGGACTGGAATTCGTTCGGGCGAATCTCGAAGCTCAAACGCGTGAAAGCCAAGGTTGCCAAACCCGCAAAGTAGGTGACATGGGGGTGGGCGGCTTGCCGTCACGGCGCGTGCGAGCCGCGGCTAAGGTCAGCGATTTCCTGATCGCTAAGAGCCCGGTCAAAAATGCGCACATCGTCGATGTTGCCACCAAAGTCCACGTCAAGAAGATCGCTGCCATGGCGTCCCACCCACAGGTCAGTCCCCCGAATGTAGATCACGGGCCGTCCATCCAGGTTGCTGCTCTGTTTTTGGCCGTCGAAAAACAGACGCATGCCTCCCGTACCCACGACCCCGGCAACATGGTGCCACTGTCCGTCTAGTATTGGCGAGCCGACGACGAATAGGTTCACGAACTCGGGCCCCGCGACGTGTTTGAACAGATTGATCTGTTGTGGCCCGACATGCAGTCCGATGCTGTCACCCAACGAAATCACGGCAGACTGGCCCCCGCTGTCGGGCGCAGTGCCCCGGTAGAACGCCGACACGGTGATGTCGTTGACACGTTTGATAGCGGGAGGCATCGGCGCCAACTGGATGGCATGCCGATCGGCCATCGTGAACGCGCGGCTTGAGGGGTTGAAAAATTGTAGCCCAGGCGCAACATCCGCAGACGCAACAGGGAAGCCTGCGGCGCCGGTGAAGGTGCCATGATAGCCGTGCCCGCTGCTGTCATTCGCGATGGTTGCCGTGGGGCTGGTTTCGTCCAGGTTCCAGTACAGCAGGAGGCCGTCGGGAACACAGGCGCCGGTTTCGCAGCGGTATTTCTGGGGGCACGTGCCCGCGGGACACAACACGGGACAGGCCCCGGCCGTACACAGATTCGTTCCGCACGAATAAAGCGGGCCGGAGGTCTGGCACGCGCCCTTGCCATCGCAGGTTGGTGTCTGCTGCGATGACGAAGCAACACAGCGCGAGGGCCCGCACTGCACCGTGGCCAGATGCAGCCGACACGCCCCGGCGCCGTCGCAGGTCCCATCACGGCCACAGGTGGTCGTGGGCGTGACCGCACATTCGTCCTGAGGATCGGCCCCCGCAGCGACGGGCACGCAAGCGCCCAGACGTCCTGGCAGGTTACACGCGCTGCACAGCCCACCACAAGCCGAGTCGCAACAGAGACCGTCCACACAGAATCCAGAAGCGCAAGCCGCAGCCGCCAAACACGCCTTGCCGTTCGCGATCACGGTCGCCGCATCATTCCCGACGTCGGGCACGGCGGAATCGTAAGAGTTCAGCATCGGCCCTGGCGCGTCAACCGGCGATCCTAATCCCAGGTCGGTCGGCCCAGAGGCAGGAACATCCACGCGGGCACCCACGTCCGCCTGCACGTCCCGCCCAGCGAGGTCGGGAATCTCCGCGTTCCCCCTCCCCCCCCCGTCTTGGGTGGGTCCGCCCGCTTCAAGACGCGTGTAGTCAATGCGACCGCATCCCGTCCCGAAAGCCGCCGCCAGGACGAGCCCCCGCATTAAAGCTACCAAAATCCCGCATTCCCCCACTCCCTTCCCAATCGACGGCCCGGTTCCCAGACTGAAATGTAACGTTTTGAAAAACTTATGTAACACCCGCACTCCTGGGGGAATGGATCATTTACAGCGTAGATGAGCTTCGAGTTCCCCACTTGATCCTCCAGGAGTATCCACAGAATGACGCGATTTCGAATCGTCAGCCCCTTCGGCCTTGCGGCGGCAACCCTGCTGTTTGCCCAAAATGCCGCGGCTGAGCAGTTCGTTGCATTTGACATCAGCTACGAACACAACTCTGTAACGGCCCCGTACTCCCACCATTGGGTCAAGCCGTCGCCGGAAACCCCGGCCAACCTGGTGTCTCCGGTCGATTACTCCAAGGGCACTGTTTACTATTATTTGGAAGTAATCTCCAAGCCGTCCGCGCAACCCACACAGTTCCACAACTGCTTTGGCACCAAGCCCCACTACAGCTGCGGCCCGTATGCGCCGAAGTACACAACGACGGGTGTCTACGAATGGTCCGCCGCCGTGCCGAAATTTTCCTACTTCGATATGAGCGACTGGAAACAGGGCATGGGCTCGACGTCGTTCATTCTCACCGACCCAAAATTGGGCAACGTCGGACCGGAACAAGTCGGGGCCGCGACGGCAGCTTTGTTCACGCCTTCAAAGCTGCGCGTCGTGGTGACTTTTGTGTCGCCCGGCGGGACCTACGTTCGCCCCAACGGAGCGCCCGCGACGCCTCGGTCGGCAGATGCGGGAACGACTGCGCCCGCCCGGGCGACTGCGCCCGACGCTGGCGTTTTGGTCAACACTGACCTTCGCCCCGACGCACTGGCAACGGTGATTGTGGTGGCCGCCGAGCCCCAAGTGTCGCCCCCCGTGGTTGCGGCGAAGCCGACGGCGCCTGCCGTCGATGACGACAATGTGCCCACGGCACCGGATGCAGGGGAGACCGCCAACCCCGCCCGTCGGCACGGGGTTAACACAGGATGTTCTATGGGCGGCGCCTCTGAACCGATCGCTTCGTGTTTTGTACCGATTCTCGCATCCGCATTCATTTTTGCGCGTATGCGGCGAACCGTTAAGGGACGGCCAGAAAGGATTTCGCTATGAGACGTTTATTGGTTGCCTTGCCTGCTGCATTTTTCGCCTGCTCAGGATCGATAGACGGGGACGGAGCCGGGCGTTCGGCGCAGAACCCGGACAACGTACCTGTAGTGCGAGACAAGGACGGCAAGGTGCTGCCCAACCCACCGGGCGCCGGGGTCTCTATGGGCGGTCCGGGGGGCGCTACAGGCACACCGAACATGCCCGGGGTGACTGGCCCCTCGGGTCCTTCTGGCCCTACAGCACCGGCGTCAATGGCGGCGGTCAGTGGTCTGCACCGCCTGTCTGTGCGTGAATACGACAATGTTCTGCGGGATCTCTTGGGTGACAGCACCCGGCCTTCGGCAGGTGTCATGCCGGATGACCGCCGCATGCCCTTCGACAATGACTACACGGTTCAGGAACCATCCAATGCCTTGGTGGTCGGGCTGAACATAGTCGCGCGTGAGGCTGTCGATCGCCTGATGACCGACGTGCCCCGTAGGGACATGGTCGTGGGTTGCAAACCCGCCGCCGCGACGGACGCAACTTGTTTTCGTTCGTTCATCACCCGCGTTGGCCGTCTTGCCTTCCGTCGGTCGCTGCTTCCCGCGGAGATCATGAAATTTGAGAGCCTGGCAGCGCTGGGAACCGAGGGTGGAGACTTCTATCTGGGTGTCAAGCTGGCGCTCAATGCGTTCTTGCAGAACGGAAATCTTGTGTACCGCGTGGAACGAGGAACGCCGGTCGCGGGCAACGCTGGGTTGTTCAAGTTGGTGGGAACCGAGGTTGCCTCGCGCATGTCGTTTTTTCTATGGGGCAGCATGCCCGATGATGCCCTTCTTAGCGTTGCCGAAAAAGGTGACTTGAATTCGGCGGACGGTGTCCGAACGGCAGCCCTGCGGTTGTTGAAGGATCCCAGGGCGCAGGCGCTGACCGACAGCTTCCACGCGCTGTGGATGGGCTACGAGACTTTGACCGTCGGGGGTACCCTTGCTGCCGCCGCGCGCGCGGAAACCGCGGCGCTGATGGGCCGGGTGATTTTCACCGAACGCCTTCCTTGGCGCGATCTGTTCACGTTTGGCGAGGCCTTTGTGAACGACACCCTCGCCAGACAATACGCGATGCCTTTGCCTGGTCAGGCGACCGGCAAATGGGCTGTACCGACAGACGCAAAACGCCGGGGGCTGCTGGGACAGTTGTCGTTCTTGACCATCGGCGGCAGTGTCGCCGATACGTCCCCGACCCTGCGCGGGAAGGCGATTCGCAACAAACTGCTGTGCCAGGAAGTGCCACCGCCGCCGGTCATGGTTGATGTCGCCGAATTTGCGAAGAAAAATCCCACTGACTGTAAAGACGTTCGTTACGCTGCCCACCGGGCGGATCCGGGATGTGCCGCCTGCCACGGGCTGATGGACCCGATTGGTTTTGGGCTAGAAAATTTCGACATGCAGGGCCGGTCACGCAAGACCGAACCTGGCAAGCCGACCTGCGAGATCAAGGGCGCCGGCGAAGTCATGGGGATGGGCGCTTTTAGCGGCCCGGCCGAACTGGGCAGCCTGCTGGCCAAGTCTGGGGAACTTGAACCGTGTCTTGTCAAACAGATCTACACGTTTGCCTCAGGCCGGTCCCAGCTGGACGCCAACGACAGCATGGTCATAGATCAGATGACAAAATCGATACAGGATAAAAAGGCCACCCTTCGACTTGATGATTTGATGGTGGAAGTTGTCAGTTCCGAAGCCTTCCGTCACCGCCGAGAGGAGGTCGCACAATGAGCCGCGTACCCGTCATCACCAGACGCACACTACTAAGGGGCGTAGGCAGCATCGCGGTGGCCTTGCCCCCGCTGGAAATCATGCTGCGGCCCCGGAACAGCGGCGCCGCCCCTGGCACCCCACCCCGGCGATTCGCGATGTCCTGGGCAGGTGTCGCCCTTGCGGCAGATCGCCACGGGGTCGACGAAGGCGTAACACCCAAGGCAACCGGCCTTGGCTGGGATGCACCCCGATCGTTAAAGCCACTAAGTGATATGGGGATTCTGCCCTACATTTCTGTAGTTTCGGGGCTGATGATTCCCTGGGCGGTGGATCCGCCGTTTCCCGGGGGCAAGGGTTTGTTGGTCCATTTCAACACCATGGGGCCACAATTGTCGGGAACCCGGGGTGGCGCCGGGGCGCAAGGCACCAGCAGTCCCAAAGGGTCAACCGTCGATCAGTTGGTAGCCGACGCAATTTCGGGAGGCACTGCGAACCGGCAGCTGGCATACCGGCTTCAGGCCTATGGGTACGTCGGGGGCAACGGGCCGCAGTCGTACCGCATGGACAAGGGTTCACTGTCCAAGATCGAACCCATATCCAGTCCGCGTGTGGCCTACGAAGCGCTATTTTCGACTTTCAAGGCGCCTTCGACGACCCCTGCGGACATCGCGCGGGATGCATTCCTTTTGCGCCAGGGTAAGAGTGTCCTTGATATCGTATCTGGCGACCTGGCCAGTCTTAAGAACAAACTGGGCGCTGCAGATCAGATCCGTGTGCAAAAACACGCCGACGAGGTTCGGCGGCTGGAACTCGGCCTCGACAAGGTGGCTCCGGTTGGTGCGGCCTGCAAGATGTTCCCGAATCCGGGTGCCGATCCGGCCCGTGAAACGGGGTATGCGTACGCAGGTGAAGATATGCGCGGGGATGTCTATGCGAATCTGATCGCGATGGCTTTCGCCTGTGATCTGACAAGGGTCGCGTCCTACATGCTGACGCATGAGAAGTGCTGGATGGGATTGCCGCCTGGGTTTCCGCGAAAAGTCCCCGACATCCATCAAATGTCCCATGAATCTTCGGGCGCGGAATTTGCGGACGCCGTGGGCTACCTGATCAAACAGTGGGGCAAAGTTCTGAAGAAACTGAAGGACGTCCCAGAAAACGATGGCTCAAACGTTCTGGACCACACGGCCGCGGTGATGGTCTTTGAGGCCGGTCACGGAAAAGACTCTGAGGCCGGGGGGAAGGACAATGCCCACTCGACGGAGAACATGTGCATCTTGGTTGGGGGTGGCGCGTCGGGCAAGCTGAAGAAGGGATCCCATGTGGCCGCCACCGGGAAACATCCGGCGCAGGCCCTGATCACGGTTATGAATGCGATGGGAATGCCACAAACCGCGTTAGGGGAGGTCACAGGGAACATTCCCCAGCTATTGACGTAACGAGGACGCCACCAGCCCGTTGCGCTTGAACGTCAGCTTGCGTAGGTTCTTGCCAATGCGGCCGTGGTTGTCCCAGTCGAGGTTGCCGTTGGCCTACGGTCAGACCCAGCAGACCATGCCAATAGGCCACCCGATGTCTCCTATTGAACTACAGCGCTGTCGATGTGCCGAACCGCCCCTCGCCGTGCGAAGTGCCGCGCCGCGAACTCGAAATTGTCACTCTTAGTGCGCGCCACCAGGTCGGTGAGGGAGTGTTTGATCCCCTCGATCTCGATGTACTCATGCGCGACCTTCAGCGCACCAAGGTACGAGTGGAACTGCCGACTCTGATCTAGTGACACATCCGCCGTCCCCACGTACATCTTTATCGGTAAGCGGCCCTTGATTTTCTTGGCCTGCAGCCGCGCCAGCTCGAAAGGATCGTTGGCCCTAAAGAGCGCGCGGTCTCCGCCAAAGACCTTCTCGAAGATGGGCGCCGCCTTAGCCGCAAGAAAGTCCACCTCGACATATCCCCCCGCAAATGCCGCCACCGAACCGAAGATGTCCGGAAACTTCAGCCCTAGCTTCATGGCCCCCGCCCCACCCATCGACATCCCCTGCAGGGATCGACCTTCGCGCCGGGCGACGGTGCGATAGGTCTTGTCCACGTGCGGAATGAGCTCGCGGATGATGGTGGTCTCGGACAGGTACTGGCCATCGAAGGAGTCCGAGTAGAGGCTCTGCGCGCCCCCGTTGGCGAACACCAGGATGGTAGGCGGCACGGTGCCCGTCGCGATCGACTGATCGAGGATCTGCGCCATCACCGGGCTGCTGTTCTCGGTCCCCCCGCGCCCGTGGAGCCAGTAAACAACGGGATAACGCTGCCTTCCCTCCCCGTAGCCCGGGGGCAGATAGATGTTGTAACCGACTGCTGTCTTCATGGCCCGGCTCATGTAACTCTTGTGCTCTACCCCCGGCATCGGCTTGTGCGGAGGATTCAGCCAGGTCATGAAGGCGGGGACGGAAGCGGGGACGGGGACCGGAGGTGGCTCAGCCCGAAGCACCAACGGCCCGGCCATCAACAGCGCTGGAACTATGGCCAGAGCCATCATGCGGGCGCGGATGTCGCCGTTAGAGTCAAACATGGGATTTGCCGCGAACCTAACGGATCTGCCGGACGGTTACAATGGAGGCTAAAGCACTTCAGCGCTTGACGGACCAACGAAACAAGCGAAGCCAGGTGGGTGCTCTAGCGGCTTGACCTTCGGGATAAATATGACCATAGTATGACCATGGTGTCATCATGACCACCGTGGCTGCCGGCGTCTTTAAGGCAAAATGCCTCGAACTCATGGACGAGGTCGAACGCACCAAGGAGGAAATCCTCGTCACGAAACACGGTCGGCCCGTGGCGAAGTTGGTGCCGGTGCAAGGAGCAAAACCACGCGCACTTTTTGGCCGCGCTAAGACGACCGTGGTTTTCGTCGCGGACGATGCGTTCAATCCGGAACCAGATTTGTGGGCCGGTATCGATGAGTAAGTATCTCCTTGATACTCACGCCTGGTTTTGGTTAGCAGTCGGAGACGACCGCATTTCCAAAGACGTGGTTCAAACGATCGACGCGGCCTTGTCGGATGGCCGTGTCTTTCTCACTCAGATTTCGCTTTGGGAGATCGCCCTGAAGGTATCGATGGGCAAGATTCGGATAAATCGTCCCATTGCCCTGTGGCTTAAGGACAACGCGGAAGGGCTCGTGTTGCTCGATCTTCCGATCGACGTTGTAGTCGAAGCGACCCAACTACCCGGCACCTTCCACAGAGATCCGGCCGACCGTTTCATTGTCGGAACGGCACGCAATCAGAACCTCACCCTCGTTACCGGCGACGAACTCATCATTGCCTACGCGAAAAGCGGGCATGTGGACGTTTTAGACCTGTAGGCGCCGCGTTCGAAGCGGCGTATGTTCGGCCCATGCCGGGCACGATTTCTGAAACATTTATCGATTCACTTCACGATCCCAATGACCAGCTTTGCTTCGTCGTTGCGGCGTTGTACGGCGAATTCAATCGCTCCAGTTTGGCACAGGTTCTTGCGGATCTAGGCGTACAAAGGGCCCCGCGTACCGCCCAGGGACACCCGACCAGCGCAACAGCCAAACCTTCGCGCGGATCACCTATCAACACGGGCGATCTCAGCGAATACCTGGAAATCTGGGCGCGTGCGAACGTGGCGCGATCGACTACGGAGCAGCCCTTTATCCACTTTATCGATCCCTTTTGGGGGGAACGCTGCCTGCTTGATTCAAGACTGCGGCCCGTCCTGCAAGACATCAAGGGCCGCTTGTTGGCGTTAGCCGCGAAACAGGCAGCCGGGCCCATAACCTTCGGGTACGCACGCCGGGACGACAATGGTTTGCGGAACCGAATGCTTGCGCGCTGCTCGATCTATTTAGGCGAAAGCAATGCGATTGAATCGTCGATGAACGTCTTTGGAAAGTCCAGCCCCTGGATGGGGGATGTTCATCCAAAACCGGAAGTTCTGTTGCCGGTACAGGCCCCCATACAGGCCATCAACACCTTGCCCCTCCCCCTGCGAGACAAGTGGGTTGCATCCTCAGTACCCCGCAGCTATCAGTTCGTGCAGCACCCCTGCGACGAAGTCCTTCACGCTCTGGTTCGGCCCCTGTCAGCCCACGGTCCAGAGCTGCGTTTGCAAGCTGGCGTTCTCCTTGTGCTTGCACACGACACCGTACAAATCGCTGACCTGTTCACCGACCCCTCCGACCCCTGCGATCTACAGATTCAGGCCCTTGCAGCCCTACGTCGCGGAAACTGGGACGACGCCCGACGGTTGGCCCGTGCGGCCCATGTGGCATCAAGTGGAGGCACAAAGAAAAAGCCCCGCCTCGAAGGCCCCGCGGCCCCACTTTTGACGTTGGTCTTGGCGTCGGGAACCAGTCAGGACAAGGCGGTTGCCGAGCTGCAAAGCGCCGCCCAGCGAACCCAAAACCAAAAAGCCATCATGGGAGCTGCCGCAGGGGCGCGCGATGAGGCAGCGGGCACTTTCATGTTTGATGCATTTTCCCAGGGCGGGGAGATCCACAATGGCCTGGCCCTTTTGTTATCTGCAATTTTTTGGCCCGTGCTTCCAGCGGACGACCCTACGATAAGACGCCTAAATTCCCACCTTGCAAAAAATGCGCTCGATTCGGCCAGGCGGTTGCGTGCGGGCGGTTTCCCCTGGGTGGCGGACCAAATTTTCACCGCCGCTGCGGCGCTGTGTCTCCCAGCCAACACGGTCGCGCCCCTTGCACCCCCACATAGCCTCATGAACCTGTGGACAGTACAACCCGCGTGGCAGGCGGGCCTCGAAAGACTGGAACGTTTGCTGGATCGGACGGCAGCCGTCGCCAACGTAACGGATGCATCTGAAACCCGGCCAGGTCGCCTTGCATTTGTCCTGAAGGTTATGGACGGCCACCCCGCCCCGCTGATGGCCTGTCACATCAGGATCGATGCGATGTTGCAAAAACGCCAGGGGGCCCATTGGAGTTCCGGACGAGCCGTGTCACTACAAAGATTATCCGAGGGCAGCTCCAATGCGCCTGTAACGCCCGCGGATCGCAAGGTCACTGACACCATTGTTGGCTACAGAAGCTGGAGGAACCACTACCACGACTTTACCCCGGCGTCCCTTATCGCCCTTGTGGGGCATCCATGCGTGTTGTGGGCCGACGACCCCAGTTTCAGACCGGTTAAGGTCGTTGAAGGACAACCAGATTTACGGGTCACTCAGAATACCGACGGGTTTCGTTTTGAGGTTGAACCCAAACCCGATCCGTCGGGATATGGTGTGTTGCGGCCCGAAGCGGACCGTCTGGTGGTGGTCGCGTTCACTGCGGCGCAGATCGAGGCCATTGAGACCATCGGATCCTTGCCCGTGATTCCTGCAGGCGCCCACGAGCGACTTGGGGCGACGATTTCCAGGCTTTCGGGCTTGTTTCACATTCAGTCTTCGCGTGAATTCGCTGGGGGTGGGGCACATTCGAAAGAAGTTGCCGCCGATGCCCGTCCTGTTCTGGTGCTCAGCCGCGCGAACCCGGGCCTGAACATCGTCGTGGCCGTTGAACCCCTGGGGCTAAAGGGGCCAATCCTTGTCCCCGGGCAAGGGATGGTGAATCTTGCAGCAGAGATCGATGGCCAGCGTTTGACCTGTCAACGCAATCTGGCCGACGAAAAACGCATGACAAACGCGTTGGCTGAATTTCACGAAACGCTGACGTTTCCCCAGGCGGGCAACACAATGCACGTCGATGATTTTGGCAAATGCCTGGATGTCATTCGTGTCCTCAATGCTCCCACGCTTGCAGACCATGTGGTCGTTCGCTGGGCGGAAGGTGAAGAACCCGTTTCGGTATTTGGGCAGCTGAACTTCGGCAACCTAAGGCTGGAACTAAAAACAGCCGGACAATGGTTTGAACTTAGTGGGCAAGCAAACCTTGATGAGGGTTTGGTTTTGTCGATGGACGAATTGATCGAACGGAACCTGCTGAATCGCGGCTACGTTCGTCTGGCCGATGGTCGCTATGTCAGCGTGGCCCCAGAACTGATGCGTCAGTTGCGCGCGCTGTCCGCGGTGGCGGGAAATTCGCAAGCCAATCAACTGTCCTTGCCCGCGAACGCCTTGGGTTTTGTCGGGGGTTGGCTCAATGATCTCAGACGTGAGCACAAGCTAAAATCCGACGCAGCGTCATCGAAACAGCTGGCCCGCATCGACAAAGCCTTTCGCAGCGAACCCGTGCTGCCCGCAACTTTGGCGGCCGATCTACGCGGGTACCAGGAAACCGGGTTCGCCTTCCTAAGCCGGCTGGCCGCGTTCGGGGCAGGCGCAATTCTGGCCGATGACATGGGCCTAGGGAAAACGCTGATGACCTTGGCGTTGCTGCTGGAACGCGCCGACATGGGCCCTGCCCTGGTGGTTGCGCCGGTCAGCGTGAAGGCAAACTGGACGGATGAGGGGCTACGATTTGCCCCCACCCTTCGTTTTGTGTCGATTGACGATGCGCCTCTGAAATCCCGAGGCGCCTTCGATATCGTGGTCTGTAGCTACGCGGCCATGGTTCAGAACATCGAGGCCTTAGAAAAGATCAAATGGGCAACGTTGATCCTGGATGAAGCCCAGGTCGTCAAAAACCCCACCACCTTGCGCGCACAGGCCGCATGCAGATTGAATGCCCAGACACGAATCTGTTTGACGGGTACACCTATTGAAAATCACCTAGGCGATTTGTACAGCCTCATGAACATCGCAAACCCGGGCCTGCTGGGGAGTGCTAAGGAGTTTGAAGAACGGTTTGGAAAGCCCATCCAACGTGACGGCGATCAAGCCATGCGTGAAGCGTTGCTTGCTGTCATTTCGCCATTTGTGCTGCGCCGACGGAAGGTTGATGTTCTCAAGGAACTGCCCTCGCGAACTGAAATCTTGCACGAAGTTGAACCCGAGGCACCCGAACGTGCGTTTCTAGAGGCTCTGCGACGTACTTCACTTAACGCCTTGCTATCCGCCAAGGGCAGTGGCCAATCCGCCATTCGGATTCTTGCCGAACTAACCCGGCTGCGAAGGGCCGCCTGTCACCCACGGTTGGTGGCACCTGACGCCGACGTTGGCGGCGCGAAACTAGAGGCCCTGGTAACGCTGGTGCACGATCTGCGCGCAGGGCAGCACAGGGCGCTCATTTTCAGCCAGTTCGTAGATTTCCTAACCATCGTTCGCGACCGTTTCACAACCGAAGGCATTGCCTTTAAATACCTCGATGGCAGTTGCACCGAGAAAGCGCGAACGGCGGCGGTCAATGCCTTCCAAAAGGGACAAGGCGACGTGTTCTTGATCAGCCTAAAGGCAGGCGGTTTTGGCTTGAACCTGACCGCCGCCGATTACGTCATTCACCTGGATCCCTGGTGGAACCCGGCCGTAGAAGACCAAGCCAGCGATCGCGCCCATCGATTCGGACAAACCCGCCCGGTCACTATCTATCGATTGGTAACAGTGGGCAGCGTTGAACAGAAGGTGCTGGACTTGCATGTAAAAAAGCGCGACCTCGCAGAAAATATTCTGCGCGAGACCAGCGCCCCAACCACACTGGACGCGGCCGCGTTAATGGGACTGCTGGCGCCCTAGCAGGTTCAGAGCGACCACTTCAGAATCTTGTCGATCGTGCCGGTGCTAACGGCGTGGTATCCGGGACGCGCCTTGGCGTAAATGGCACGGGCGCGCAAAAGGCCACCTTCAGTTTTGGCCAACTCACTATAAATGGGCTTGAGAAATTTGCGGCGACCCACGGCCATCAGGAATTTGGTAAGCGGTTCATCAGCCGCGTGGTACTGAAGGCGAACGGCCAGCACCAACCAGTCACACAGAATCTCGCTGTTGGCCGACGCGGAGAAGTGAAACTTGCTGTCAAGATCAGCCATCTGAACGTCCGACAAAAAACTGGGCATGCCCTGGATGAAGTATTGCCACTGCTGCGTTACCCAACCAGTCGTCGCAAGGTCGCGGGCGCCCGATCCTAGCAACCACCGCTGCCGTTCCTTGTCCACCTTGGTCAGCGCGCCGGACACCGCCTTGGGCGCATCTGTCGGCAGCCCCGGCTTTTCAATCCAGGCCGCAAGATCGAGTTTTGCCGCAGCCGCAGCATCTAGCGGAAAAAGGTTGGCCTTCAAAAAAGCCACGAACTCCGCTGTGGTGATACTTTGAAATGCATAGTGGTCAAAATAGCCACGCAAAAAGACGTCGAACCGGGGGCGCCCGAACAGTTCTTCGAGACGCCGCAGAAACAGCGCCCCCTTCTCATAAGGCACGATCGAAAACCCGTCGTCCGGGTGGCGCCCTTTTAATTCCAGATGCAAGACCTGTTGCCACGGCTGCAATTCACGCATTTCTTTGGCTAGTTGGTTCCACGACAGTTGCCGTTCAAGAACGGCACGGTCGGCGCCGTAGACGCGTTCCATGATCCGGTTTTCGAAGTACACGGTGAATCCTTCGTTGAGCCAGAAATCACGCCAGGTCGCGTTGGTAACAAGGTTGCCGGACCATGAATGGGCAAGTTCGTGTGCGACAAGCGCGACAAGAGATTTGTCGCCCGCCAGGATCGTCGGCGTCGCAAAGGTCAGTAGCGGGTTCTCCATGCCACCAAAGGGAAAAGCTGGGGGAAGGATAAGCACGTCATACCGACCCCACCTGTACGGACCGAACAGGGCTTCAGCGGCGGCGATCATGGATTCGGTGTCCGAAAGCTCGGCCTGCGAGGCCCTGACCAGGGATGGCTCGGCCCAGATTCCCGAACGTGCCGACACGGGCGCAAAGGCCAAATCACCGCAGGCCAAGGCGATGAGATACGGCGCCACGGGTTTGTCCAATCGGAAGCGCCACGCGCCGTCGGGGCCGCGGCCAAGTTGTTCCGCGCCCATCAGCACGGTCAGATCTTTTGGTGCCTGAATGCGGGCGTCATAGGTCACCCGAACGCCGGGCGAATCTTGCAGCGGAATCCAGGTGCGGGTGAAAATCGCTTCGCCCTGGGTGAACACAAACGGATGTTTGCGGTCGCGCGTCTGTTCGGATCCTAACCATTGTAGGGCCACCGAACGATCCGTGGTGTGGTACGCAATCTTGACGCTCCGATCAGCGGGTTCCAGATCAACGATCAGCGCCGTGCCAAGCTGGGGATCTTCGGGCCCCAACCGAAATCGGCGCGCCTTCCCGTCGGCACCTGTAATGGCAGTGACGACAGGACCCTTGAGGTCCAAGGTCAGCGGTGCCTGGGCGTCAGGGCGATCGAAAGTCAACACGACGGTGCCAGCGGCCGTGCGCGCCGTAAAATCAAGACCAAGATCGAGGCTGACATGGCGCACACGCACCCGGTTGGGCTGGGCGTGGCTGTGCAAATCCGGGGCCGAATCCCTGCTGAACACGGCGTTGGGTTTTGCAGGAACGCAACAACCAGTCACAGCGCCACCCCCGAGCAACAGGATAATAAGCCCTGCACCGGTTGTAACGCCCACGCATCGGTTTCGAATCGAGGAAACAACTTGTCGCATGACGTTTATCCGATATAGCCTTTTTGTCATCAGGCAGCGATTGCCGGTGCCGCTGTTTATCCAAAGAGCAGTGTAGACTGCCGGACGTGGTGGCACTAACCCGCACGGTTGTCTGGGCGGCCCTAGGCGTGGCCGCGGGGAGCATATCGCAGCAGGCATGGGCCCAAGATGACGACGATCTTCGTGAGGCCCAGACCCTAATCACCGCAGGGCACTACGAAAATGCCGTCCGGCAGATCGAGGCCATCCTGGACCAAAGCGGTGCCGCGATTCCGCTGCGAACACTGCTGGTGCGGGCGCTTTTGACGATGGGAAAACGGAAAGACGCGGCCATTGCGGTTAAGGCCCTGCTGGACCGTCGCCCCACCAATGTTGAAGCCCTCGCCCTAGCCCGGGATGTGTTTGCCACCATCGGCGACAAAACACGCGAACACGAAACCTTGGAACAAGCGCGGTTGTCGATGACGGCGGCGGGTGCCCACCAGGAAAGTGCCGCTGAACTTTTGGCCGCGGGAGAACTGTCGCTGTGGTTGGGAGCAGAGCCCAAGGCGGTCTTGGTCACCTATTACGACGTTGCTGCGAAAAAGGATCCCAAGCTGCGCCGAATCTATCTGGTGGCCGGACGTCTGGCGCTGGGCAAACATGACAATGATCTGGCGGCTGATTGGTTCAGACGCGGCCTAGAAAAGGTGGAGTTGGATCCGGATCTACACGTCGGGATGGCCCAAGCCCTGTGGCAGGACGATCGCCCCAAGGCCTTGCAGGCCCTTGATCGCGCCCTACGGACCAACCCCCGGCATCTGGACGCCTTAGTGCTGCGGGCTGAACATGAAATAGACGCCGAAGATCCCAGCGCGGCAAAAAAACATCTACAGCACGCACTGGCGGTAGATCCAAATCTTCCGCAGGCGCACGCCCTTCTGGCCGTGCTGGCCCATCTGGACAATGACGCTGATGGGATCGCACGCGAACGGACCCGCGCCTTATTGTCCTGGGCACAGGATCCACAGGTGGATCACCTGATAGGCCGCAAACTGTTTGATAAATATCGTTTTTCTGAAGGCGTGACGGCCACCCGGCAGGCACTGGCATTCGACAGCGGATTTTTGCCTGCGAAATTGCAACGGGCACAGGCCCTGTTGCGCCTAGGCCAGGAAAAACAAGAAAAGGAAGGATGGGCATTGGCAGAACAGGTGCACGCGCAGGACGGCTATGACGTCAGCGCCTTCAACCTGCTGAAACTCCGTGACAACCTGGCCAAACTGCGCCCGTTACGTCAAGACGGCCTCCTTTTGCGGATGCAGGCGCGTGAAAGCCAGGTCTATGGCCCCGAGGTCTTACGCCTGCTGCGGGAGGCGCGCGTCGCCATTGATGGGCGTTACGCCTGGAAAAATCCCCATCCGGTACAGGTCGAGATTTTCACCGAACAGGCTGATTTTGCGATACGGACCTTTGGGGTGCCAGGCGGGGGTGGTTATCTGGGCGTGTGTTTCGGAAATCTCATCACGATGAACAGCCCGGCCGGCAACGTCGGGACGCAATCGAATTGGCAGGCCGTGCTGTGGCACGAATACACGCACGTCGTGACCCTGGGAATCACGAAAAACAAGATGCCGCGCTGGTTGTCCGAGGGCATATCGGTCTGGGAGGAACAGCGGCGGGATGCATCCTGGGGCCAACGGCTAACCCCCGCGTACAAGAAAATGATCCTGGGCGGCGAGCTGTCCAAGGTGGGCACACTGTCCAAGGCGTTCCTTAATCCCAAGACGCCCACGCACCTGATGTTCGCGTATTTCGAAGCGGCCCTGCTGGTCGAATTCGTCGTCGATCGCTACGGATTTCCAGCATTGTTGGCCGTCTTGCGCGACCTAGGCGCGGGGGTCGCGGTTAACCAGGCTCTTTCGGCCCGCACAGCCCCCTTGCCTGAACTGGATAAAGCCTTCTTGCTGTTCGCGCAGCGTCGCGCGGCGGGAGATCCGATTGACCCAGAGGCTCTTGCAACGAGGGCGGCGGCAGCCCGGGATAAAAACGATGAAGGGACAGAACGTGCGGCACTGGGGGCGCTTTTGAAAGTGGCCCCCGATCGGGGTGAGGCCCTGGCCCGGTTGATCGAACTTGACCGAACAGCAAAAGATCTGGCCGCGATGGAAGATCACGCCCGCCGGTTGCTGGCGGTTGCCCCCATGACGGCGACTGGCTGGCACGCGCTGGCCACAGCCCTACAACCCCGCGTAGGGACCGATGTGGCAGCCCTGTCCGAAGCCGCCTCGGCCCTTGAAACCACGTTGGTCCTCGATACGCCCGATCCCGTCGACGTTCGTTACCGATTGGCCACACTGTTACGGCGCAAGGATCCCCGGCGCGCCAAACGCCATCTGTTGGATGCTTTGGCGGACGCGCCCCGTTTCATGGCGGGACACCGGCTGCTGCTGGAACTTGCGGACATGCGCCCATGACGACGCGCAAACCCATCCTTACGCTGATTGCCGTGGGGCTGTTGTTGGCCGGAGCCGCGTTCGCACAGCGGCGATTCAGGGGCGGGGGCCGGCCGGTGCGCAGCGCCCCAACGCCCCAATGGGAAGCCCCTGCCGCCCATCCCCGTGACACCTTCACCTTCGTGCGTTTGCGCTATTCGTCGTTTGGCCGGGGCCCGGGATGGTCAACTGACTATCCAGACAGCGACCAAAATTTTTCCTTCCGCCTTCAACAACTGACCTCCCTCAAGGTCAACCCCAACCCCTTGGTGCTGGATATCACTGACCCGGCCCTATTCGACTATCCTTTCGTGTACCTGATTGAACCCGGTTCGATGGAACTGTCGGAAGGCGAAGCCGGTGCCTTGCGGCGGTACCTACTTTCAGGCGGGTTCCTGATGGTCGATGATTTTTGGGGGGAAGATGAATGGAACAATTTCTACGGGCAGTTCAAACAGGTGTTTCCAGATCGCGAACCCCGCGAACTGGACGTTTCACACCCAC
Organism: Myxococcales bacterium; assembly: GCA_043754455.1. GTDB lineage: Bacteria > Myxococcota_A > Polyangia > Fen-1088 > Fen-1088 > JAYUUT01. The sequence goes on from JAYUUT010000553.1 coordinate 31,485, forward strand.
TGTTTCACGCGGTTTTCGATCTAAAAGAAAAACCGCAGGTTCCGTCCATCCATTGGTGGCTGTCGACGGGACTGACCGCCGAACGACGGGACGCACAGACCCCGCATTACCGCGCATATTTCGATGATCACGGCCGCATGATGGCGATTGTTTGCCACAACACGGATTTGGGCGACGGGTGGGAACGCGAGGGAGAAGACGCCCGGTACTTCAAGACCTTTTCCGAGCCCAAGGCCTATCCGATGGGCATCAACATTGTCTTTTACGCCATGACCCATTGATAGAAGGAGACTGCCTGCGATGACATCACCCGGATACGAAAGCCAGAAGGAAGCCACGCTGGCATTGCAGGGCGCGCGCGATCGATTGACAAACGAAATCGGCAAGGTGGTCATCGGGCAAAACGAACCCATCGAACAGATCTTGATCGCCGTCCTGTCAGGCGGGCACTGCCTTCTGACCGGTGCTCCGGGCCTGGCGAAAACGCTTCTGGTGAAGACCCTGGCGCGGGTGATGGCGCTGAAGTTTCAGCGGATTCAGTTCACACCGGATCTGATGCCGGCAGATATCATAGGAACGGAAATCTTGCAGGATACCGGGCAAGGCCGACGGATGACCTTTGTGCCGGGGCCGGTCTTCGCCAACATCGTGTTGGCTGACGAGATCAACCGCACCCCACCCAAAACCCAGGCGGCCCTGCTGGAGGCCATGCAAGAACAGCATGTGACCGCAGCGGGCGTGTCCCATCCGCTTGATCGGCCATTTTTCGTATTGGCCACCCAGAACCCGGTGGAAATGGAAGGCACTTACCCCCTGCCAGAAGCCCAACTTGATCGTTTTATGTTCAACATCTGCATGGACTATTTGCCCGAAGACGATGAACTCAAAGTGGTCTTGCAAACCACAGGCAAAGGCCCTCCCGACGTCGCGGTGCTGTATTCAGCGGAGGAACTATTGTCGTTCCAGCGGGTCATCAGGGACGTTCCTATCGCCGAAGACGTGGCCCGCTATGCGGTTCGGCTGGCGGCGGCGTCACGTCCGCAACCCGCGGGCGCCCTGCCCTTTGTGACCGATTGGATTCGTTGGGGCGCCGGATTGCGGGCGGCGCAGTGTCTGGTGTTAGGCGGAAAAGCACGGGCGTTGCTTCAGGGGCGGTACCACGTCAGCCCGGACGATATCCGCGCCCTTGCCCTGCCCGTTCTACGCCACCGTATCTTGCCGACCTACCGCGCCGAGGCCGACGGGGTCACCGTCGATTCCCTGATAGGGCGTCTATTAGAGGCTGTACCGGCGCTGTGACACCAACCGCCGGGGCCCAAGCCAGGCATAGGGACGCCGCTTCGGTGATGAGCGTTGCGTCCCTAGAATTGCGCGCCCGGGTCGTCGTCGAAGGGTTGCTGCGGGGCCTTCACAAAAGTCCGTTTCACGGGTTTTCCGTCGAGTTTTCAGAATACCGTCCGTATACCGCCGGGGACGATGTCCGGTATCTGGATTGGCGTTTGTACGCCCGCACAGATCGCGATTATATCAAACGCTTCGAAGACGAAACCAACCTGCGCGCGACGCTGGTCGCAGATCGCAGCCGGTCGATGGCTTTTGGGTCGTCCGCATGGACGAAATGGGAGTATGCGGCCACGCTGGCCGCCGCCCTAGGCGCCTTATTTGTGGGACAAGGAGACGCGGTCGGGTTGCTGACCTTCGGCGATCGCATTGATGAACCAGTGCCCGCGCGCAACCGCCCAGGGCAATTGCGAAAATTGTTAGGCGCCTTGGATGCACCGGCCACAGGCCTTTCGTCAAACCTCAACGCAGCCCTTGCCTATCTTTCGGATCATGTCAATCGCCGGGGCTTAATCATTCTGCTGTCAGACCTGTTAACCCCGCTGACACAGGTCGACCGGAACCTGGGTGCTTTGCGGGCTGCAGGACATGAGCTGATAGTGCTGCAGGTTCTAGATCCTTCGGAATTACAATTTGAGTTTGAAGGTGCCGCCAGGTTTCTGGACATGGAATCAGGCAAAGATCTGACGATTGATCCAGCGCGTGCGCGCGGGGACTACCTTTGCGCGCTTGACGATCATCAGACACGGCTGCGCCAGCTTTGCGGACGGCTTGGGATTGACTATCAGCTTTGTCGGACCGACCAGGATCCCGGCTTAACGCTGCGGGATTTATTGACCCGCCGGGCCGCCACGCGGAGGCGGCGGTGAATCTACTGGCCCCTCTGTTCTTGCTGGGATCGCTCGTGATAGCAATTCCGGTCTATCTGCATTTGCGACGACAGCGCACCCGGCGCGACGTGAATTTCTCTTCGTTGATGTTTCTGCGCCCGACGCCTATCCGGCTGCAAAGCCGCCGCACACCCGAACATCTCGTGTTGCTGGCCCTGCGGGTGCTGGCCGTAGCACTTCTGGCTCTGGCGTTCGCCCGTCCCTATTTGCCAAAACCTTTACCCGTCCTCGCGACCCCCTTAGGACAGCGGGTGGTCATACTACTGGACCACAGCGCCTCAATGCGCAGGACCGGGCTGTGGTCCGCGGCACTTGACCATGTCACCAAAACGGTCAGCCAAACCGCCGCCGGGGATAAGGTATCGGTCCTGATCTTCGACACGGTCGCGACAACCCTGATGTCTTTCGAAGACTGGGAAAAACTGCGGCCTTCCGATCGCAATTCGGCGTTGCAGACACGAATAAAAGACCTGCGACCAGGATGGGGCGCGACGGATCTCGGGCGGGCCCTGGTCCGGGGTGCCGATCTGATCTTGGATGAACACGCGCACAAGAGATCTGCCGGGGCCACAGGCCGCATCGTGCTGGTGAGCGATTTGCAGGCGGGGGCCAGTCTAACGGCCGTCGAAGGTGGCGCCTGGCCTGAAGGAATCAAGGTCGATTTGCTGACGGTGGTTGCGCCACAGGCAGCCAACGCGAGCCTTGCGGTACATGCGCATCCATCTACGGACGTCACAAGGGTTC
>JAYUUT010000554.1:0-11774 GCA_043754455.1 Myxococcales bacterium
TGTCAACGCAGAGCTAAAAAAAAGAAAAACCCCGCGTCCCCTGGCGTTACAGCCAGGCGACGCGGGGTTTTCTAGGACGAACTACTTTCCGCTGTTGATCAGCTTGAACTCGGTCCGGCGATTCTTCGCCCGACCCCCGCTGGTCTTGTTGTCCGCGATGGGGGCGGTTTCACCCTGGCCCAAGGCGACCAACCGGTTGTCCGCGATGCCCTTACCCACGAAGTACGCCTTGACTGATTCGGCGCGCTTTTGCGACAGAGTCTGGTTCATGTCGTCCTTGCCGCGATCGTCGGTATGACCCGAGATTTCCATGCGAACGTCGTTGAACTCTTTGAGCACCTCGACCGCACGGTCCAGTAGCGGGTAGGAGCCCCTCAAGATGACGGCCGACCCGGTCTTGAAGTTGATGCCTTCGATAACACCCGTGAACTTCTTGACGGCGGCCGGAATTTCATCCGGACAGCCGTCGTCGTCCTTGTAGTTGTTCTTGGTTTCTGGCGCGTCAGGGCACTTATCTGCCGACCCGAAGAAGCCATCACCATCGGTATCCTCTTCAGGACAACCGTCTTCGTCATCAACGCCGTTCTTATTTTCGGCCTTGTTCGGACACTTGTCGTCGCCGTCCAAGATGCCGTCCCCGTCGTTGTCGGGTTCGGGACATCCGTCCTCGTCCTCGAAACCGTCCTTGTCTTCGGCCTTGTCGGGACACTTGTCCGCATCGCCCTTGATGCCGTCCTTATCGGGATCGTCATCGACGGGGGGCGGGGGGGGCGGCGGCGCAGGAGCCGGAGGCGGCGGCTGGGCCTTCTCGCCCGCGCCAAGGGCGACATAGACCGACAACAGGGCTTCCCAGTCGGGACCGTCATAGGCGCTTTCGTCACCGACCTTTAGAATGCCGCTGAACGCCGCTGGGGGCGCAATAATGCGGCCGTCGAATCGGACGCCGATCATGTCCGTAATGGCGTATTTTACGCCGATCCCCGCGTGCAGGACCGTATCGATGTCGTTATCAACCAATTCCCTGTCATCCACACGTGACACCATCCATCCGAATCCCGCCGTGACGAAGGGGCGAAGCTTCCCCTCGCCCAAGATGTCATACAGCAATTGGGCCCGGTAGCTAAGGATCGTCATCGGCGTCGTGAGGTCACGGTTCTTGGTCGACGCAAAGGCAAACTCGGCTTCCAGCGCGAGATGTTTGTGGAAGTTCCAGCCGGCGCGCAAGCCCAGCGTGAAGCTGCTCTTGGGCGATTTTTCATCGCCTTCGTCGTCGGCGCGACCAAGCCAGTGCAGCCTGTTAAAGAAGTGGCCACCGCCGAAGACGCCGATTTCAAACGGCGCTTGCGGGGCTTCATCATCGGCGCGGGCCGCGGTGCTCGAAAGCATCGAGACCCCGACAGCCAAGCCGAGCGCAAGGCGCCCGAGCCGGATCGGCATCGTGGGGCTAACGAATCTGTTCCTCATGTCCTTTTTCTCTCCGCTCGTGTAGGGGTTCCGACGGGTCTGTCAACCTGTTGGCGCGACCCAGACGCCGACCCAAACAGCGATCGGCACTGCGTCAGCCGGTTTTCTATCACGGTCTGACAAAAATCGAAAGAATGCGAAGAAAAGCGATCGTGACATTGTGGACACGCCCCCAGGCGCCTGCCAGCATCGTGGCCTGTTTAGCGCCCCCGCACCCTTAAAACGCAGCATTTTCCAGGCCGACGCTCTGCGGTGGCTGGACCAGAGCCCGATCCTGGCAGGCTGTAGCCTCATCACGTCGTTACCCGATGTGTCCGAGGTGCCCGAGCGCGGGTTCCAGGGATGGCGCGACTTTTTCCAGGAGGCAGCCCGTTTGTGCGTGGCCCGCGTGCCCGACGACGGGGTTGCGATTTTTTTCCAAAGCGACATCCGCCATCAGGGCGCCTGGGTGGACAAAGGGTACTTGGTCGCGCGCGCGCTGGAAGGCAGCGGAATGCTGCTGCTATGGCACAAAATCGTGTGCCGCCGACCGGCCGGCACCGTGACGTTTGGGCGGGCCAGTTATTCGCACCTGCTGGCCTTCGGTCGGACACCCCGCGGGCTCCCAGAACGGTCCACCGCCGACGTGGTTCCTGACGCGGGGTTTATGCCCTGGAGCAAGGCCATGGGGGTAAAGGCCTGCCAGGTCGCCTGCACGTTCGTGTTGCGCGAAACCCCGACCCGCACCATCGTCGATCCGTTTTGCGGGTATGGAACAGTGCTGGCGGTGGCGAACGCCTTGGGGATGGACGGGATTGGGGTGGATCTGAGCGCCCGAAAATGCCGACGGGCGCGGACGTTGACAGTGGATCTGGGCGCGGTGACATGAAGGGCCTAGTGCGGTTCGGCACTAGGGCACCCACAGATCGACGTTGTCTACGAACAGCACGTCTTCGGTCTGGTACCGGGTGGCCATCAGCAGGAAGTCCATGCGATCCCCAGAATCAATGTGGTCCAGATCGTGCGGACGTTCGGGACTGAAATCATCAAGGGCCACGTCTACGTGATGCCATCGACCGGACACAACGTTGTTGACGCGTAGAAAATACGGCATGTTCTGGGTGGCGTTGTTCATCCATACGGATAGGCCGGATTCGCGGCGCAAGGTGGTCTCGCCCACCCAGACATCGAATGCCAGACGCGCGCCAGGTCTGTGAATCCAGATGCCTCGGGTTCGATCGACCAAGCGAACCCCAACAATCTGGGCGAATATCTCCCGATCCTGGCCCCGTTCGCCGCGCAAACATCCCCGATTTGCAGTTCGCGGCGGACAGTTATCCGTCGCCAGCGAGACTTGCATGGGGGGGTCTGTCCCTGGTTCGAACCCCAAGGACCATTGCTTGCGTGTGACGGGTGGTCGCGGAACCTTCGGGGGATTGACCCCAACCGATGGCAGCACAGGGATGGCAACAGTTTGGGTGGGGACAGTGTCACGCGAGGATAAAGGCGTCCGGGTCTTCAGCATGAATGCGGTCGCACTGGCACCCAGGGTCAGCATGACCCCAGCCCCGATCCACCAGGTTCGCCGGTTTTTTTCCTGCAGGGCAGCCAGTCCGTTTCGGACACGGGCGATCGATGCCGAATCGGGGCCAGCCTGCAGGGCCACGTCCAGGGCTTCACCTAAACGCTCGGGAGACACATTTGTTGGTCCACTCATGTGCTTTTTCCTTTTCGAGCCAACATCGCAGCGACACGTTCACCGAGTCCATCGTCCCGACTGGCACGATCCCGGAAAAAAATTTCGGCACGCCCTAGTCGCCTGTGAATCGTTGCCAAAGAACAGCCGACTATCTGGGCCACTTCGGCAACTTTGTATCCTTCGACAAAACGGAGAACGAATGCGATGCGATCGTCGGCCGTTAGATCCGTAAGGATTGCGAAGGCCCGTTTTACAAGCTGTCGGGCTTCGTGGTCATCGTGATGAAAGGCAGCGCTAAGATCCGGTTCCACGACGTGGCCTGTAAAAAACCGGCGCACCGCGCGCGAACGCAAGCGATTTCTAACGGTGTTCAAGGTGACCGCGGCGATCCAGCCCGTCAAGGTCTCTGCGGTTCGTACGGTATGAACGCCGGTCAAAATTTCCGAAAACACATCCTGCACGATGTCCTCGTGATCCCGGTCCGGCCCGAGGACCCGCCAGACCAGGCCGTGTACCAGGCGTGCGTAAGCATCGTACAGATCCGTGGCGGCCCCGGGATCGCGGGCCTTTACCTTGACAAACACGGCCCCCGCCCGATCGACCGACGGTGCGCGGCGCATCCGCGCGGGCGGTTGTTCAGGAAAATCATCGGCAGCAATCGCCACGGTCATCGAAGGATTCATGAAATCAGGAGTTCTTCAACGGGTCCTTTCACATCCCCGATGGCATCTGCCTTGATGCCGGCGGCACGCACCGTCGATAGGAGCACCTGAGCCGGATGCCGGCCCTTGCCGTCCACGGCAATCCCTTGGGCCAGTCCACAGGCCTTGCCACCCCCAACAAGGACGCAGCTTTTCTCCGACGAATGGGTTTCTTTGACGGTGCCGCCCTCCGTGACGAACACGATGACCGTGCGATCTAAAACGCTACCTCCTTCTTCTGGCATCTGCCGCAGTTTGTCCGCTAGGCGGGCCAGGTGTTCGACGTGCCAGGAAGCCATCCGGGCCATGTCGGTTGCGTCGCCACCGCCGTGTCCCAGATCATGCAGATCCACGCGGCGGTTGCCTATCAAAGGCTCGACAGTCATAAAACACATCGGGTAGGTGAACATCAGGCTGGCCGCGCGGGTGTGGTCGCATGCGAACGCCAGCGCAATCAGGTCGGTCATCACCAGGGCACGCTCCTGCTCATTGGAATACCCGAGCGGCAAAAGGCGGTGGTCGCCCCCGTAGTCTTGCGTGTAGGCCATGCTGCTAGAGGCGTCAGGGCCTGGATCCGGCAGGCGCCGGCACATGGCCTGAGCGGGACCTCTTGCTATCGGCTCAGGGATTGTTGCAAGGCGGCGCTCAAGTTCGCGGATTTGCGTAAAGTGTTCTTCTAACTTTGATCGATCGGGGGCGTTCAGCCGTGTCCGCAGACGCCGGGCGTTCCAACTGACGAGGTCAATGACGCTACGGCTTCTCAGCAAGGCCAATTGGCTAGGGCGGTCACCACCGTTGGAGGCCGTTGGGTCCCCAAAATCGCGGAAAAACTGATCGTAGGCGATGCGCGGGCTGGCGATGGGATTCATCAGGGTTCGGCCGTTGTGCGAAATGGCGCCGATACCCGACTGTGAGGCGTTACCGCGATAGCCAATGGGCTGCACCCTATATCCAAGCCAGCGAAATCGCAGATGGGGCGGCGACTGTTCAGCGACCATTTGATCGGGGGTGATGGCGCGCGGATGGGGCGTGTCCGAACGGAGCGATGACATGCCCGACAGGAGGGGCCCGACTATCGATGAGTGCCAGGGCCCAACGTAAGATCCGGGGCCCGTGGTGGGCACTTGTAGATTCGTGACAACGCTAAAGGCGCCCCGGACGGAATTCCATCGATAAGCGGGCCTTCCTGCCACGGGCTGCACCGTGCGCCCGCCTAGCGGCCGGAGGCCCAGGGTCAACTCGTACTTCGATCCAAGAGTGGTGGGGGGATAGGCCGACATCGGCGAAAGGCCACCAAAAGCCATGACGTAACGATTTTTCTTGGCCCCTGCGGGTTGTGCCTGGGCCATGAGTTCGAGCCCCGGCAGCCCCACGACCGCGCCGCCCATCCCCTTCAATACGGATCGCCGGGACAAAAGTCGTGTTCGTGGCGTGTTCATAGTTGCACCCGATGTTGAACCCGATGTTGGAACGCGGGCGTTGAAACAAAGTCGAGCAGCAGCGCCCGAAAATCGTGTTTCCTTTTTCGAAACCCTTCGGTGAGTGCATTCACTGCGGGCTGGGTTTCCTGGTCAACAGGGCGTCCGTTCCAGTAGCCGAAGGCTTGTTCGATAAAACAGCCGTCCAACCGTTTTGTACTTAACAACAAATCTGATAGTTCGGCGGGGCCGCTAAATTTTCCGACCGGCTGGTCCCCCAGCACGACTTCGCCTTTCGCTACTACGGCACAGCCGGTTTCGTCCCGCGTGCGCGCCCGCCCCTCCAGGTCGAAGCCCTCTAGACCGTGGCCAATTTCATCGATGGTGTCATGGCATCGGGCACAGGCCGTCGTGGCCGTATGGGAACGGATGTTGTCGGCCTTGCAGGGTCCGGCGCCCTTGGGTTCGATATCCACGTCAACGGCCAGCCCCGGGGGCGGATCGGGCACGGACGTACACAGAAGGCGTCGCAGAACGAACAGTCCCCGTTGCACGACGCTGGTCTTTCCAAATTTTTGTCCGTTGGACAGAAAGGTTCCGTGGCCCAAGATCCCGCGACGGCCGGTAGTGCCATACGGCACCTCGGTACCGGGGGCGTCGGGGGCGGGCAAGCCATAATGTTTGGCTAAAACGGGTTCGATCACGGTCCCGGTCGCTGCAAATAGCTGCGACCAGACAGCCCCCGGTCGCGTTACCCGATCGACCAAGCCATCGGTTTCCATGCGCATGGCACGGGCGAGCGGTTCGGGGAAGCGGGGGGATTCATAGGACAACCATTGCGCGTGCATGCGGCGAATCCGCGCGGCGGCTCTTGGATCTTCGAGCATGCCCCGTGCCGCGTTTCGCACGCCATCGGGGGTTTGCAGCCCGCCTGATTCGGCCAGATTCAACAACGTGTCACCGGGCGTCGAGCCCCACAGCAGATACGACAGGCGCGACGCCACTTCGAAGCCTGACAGCCGCCGCAGCCCGTTTTGCCCCGAAACCGGCGTTCCAATTTCGATCCTGTAGGCAAATTCCATATCCTGAAGAAACGTGTGCAACAGAACTTCAACGGCTGCATAAAAATCTTTGGTTTGCGTCGCCACTTCCGCAACCCTCATGTAACGACTGATCTCATCGGTGGACAAGGATCGGCGCAGGGTCCGACGCCCGAAACGGGTAATAAAATCTTTCAAACAAATGCCGTCATCGACGGCGGCAGGTTTGCAGCCGACCGCACGGTCCCGCAACGCAGGGTCGCCCAGCAATCGCGTGGTGGCGGCCTCGGCCACGACCCGCAATCCTTCTAGCAACGCGGCGGACGGAACCTGGTCCAGTTCATTGTTGTCAAAAGGTGTACTCACAGGATCATTGGGAAGCAGATTGACTTCGACACCGACGTCCACGCCGCTGAGGTCAAGGACGGTTTGACGCAGTTCTTCCCGAGAGAGGCGTCGCAGACCGGTGCTTCCCAAACCCGAAGGGGATTCCAGAACCCCAAGGTTTGCCGGCGATTCAGCCAGTGTTGGCGAACGAGGCCGTGCGACTTCGTTGGCCGGGCCCCCCCTCACGGCGCCGGTACACCCTTGGGCGGCCCAGATCGCGGCCATCCCTGGGATCGCCTTCATCACGCATCGGGCCAAAACGGACATAAAACAGGAGTGGCGGCAGGGGCGGAAAACCTCTCACGTCCCGGCACGAATTTTTCCTGAAGGCTTGGCCCCTTCCCAATTCGTGGGTAAAAGAACGATCGGTTCCTGTGCACGCGGCCCCAGCAGACGAAGCCGACCTTCGACGTCGCATCGAGGCGGATGTTTTATGGACGGTTGGGGCGGGTGCTTTGGTGCGCGGGTCGTTTTGGCAGGAGGCCGGGGTGCAGGAGGCGACCTGCGAGGGTTGGCGCCTGCCGGGTGTCGCCGACCTGTTTGCCGATGCCGCAGGGGTTGTCCCGTGGTGGCAAAAAAAGAACCGGCTGGGTCATCATTTCGAGCACATTCACGCGCGCCTTCTGGCGGCACAGGCAGGGGTGGTGATTCATGCGCTAAACGTTTCGTTACAAGGTACCCAGCAAACCTTGGGCGAAGTGGACTGTTTGTATTCCAATGCCGATGGTGAAGTTATTCACCGCGAAATCGCCATAAAATATTTCCTGGGTTTTCACGAATCGCCAGAGGCGCGCAACTGGATTGGTACGACCAAGGTCGATCGCCTTGATTTGAAAGTCCAGCGCATGGCCTTGCACCAGACACAAGTTGCGACCCTTGCCCAGCAGCAAGGCGTGTGGCCGGCCTCCCTGCCGTTTCCTACACGACGAGAGGTCCTGATGTTGGGGGCATTCTTTCGCCACACCAATCATGCGGCGTGGCCCACGCTGATGGGAAAAACCGCTGAAGGGGGATTTTGGTGCAGCACGGAAGAATTCGTGCGCCTAGCCGGGGCAACATCCGTCTGGGCGTGCCTGCAAAAACCGTGGTGGTTAAGTCCACAACACAGATTGTCAGCGCCCCAGATGTCGGCGTTGCAGGTGGCGGCTGACGTAGATGCGCAGCAGCATCCGTTGCTGGTTGCCGCCCTGGACCCATCAACGGAAAAACCAATAAACGGGCGGGGATTTGTCGTGCCCCGTGGGTGGCACGCCGAGGACTGACCCCGGCGTTCGGGCGCGTCGCGGTCTCTTGACTGGCCTAAGGGATCGTGGAATTTGGGGAGGGCGTTCCCATGCGCTTCTGTGCGAAAAGCCACGGCCAAAGCTGTGGATCTTGATACGCCCGTCCGTTTTCACACCAAATGTTGTGACCCGCCTTGGCGTAGACGGTCAGTTTGGCTCTGCCCCCCTGGGTCCCCACGGCCTTGAGCATGTCACCGGTTCCGACGACCGAGGCGCCACTGAAAATGGGCCCGTAAAGGGGGACGGCTGTATCAGCGTCGCCATGAAAGGCCCAGATGGGTAGTTTTTTTAGCTTCGGTGCGTTCATTGGATTGCCGCCACCTGATTGCGGAACCGCCGCTGCGAAAAATTCAGGGCTGTTCTCGATCAAGTACCAGGTCCCCATGCCCCCCAACGACAATCCCGTCACGTAGACACGATCCTTGTCCACGTTGAATTCTGCCATCAACGAACGGATCAAGAGCATGGCCGCCTTCGCGGGCCAGGCGTCGCCACGATAGTTTCCCCACTGCGCGCCGCGGGGGCATTGCGGAATAACGACAAACGATGGATACGATTTTTGCACCACATCGCCCGACAAAGCGGCCGCAATGCAAGAACTGGCACGCAGCGGTTTGAGGTTGTCGGTCCCGCTTTCTCCCGATCCGTGAAGGAAGATCGTAAGCGGGTACTTCTGCTTTGGATTGTAGGAAGAGGGTTTGAATAACCGATACGGCAGCGTATGGCCGTCCCCGGCCGTAAACGTTCGAGCTTCATACAGATCTATCACGTTCTGGGCGCGTGCCGGACGCCCCAAAGCGCCCAGTGCGGCCAACATGATTAAGTAGCGCGTGTGAAGCATTTCAGTCCTTCCCTATTTCCAAGCGCCTATTCCGAAAGTTAACGAAAACACCTTGATCGAATCACCGTTTGGTCCTGATGATTGACGTGGGATCAACAGGGTAACCCTGGCCCCGACATCAAAGAAGAAATGCGGTGTGACCTGAAAAAGGATCGGCAGAATCAGACTGGGCGCGATCAAGGAGGCGCTGCTATCAACGCCATCCTGGGTGGTTTTTTGATACAGGATGCTCAGGGTTGGTAGAAATGACGACGACGGTCCCACCGGAATATTGATTGCCGCGGCGGGGCCTATGCCGAAAGTCCTCTGCGTGCTGCTGAAATCCTTGATATCAACGACTGCAGATCCTCCAATCGCTAGATTCGGCGCAACGAAAAAGAGAAGGGACGGGTGTAGTTGGAGTTCGGAGCCGCTTTGGTTGGCACTCTTGATGTAACTCAAGCTGCCACCGAAATTGGCGTCGAAGACAACCTGTCCCTGATCCCCGAACATAGGTTCTTGGCGCAACAGCGGAAACGGGTCGTCGGGGGCCGCCGCGACTTCCGCAGACAAAAGCGTAAGAACCGTTGTGAGGCACGAAAGAAACAACCAACGAAGGGATGGGGGCATTTCCTGGCATACTGCATTAGGAAATTCGATTTGTCTAACAGCTACCCTCCGCGCATTGGACATCGCCCATGTCGCCTGCCAGCATCGCGGTTTGTCTTGAAGCAGCCGACACATGATCCGCAGATTCCCCTGCCCCGGGCCATCTGCGACCACTGTCGACGGCCACAGATCGTCTGCGTTTGTGCGCACCTGCCACGGCTGCAGACCCTGCGGACGCAGGTGCTGTTGTTGCAACACCCGCGCGAACGGCGGATGCCGGTGGGCACGGCACGGATGGCGCATTTATCCCTGCCAGGATCGATCCTGCGTTCGGCCTTGGATTTCAGCAACGACGACCTGGTTCAACGGGCAATTCGGGGCCCCGGCCCCGCGTACGTTTTGTTTCCTGGGCCACAATCGCTTCCCGTGCAATCGCTGCCCCAGCAGGGCCCGTTGACGTTGGTAGTACTAGACGGGACCTGGTCACAGGCACGCAAACTGCTGACACTGAACCCCTGGTTGCAAACCCTGCCGCGCGTGGGTTTCACACCCCGCACGGCCAGCGCCTACCAGATCCGTCAGCAGCCCGCCCCCGGATGCGTATCAACCATTGAGGCCTTGGCGGAAATCCTATCTTACGTCGAACCGGACGGGGGGCGTTTTGAACGGTTGCTGGATCCGTTTGTCGAGATGGTCGATCGGCAACTTCGATTCGAAACCGAAGTGGCGACCACCCGTCACAGCCGAAAACGGCGGCGATCGACGCGGGTATCGCTGGGGCAGACGCTTTCATCATTTGGGACGCGTCTGCTGATGGTACAGGGCGAAGCCAATGCTTGGCCCACGCGCGCGATCGATCGGCCGCCACCAGAAGTGGTGCATTGGACGGCCGCGGGTGCGGATGGGCGCGCGTTTGATGCCATCATGGCGCCCGCGTACCCGCTAGGTCCTTCGGTGGCCAGGTATATCGAGCTGTCTGCAGACCGGCTGAAGGCGGGAGAGGATCCGATCGCGGCACAGGGACGCTGGACGGCGTTCCGAAGGCCGGACGACGTGGTGCTGGTCTGGGGCACCTACCACCTGGGATTGGTTCGGCGGGCGGGATGGCCGCTGCCCGAAACTGTGCTGGATTTGCGAAATCTTTTGTCCCAGGAACGACGCCAACATCTGGGCGATGTCGAAAACACAGCGGCTGCCTTGTTTCCCGGGCATGCGTGTGTTAACACAGTAGGACGAGGACGCCGTAGGCTGGGGGCCTTGCAGACGCTAGTCAACGGGCTGATGGGTGCGGACGAGATCCCGTAACGACCCTACGTTCACTAGGTCGTCCGTCCGATTTCTTCACAACAGGTCACTGCCGACGGGGACCATGAAGCATCAACATCTCCGACATGCGTCATTTGCTGTCGTCACCGCTTTGGCGGGGATCGGCTGTAGTGGGGAAATCGACAGCCAGTCGGGCGAGTCGCCACCAGCCCAAAGCGTGGGGCGGCCGGAAAATGGGGCACCCGACAAAGGCGTTAAAGCGGTGCCGGGCGGGGCGGTGCCGGGCGGCGCGGTGCCGGGCGGCGCGGTGCCGGGCGGGGTCGCGCCGGGCGGGGTCGCCTCCTGTGGCGTTGACCCCACGCGGCTATGGGAACTAACGCCGGACCAATACACACGGACGGCCCAGGCGCTGATTGGCACCAAAACCCGTCCGGGCGACGATCTGGATCAGGGACAAAGCCGGGAAGCCAGAGGGGCGTTTTCTGAGGCGCACGTGAGTGCCTTGGTCGAAACCGCGCGCAGGCTGGCGACTGAGGCCGCGGCGGCCCCGGCCAAACTACATCCCTGCCTGGCTGACAAACTTTCGGACGCTGGTTGTGTGCGGATGTTTTTGCAGGACTTCACCACGCGCGCCTTTCGTCGCGAAATGGTCCCCGCCGAGATTGACAACTATGCGACCTACTTCCAGAAGCAAGCTGCCGCCCACGACGGGCCAACGGCCTTGCGCCTGGTGCTGCGGGTCATCTTCGCCTCGCCTGATTTCATTTTTCGCACCGAACTGGGGCCGACGGGGGCCGCGCCCGGCGCAATGGTGAAACTGACGCCCTTTGAACGGGCATCAGCGCTCTCGTATTTCATCACCGATGGCCCGCCCGATGCGTCGCTGTTGGCGGCCGCGCGCGGCGACCTGTTGCAGACCGGGGAACAGATCGGCACGCACGCACGGCGTTTGCTGCAGTCGGCGGCTTCAGCAGCAGGCGTGTTGCGTTTCTTCCGGGAGCGTTTCCGTACCCACGAGATCATGGGGGCGCAGAAAGATCTGAAGCTGTTTAAGGACTTCACAGCGGATGTACCCGCAGATATGGATCGGGAAGCCGACGCGTTTGTG
>JAYUUT010000555.1:0-9541 GCA_043754455.1 Myxococcales bacterium
AGAACCCCACCCCGTTTGAATGGACGAAGCCCGCAAAAGCAATCATCAAGTCACACCGCAGAATGCTTGACCGGATTTCCAGTTCGGTGCACTAGTCGAGATTCACACGACGGCAACCCTGGCCGACAATACCTCGAACGTTTTTGGCATCGCCTCCATCCGCGGCTACGACGCTGCAATTCCCTCTCTGTATTTCAAGACCTACGAACGCAGCCGCAAGGAGGGATTTCGTGGACTGCGGCTGCTCTCATGCGCGTACGCCTTGTTGCCCCTCACGCCCGAATGGGACGCCCGGGTCCAGAGTTCGGGCCTGAAACCGCTGGCCGACCCCCTTGCCGTTTCGCGCCTATACCGCGTGCCTGATGTGTTACCCCGGGCCTATTTTTCCCGGCAAGTGGTGCATCTGGACGATGATGCCGCACTCGATCGGATTTTTCAGGACGACGTGCTTTCGGGATCTACCATAGTGCTTCCCCCGGATTCACCAAACGCCGTCGCCGCTGCTGACAACCAGGTGTCCGCGCCAGCAGATTGCAAACTGACATCGTTTTCGAACACCAAGGTCGAAGCAAAGTGCCAATCCACATCTTCTGGCTACGCCGTTTTCGTCGAACAATTTCACCCGGGATGGCACGCCACTGTCGACGGTCATCCCAGCCGCGTCCTGCGAGCCAACTTGGTGATGCGAGCGGTCGCTTTGCCACCCGGAGAGCATCGCGTGAGCCTCAGCTTCTCCGTGCCGGAACTCGAATGGGCGCTGTGGGTGTCTGCGCTCGGCTTCCTCATGATAGGCGCGATGCTTCTGCGGGGACGCGCAAATCGCCCCGCAGAATAATTCCCACAATTGGCATTCAGGGGGTCAACTGAATAGCCTTGCGCTGAGTACCCCACCACCTCAAGAAGAGAGAAAGTCAGCGATCTGGCACACGGATGAAAGGCGCTCTGTTCGTCGTCATCGCGAAAATATGCACTCGTGCAGACGGTTCGCTGAAGGTCGTAACCCTTGTTAAGGTCGTCGAGCAACAAAGCCGTCCCCTTCTGCCATTTCATAAAGACGAATTTCAACGTCCGCTAACCACCACGCCCCCGGAGAGGATTTTGTCCACCGGCCGTTACAGTTTGCATCCCTTTTTGCCCTTGCCATCGACCAGCGTCGAACATTTGTAACCTTCTGCCACGCGGCAATCCGAATCTTTTGTGCAGGTCCTGATGCAGTATTGGTCGTTCACGCGGGTCGGGTCGGGGTCGTGGCATTGGGTGTCGAACGGGCAAGTGTTTTCGTCGCCGACGGTGCAGCCACGCCCGCCGCAATAGCCGCCCGGAAAGGTGGTGCCGGTCAGACATTCCCACGGGGCGGGCCCACATTCGCGGTCGTTCCGACAATCCTTGCCGGGTCCGCGGCTGGCGAACGCGCACAGGCCGGGCACGTTGTCGCTGGGATCGTCAAGGCAGGTGTAGCCCTTGGCAATGCGACAATCCGCAGGCGCCTTGCAACTGTCCAGGCACAGACCGCTGTTTCCGTACGGCAGGCAGACGCCGTCGCCGCCCGGCGCACAGGTCGCGCTATCCCCGGGTTTGCAGCCGATGGTCACGCACATGCCGTCGGGCGCGCTGAAGGGATTTCGCAGGCACGCCTGTGGCCCGCGACAATCGCCGAAGTTCATACACGCGTCGCCGTCACGTGCGCCGGTGCGCCCCGGCACACAGGCCTCCACTCCCAAATCGATAATGCCAGATACTTTTTGCGAACAGGTACTGGCGGCGCTGGCGCAGGTCCTGCCGGCGGCACAGCGAGCAAAACACAGGCGGACCATATCGTCGCCTATGGGGGCCGCGCAAAGCCCGTCGCCCCCGCAATCCTCGTCCCGTTCGCACACCTTTGTGCAATACCCGGCAGCAGGCCACTTCTCACCTTCGTCGAGGCACGTGAAGCCGGGCATGCACCCGGTGTCGTCGACACAGCCCTTGCCAACACCGTAAGTGCGCGACGGCTCGACCGGCGCCAGATCCAGCGCGCGATCGGAAGAAAGGCTCGGAGAAACATCAGGACGGAAATCCGGCCTCGTCACGGAAGCATCCACGGGAGCGACCGGCGCCAGCACATCGGCAGCCAACCCGGCCGCGTCACCCTGCTGCGCCGCGCCTCCCAAACCGCCGGGGCCGACACCGCCGAATCCACCGCTTCCGCCTCCGCCCAAAGCCCCCGCCATTGTCCTGCCGCCAGCAGCATCAACGCCATCCTGGGGAAGGCTCAGGCTGCTACGGCACGCCACCTGGCCAACCGCGAACAGCCCGGCTATCCCCCAGGTACTAAGAAACAGTGAGCCACGAAGCATCTTCATTGCGACTGAGAAGACACCGCTGCCTAAAAAAACACAAAGCTCGTGTAACAAAAAGGGTTGTATCTTGTTTGACGTTCCCAAAGCCTTGGAGGTATTTCGTGAAACGTTCGTCCCTCGGAATAGGCATCCTCATCGCGGCGTTGCCCTGCGTTGCCCATGCGCAGCAATTCACTATCGTCGACCAGACCTACGAGCACAAGTACGAGGAGGGATCCCATCACCGGGTCAAACCAACGGCGGAAACGCCCAGCAATTGGAAGGTCCCCGTGGACTACACCAAGGGCACCGTGTACGGGCACATGGAAATCCTCAGTCGACCCAGCACGGACAAAGTCGCGTTCGTGATCTGCATGGAATCGGTGCCTTCCTACGCCTGTGCAACGGCACCTACCTATACGACGCAGAAGTCGCTGGATTGGAGTCAGCCGTTTTCGAAAATGTTCCAGGCGGACAAGGTTGACTGGACCAAACGACCTTCGATCGTTGCGTTGATCCAGAAAGATTCCATGTACCGCAATGTCGAGGTCAAAGATCTGGGCGCCGACACGGTCATGAGAATTCTTCCGTCGAAACTTCGAGTGGTCCTGACCTTCGTGGCCGAGGGATCAACGTATAAGCCACCGCCCGGGGTAAGCCCCGATGCAGGCGTGCCACCTCCCAAAACCCCAAAACCGGACGCCGCTGCAAAAAACGATGCTGCATCGGAGGAGGTGGTCGTCATTCCGGCAGGGTCGGGCGGGATGTCCGGATCGGGAGGTGCATCAGGAGGTGCACAACTAGCCGGACAGGGAGGCCAGGTGGCCGAGGGATCTGCGGGCCGGGGCGCGCCTCCCATCACAGGGGGGGCAGGTGGAAAGGGTGCAGCGCCAGCCGCGCCTGTGCCCGTGAATGACGATGATCTAGGCAAGGGACCGCTTTTGGATCCGAAGCCTGTGTCCACAGGGAAATCGGGCGGATGTGCTGTAGGCGGTTCGGGCGGGGTGGGGTTTCTGGTGATGGCCGCCGTGGCGTTGTGGGTACTGCAACGTCGACGGCCATAGGCGCTGCAGCGTTTCCCTATTTGAACATCCCCGCGGCAATGCGGGCGTTTCGGTCGCGCGCAAACTGTTTGATTTGCGCGATCATGGGCGCGTTGGTACAGAACTTCTGGCTGGCCGATGGCATCGCTTCGTCCATGAAGTATCGGCTGGCGACATCGTCGACCAGTTTGTCGACCGCCGCTGGAAGCAGCTCCTTGGCGCTTAGTTCCCGCAGTCTTGTGTGTAGTTCTTCGCGGTAGGTCTTGATGAAGGCGTCCTTCATATAGCTGACCCAGTATTCGGTCACTAACACTGGCTTCGCGGTGGTTCCCGTATTGGTGGTAATTGTTCGGTTGCTCCGGTCCCCTACCTCACCGATGTAAAACGAACTTTGGGCCGACGTACCCTTCGGGACCGTTTTTGCGTCGGCATCAGACACGAACCCACCCATCATCAGGTCGAAATCCCACGGCGTGAAGATCCATTTTCCATCGGCCCTTTTGTAAAGAAAATGGTTCTGGAAGAAATCGTCCCAGGGAATCAACCAGTTGATGGTCGCGATATAAGACATGGTCATGGGAAAATCGAAGGTCTCGGTGAAGAACTTCTTCAGGGCGTCTGGCCCTGCTGCCTTGGCGACATTGAAGGCCTTGACCATGACCATCGCTTCGTCCGAATTGGTTTTGTAGTCCAGCGACGACCGGTTGTAGTTGTACGTGTACAACTGGCTGGGCGTGAACTTCGGGCAGGCCTTCACACTCAGCTCTCGGCCGTCGGACCAGGTGTAGGGGCCTTGTTCTCCGTTCCAACCGGACACCTTAAAAAAATCACCCAGGGGCGTCTTAGGAAAGAACCGCTGCAGCATGTCTTCGCCGGGATATTCTATATCGGTCATGAAATGGTAATAAACGCCATTGATGTACATGCGGCCAAAATTAACCCTGGGGGCCGGTATCCCGACGCTTTCGAACAGCGCCCCCCCGACATGAGTGGTCATGAAACCGCATTCCCACGCGCGTTTGTTCAGCACCAGATCTTTGCGTTTGCCGTCCAGCTTCCCGTACCTGGGAAACTTCAAGTGCCAGCTTAGCGCCAGCAGAGGACTAGGCGCCGTGGGAAGTTTTGCGGCGGGCCAGTTGGCAGGCAGGATCTGAGGCCCACCCGCTCGGTTGTAGGGGCTCCCCTGATACCGTGCCAACACGTCATAGACCCGACCGTTCGACACCAGTGTCGCCAGAACGTCGTCATTCCACGTGGGGTTGGGATCGCATTGACCGGCCGGGACGCGACCGGCTTTGATCCATGTGTACATCAGCGCCCATTCTTTTTTGCCGATGAAAACTTCGTAAACAGGGGTCTTTCCAGCAATGACGGGGCTGACGTAATACGCGTACCACGCGTACGGATCGGTGGGACGCGGGCCGATCGTTTCGGCTTTCCCGGTGCCCCGATCCGCAATGATCCGATACCGAACCACGGATCGGTCGGGGGCGGCAGGAATGACCGCTTCCCAGGCCTTTGCGCCCATGGTCATAGCGATCTTCAGCCGCGGTTCCGTCGTGATCTCAAAATCGTCGATGAAATATTCGACTTCGGGCGCCTTGGCCATGCCCCGCGCTGACAGCAGCGCGCGAATCAGGACGGCATCGTTATTCTTTACAATTGCCGTGTCTTGCGCAGCCATCGGCACCGCGACAACCGTTTCTATGATCGCCGCATGGGTCCCCAATTTGGGGGACGGCTTGCCAGGCGTGGATTTATCCAGATCAGACGTCGTCCAGTTCACGGGTTCGTTGGGTGACACTTCATAACTAAGGCGTTCAATGGAATACCCTTTGGATTTGTGCATCGTGATGGGTTTCAACGCTGCGGGCAGGAATCCCTCGCTGGCCCCGAACGCATCACCCCCAATGGGCCAAGGCGCGGTGTCCCGATAGGACACGTCATCGATGGCCGCTCCGGCCGCGTCGATCAGCACAAGCCGCGCCGGACCGTTGTCCAGTTGCCCCGTGTAGGGCCCCTGAATGTCCGCAACGTTCAGGCCCCAGGTGGCCGCAATCTTGGCGGGATTTTTGGCGACCACCACATGTTGACGGGCCGCCAGGGTCAGCTTTGTGGGAAATATGAACGTCAAGGTACCGCCAACCTTCCACCCACCGATTTCAACGGCGGCGTCGGTGCGGTTTGCGATTTCGAAAAATTCTTGATCCTCAACCGGACCTTCGTCCAAAACCGCGTGGTACATCAGTTCAGAGATCACAACCTTCGGGGGCACGTAATTCGCAGTTCCACCGGGGGGCGGCGTGACGGATCCGCCATCGGGCAGGACCACCCCCCCCGGGGGCACCATGCCACCGTCCGGAATCCCAACCATTGGATCGACGTTCCCCGCAGCGCCGCCGCTTGATTGCCCGAGGCCTCCGGCGCCGCCACGGCCCGTCGGCTGGCCTTTCGCGCCGCCCTTGCCGCCAGCCGGATTCTCTACAGGCACCGGATCGCCGTCCCCGGAACTGGACGGAGTACAGGCCCCGGACATGGCGCTCACACCCAAAGCAAGTATAACGCGACGGAACATAGTCATTTGAAGCTCCTCAGATCAAATCTGGCACTCAAACTCATCCCAATCTAATCGAAACTTTCGCAATTGAGAACCACCTCCATGAAATCTAAGACGCATGCGAAGATAAATCGTCATCTAAAGCCCCCCCGAATCATGCGTTATCGTCAATTGATGGTTTTTGCCCTGGGCCTTGGGGGTTCGGCCGTGGGCTGTGGTGCTCCGAAACTTCATGGGTTTTTCAGCGAATCGGCTGGGCCTCTGATTTTTGCGCACCGGGGCGGCGGCGGGGTCGCCCCCGAGGCCACCATCCCGGCGATGTTGGGCGCACGTGAACGAAACCCGAACGTGATTGTCGAATTCGACCTGCACCGGACGTTAGATGGTCAGATTGTGGTGATCCATGATTCCGGTATTGAACGTACGACAGGGGGCAAAGGCCAGGTCGCCGATCTGACCTGGGCCGAGATCAAAGATCTGGACGCTGGTTTCTGTGCGACGCCCCGCAAGGGCAACGGGACTGCCGATCTGGGGCATTGCGGAAGCTCTGATGACCCCACGATGTTTCCGTACCGGGGCAGTGGCTACAGAATCCCCACGTTTCGGGCGGTGCTGGATGCCCTGCCCCGCGACGCCCGCCTCAGCATCGAACTGAAGGTCGGCGGCATCGAAAAAGAAGTCGCAACGATGCTGAAGGAAGACGACCGTCTGCCCTTCGTCATCGTCGGATCGGAATGGGATTCAATTGCGGTCCGGTTGCGCGCCGCCCTACCCCAGGTGCCACATTACATTCCGACGGGTGCCGGAAAATGTTTTGCGACGGCAAAATTGGGATTGGATTACGCCGCCTGTCCGCAATACGACGCCGTGGCCGCGCCCATGACAGCCGGGGGGTTTAACATGGTCACAAAAGGGATGATCAAGGCCGCGCACGAACAGGGCATGGCGATGACCTACTTCACAGCGAACGACGAGGCCGACATCGAACGGGTGCTGCGTGCCGGGGCCGATGGGCTGTTTACCGATTATCCGGATCGCGCAGCCACGGTGCTAAAGATGCTGCGTGACGAAGGAATGATCCCATGAAGCGGTGGACGTGGCCCGGAATCTTTGCCGCGATGATGGCAATGCCAGGCGCCGCCCACGCCGTAGGCATTGAAGGTGACGAGGCGTCGTCGCGCCGGGCGCAGGTGGGCGTGGGGACCGGGTGGGATCAGGTGGGGGGCTACGGCCAAGACGGGTATGCCTTCGCTGAGATCGGGGGGGAATACGAAGCGCGGATTTGGAAACGTTTAACCCTGCGGGGGGCCGCATCGTTGCGGCAGGATCTTGCCAACTACAACCAGGCGCTGCAAGACTGGCGGCAGTCCCACACGGCAGCTGTGGCCGCGCAGCTAACCCTCGGCTGGGATTGGCCACGCATCCACGCCAGTGTCGGATCATGGATTTACGGAGCGGCCAGGGATCGCAAACGGTTTAGGCTAGGCTTCCTGCCCTTGTTGGTCGCACGGCTTCGGTTCGGGCACCAGGACGGATGGAACGTTCAGGTCCGCCTCGTGGACGGATCTCCCTTCACAGCGGAAGGTGCCGCGGCCCTGCGGGTCATGCTGGCCTTGGCCCCGCGTGGGCGTCACCGAATTGCGTCGGGGCTCTACACGACTCTTGGCGAAAAGGTTATCGGCCCCACCGCCATCGACGAAATCTTGCTACCCCGACCCTGGATGGGCGCCAAGGCTATCCGCGTGGGGGCAAGCGTCGGCACCGACTGGTCCTATGCGACCCGCTTCGAACTGTTGTTACACGGCGGTCTGGTCTTCTAGCCGGCCGCGACTGGGATCGTTAAAAAATTGCGATCCACGCCAGCACAGGGATGGTCACGAGGACTGCTGCCAGAAAAATTTCCAGGACGTGTGGTCCGTGAATTTTGAACGACCAATCATCCAGCCAACCCAAAAGGCGAAGAATCCTCGGCCGATATTGCGGCAGAACCAGGACGTTGGGCTCGACCTCCTTGGCCGCCCGACGGCCACTTTCCACCGCCGCTTCAATGCTCCACAAATCAGCATCGGTCCTGGTATGCGCGCCCGCGAGCAGCAAATTGGGAACCGGTGTCCTTTGGGTCGGCTGCCACCTTTGCGTATGGATCGTGTTGGCCCATTTGGGCTGTCGCGGTTCAATGCCGTCGGGGGAAAAGTTCCACTCGTGCCAGACTTCGATCTTTTGCACGGCGAACGACCCCAGCGAACGCCCCTTATTCGCGTCGCGAATTAACGTATCCAGGGACCCACACCGAAGCAGCTGCGTCTTGACTTCCTCAATGAATTGTTCCTTGGTGCACCTTTCAACGGGTAGGCCATAAACCCTTCCGGGAACATTAGATACACACGCGGTGCCCGTCCAAAGCGACGCCACGCCGTCGCCCCGTTCCACATCTTTGGCCCATGCCTGCTCGGTTGCAAAAACCGTCAGATTGAATTCAGAATCGGCAAGCACAACCGCGCAACGTTCTCGCGGCCAATGAATAAATTCCTGAAAGGCGATGCAGAATGACACTTGGGTGTGAGGACCGCCCTTAACAAGCGGTTTGAACAGACACAGCTGATCAAGAACCTCCAAGGCCGGGGTTCGCTCGATAATTTCGGCCGCTGCGAAAGGATTTGTGGCAAGGACATGAAGCGCGGCTTTCGCTTGGGTGCCAGACTCAAGCTCCCCACTGACGACCCTCGTTCCGTCGTATTCAAAACGGCGCAGAGTCTCTTGGCAATGAAACTGAACACCTTCTTCGCCCAGGTGGCGTACCCATTTGTCGAACCACACCTCATTACTGGGACCACGCAAAAGAAGCCATCCCGAACGTGCTTTGTGTACCCACGCTGGACCTTCCGCATCCGCTGGGTGGTTATGGCCGGGCCTGGTAATAAGTTGCCTCCGGAAGAAGAGGCCGGCCTGGTGAAGAGAAACGTGAGTCCAATCCGACCCAATCCAGGGGCCAAAACATGCGACCCACGTCGCCCAAGCCGTGCTGCTTAATGCCGGACGCCACTGGGCAGCCGCGTTGAGGGTGGAATAGTGTTCGATACTTCGCCGATTCGAAGCCCAGGTTTTCATCATCACCCACGCCCCGCGCAAACGGTCAAGCTGGGTCATTCGGAACATTTTCCTGGTATCGACGATCCAGCCTGTCGAATCGTCAAATTCCGCTTTGCCGTGGTCAGGGGCGACGCCGAAGTCTATGGGCCTCGACAGGGCGCGGTCAAACACACTCCCCTGATCGTCGAAGGGAATCTGCTTCAACAGGTCAAAGACGTTGTGATACCAAGGCCCCATCCCATGCCATGAATATTCAGTCGGCATATTCCCGTTGCCGGCAACGCGAGCGCTACGAAAAAATCCCCCGACTGTGGGATTGGATTCGTACACCGACACGTGCCAGCCGTGTTTTACAAACTCATGAGCCGCGCTTAGTCCGGCAATACCAGCGCCATAAATGGCTACGGATTTGTCGGGGGGTGATTCACCTATTAGCCGCACGCAGTGCCTTTAAACATTCGCGAACCAAGCTTGAGTTCAGAAAGAGGGATAGAGGACGATTAAGCGAGTCTATTCATGGGCTAGCCCCCCCG
>JAYUUT010000556.1:0-7686 GCA_043754455.1 Myxococcales bacterium
GCGATCCGGCGGTCCTTTGCGTCTCCAGTTTCGATCTCGTCATTAAGATCTCGCCGTTCTGAATGTCAACACTATTCGCCAGGGTGTGAACGGTTACGAGATTTCTAACGATTTTTTTGTGTGCGCTCGCGAGCGGCGCGCAACTGGGACTCGGTTTCGGGGCCCAAACTGGGATCGAGATCCAGGGCCTGCTGGTAATCTGCGGCCGCTGGACCAAAACGCCCCTGTCGAAACTGGGCGTGTCCCCGCAGATTCCACGACTCGGCATTCAGAGGGTCAAGGTCGATGGCGCGGCTCAAGTAGGACTCGGCATTTGGCGCATCTCCCGCGTCCAACCGGGCCTTGGCACGGAACATCCAGGTCCAGGCGTCCGAAGGGAAGTCCTTAAGTGACGTCACGAAATCTGTTTCAGCTTCATCGAATCGCTTCTGGATGCCCCGCAATCGTCCGCGGCGCATCAGTTTTGTCGCGCTGTCCGCTGGCGTCAGATCGCCCTCAGCGGCGGCGAGGTCGGCCGAAGCGTCTAACCCCAGATGAATTCGCCACAGGGCGCGATGGAAGCGTGCGTTCGCCCTCCAGGACTTGGCCTCGCCCTGCGCAATGACCAAGCTTAGTTCGTGTTCTGCTGCCGCAATGTCATCAAGGGGGTCGATCCCGTACTGGCGTTTGTAAGCCCCGCGCTGGGCCAAGGTGCGACCGCGCCGCTGCCGTGCGTCCCGGTTGCCAGGGGCAAGTCGTAGGACATGGTCAATATCGTCAAGGGCGGAAGCGAAGTCGGGCAGGGGGTTGCGTCCCAACACACGTCCCAAATTGGCCCTATCCCATCGTGATTCACTCCGCGCCAACAGGTGTGCGATCGAATCTGGATCCACGGCCAAGGCTTGGCTCTCGGCCTCTTCCCGGGATCGAAGCGTCTGCAGTCGAGCCGAAAACACGGCCTGCACGTTCATGTTGGGGCGGCCTGTGTCGCGCGGCTGTCCTATCCGTCCGGCGACAACCCCCGCGGTGCCCGCGGCCATGGCGGCGACGATCAGCAACACCCTATGTCGTTGCAGCCAAGGCCGCAGGCGTGGGGCCTGTACCGGATTGCCCTGCGCGAAACGACCAAGATCATCAGCTAGGTCGTCCGCCGTTTGGTAGCGACGTGCGGGATCTTTTTCCAACGCCTTCATGATGACGGCGCCCAGTGGCCCTGCAGGCAGGGTCGGTTTGGCGCTGGTGATGGCTTGGTGAATCGCAAAAATCGAATCGCCGCTAAAGGGCAAACGTCCGACCGTCATCTGGTACAGTAGGACCCCCAAGGCCCAGGTGTCCACGCGTGGATCTTGGGTCTTGCCACGTACCTGTTCAGGCGCCATATAACCCGGCGTTCCCATCAGGGTACCTGTCATCGTCAGGTGTTCCGCGCCAGCGATGACCGCCAGGCCGAAGTCGGTGATAACC
This sequence comes from Myxococcales bacterium, assembly GCA_043754455.1. Classification (GTDB taxonomy): domain Bacteria; phylum Myxococcota_A; class Polyangia; order Fen-1088; family Fen-1088; genus JAYUUT01. Next base: position 1,444 of record JAYUUT010000556.1, read on the forward strand.
GGCTTATAGTCCTTGCCCACCAAAATGTTGGCGGGTTTTAGATCTCGGTGAACGACGTTCTGCGTATGCGCATAGTGGACCGCCCGTGCGACGATCTGCAACAACGACAACTTCTGGGCCAGATTCATTCGGGGCAGGACATCGCCAAGGGGTTGGCCCGGCAGAAAATCCATAACAATAAAATTGTCGCCGACTTCATGAATCGCGACAATATTCGGATGGCGGAGACGGGCTGCCGCCTGGGCCTCCCGACGTAAGCGGTCCTTATCCGCCATTTTCAAGACTTTGATGGCGACCGTCCGGTCCAGCGCCTCATCTATGGCTTCGTAGATAAAGGCTGTTCCTCCTTGGGCAACCTCTCTGACAATCTCGTAGCGTCCAATGGTCGACAGACCATCGTCTCCAGATCCGGACACCAGTTGGCGTACGCGATCCAGATTCATGAAGCCAACACGAAATGGATCTCAGCGTCAACATCCTGATCGGGCGCCAGATATTCCCGTAGCAGACGCCGCAAAATGGTCCTCAGCCTGCGGCGGGATTCACGCAATCGATTGCGGATGTCGTCCTCTTTGATACCAAGGGTATCTGCCAATGTTTTGTAGCTGGGGGGACTTCCATCGCCCGCGCTATAGGCGTCGAATACGGCCAGTGCCTGTTCCCGATTTTCGGCACAAAGTTCAAGACGCAAAACGTTCACCGCCTCGGTCAGGATCTGCGCTGCCCACGCGCGGTCAAAGGCGTCGTCGGGAGACAGAGGCGGCGATGCCTGCCACAGGGCTTCCGCCTCGGCAAAGGGAAAGGTGCGACGGCGCACGTCCAAAGCGCGCGCTTTGTCGACGACCGCGTTGCGGAGGGCCGTTTTCAGGAACCCGCGGAAGCTGCCCTTGTGAGGCGAAAGGCCATCAAAGTGATCTCGCGCCACCATGTCCGCGAAAAGCTGCTGGGTCATGTCTTCGGCGTCTGCGGCGGATCCCCTGCTGACCGATCGGGCGTATAGGTACGCGGGCTTCCAATACCGGTCGATCAAGGTTTCTAGGATTTCTGCCCGCCGGGCATGTGCCCCCTGTTGGAACGCAAAGATTTGCGACCATTGCGTATCAGGGAAATCCCGTGCCACGCCCGTATTGTAGTCGAAGAAGAAATTGCTACACGGGTCCAGATCCTGGGAGTATAGGACTTATGGATATTCAGGTCAGACGCGCGGTTTTAGGCTTTTTCCTGTTGGTTGACTTCGGAGCGGGGGCCTGCGCGTCCCGCACGCCGCTGGCGGATCCCCCGGAAAAACCATTTATACAATGGGACAATCCGCCGAAATCCCCCAACCACTGGCTGACCCACGAACGGTATTTCAGCCAGGTCATGGCGACCAACGTGGGGTTCAACATTTACTTGCCCCCTGGATATGGAACAAAAACCGATCGGTACCCGGTCGTGTATTGGTTTCACGGACGCAACTGTAACGAAAGCAACGATCAGTACCCGACATCGTACCTTGACCAGGCCATCGCTGCGGGTACTGTTCCGCCCGCGATCATGGTTTACGCCAGCGGTGGCAGCCAGAGCTTCTATTCTGATTCGTACGATGGGAAGTTTTTGTCGGAAACCACCATCATCCGCGAGCTGATTCCCTATATTGATCGGACCTATCGCACCATTGCCCGCCGCGAAGGACGTGCCGTCCAGGGCATGTCCATGGGCGGATTTGGTGCCCTGAAGATGGCCTTCAAATACCCCGATCTTTTTTCATCTGTCGTGGGATTCGCCGGGGGCTACGTCACCCCCGCGCAACTGCGCGATAGGATGCCCGAGATATTTGAGCGAATGTTTGGGCGGGACGAAGTGTTTTTCATGAAAAATCATCCCGAAACGCTGGCGCGCCTGAATGTCGATCAAATCAAAAATCGCGTCGCTATTCGCCTTCTGGTGGGGACCAAGGATCCCACCCTGGAACTAAACCGATCCCTTCACGCAACCCTGACGTCGTTGGGGATTCTTCACGAATATGAAGAACTAGAGGGCGCGGGACACGATCTACGGGGTGCGCTGGCAGGTCATTCACGAACAAGCAATTTCGAGTTCGCCGCGAGGCATTTCGGGGATGGGCCAATGGCGCCGCGTTGACCAGTTGTTGACGGTTTGCGTGTGACGTTTGCGCCCGGCGCGCGTCCATCCGGGGTCACCGGTGCCGGCAGGGGGATCGAAAAAAAAGTTGTAACCATAGGCGTCGTCGAGGCGGCTAAGGCGCAGCCTTGGCATGCCCTGATTGCCTTTGGACACACTGCCTTTGGACACACGCTGCCTTTGGACACACATTGCCTTTGGACACACATTGCCTTTGGACACACAGCGTCGCAGGATTCTTTAAAAAGTGCGGAGGGTCGGATGTTCCACAGAACGCGACAAATAATATTGATTTGCACATTTGTTGGTTGTGGCGCGGCCAAACCACCAGGTGGGGCCGTGGGTGGTGAATCTGCTGGTGACACCGGACCCGTCGGTTCGGCAGGTGCCGTCGGTTCAAACGCAAAAGCCGAAAAGAACGGACCGACCGGCGACGGCGGAACCACAGGATCCGCCGGGATGGGAGGCGCGAGAGGCACCGGATCAGCCGGATCCGCTGGATCACCCGGATCGGGTGGACCCGCCGACGCTTCCATGCCTTCAGTGGGCGATGGGGGGCGCAACAACACGGACGGGTCGGCGGGCGCGTCGGCCTCGTGTGGCGCCCTTGGTGATAACAGCGCTTTGACCGAGGCCCCGGATAAGAAACTGCCGATCATTTTTATCACTGCCAATCTTCAACAACTCGTTTCCATGGGCGCCGTGAAGATGACGGGGCGTATGCGCGTGGTCGAGCAACATAGTGGCAGCCATGAGGACCTCAAGGCGCCCGACGGAAGTCTGATGGCGCCGGTCACGCTGGACGCGCTAGTCGGCATTTCAATCCACGGCACCAGTTCGTCTAATTTCAACCAAAAGCCCCTGTCGCTGGAATTTCGCGACGAAAAGGGGGCCAGCCTGCCCCAGCGTCTGCTTGGAATGCCCCGGCACGAAGACTGGGTATTGCTGTCGTGTGCGAACGACAGGTCGTGTATGCGACAGACGATTGCTCATTCCATCGGGCGTGAATTGGGACGATGGCAGCCGCGCACAAGATTCGTGGAGGTCTTCATCGGAGACGAAAAAAAGGAAAGCTACCAGGGTCTCTATCTTCTGGTCGAGGCCATCCGACATGACAAATGCCGCGTAAATATCGCGAAGCCCGCGGGTAGCCCTGCCCTTGGTGATGTCAGCGGCGACTACATCGTCAGGAAGGAATCTGGCGGCAGGGGACTCCCCACCAGGACCCCGCCCGCCAACGCGCTGTGGGTGCCGGAGAGCTGGGTGTCAACAGTGGGATCGCCCGTTGCCGCCCCAGAGGATGGCCGCAAGACCGTGTGGAGCTACCATTTTCCTAACGCCTCCAACATCACGCCGGATCAGAAGATTTTTCTGCAGGGGGCCATGGACAAGTTCGAGGGGGCGATGAAGGCAAACCCGTCGCAGTACAGAAGCCTCATCGACGTAGCCAGTTTTGTCGATCACGCGCTGATGCGAGAGTTGGCCAACGAGGTCGATGCGTATTCCAAGAGTAACTATTTTGTGAAAATGGGCACGGGAGCGGGCGGAAAGCTACGCATGGGGCCGCTGTGGGATTTCAACATCTCCTACGGTCTGTTCCAATTTAAGGACTGCGAACGAACCGACGTGTGGGCGCATGAGCACCGAAAAAAGTTCGGTGGCACCACGTCGAATTGGGCGCCCAAACCTGCCCCCACGTGCACAGGGAGCGAGGCCTATAGCGGGGGAACCCCGTCGGCTATGGTGAGGGCGTGCTACAAGGTTCCGTACGTACCCTTCTGGTGGGAACAGTTATGGTCGGACGGGGCCTTTCAAAAGGATCTGCGCTGCCGCTGGAACGAATTGCGCAAGGACGGGGCGCCGTTCGGAAGCACCCGAATCAAGCAGAAGTTGGAAACCTGGTCGGCGCAATTGCTGCCCTTGGCGGTCCCCCGTCACTTCAAGAAATGGCCCGACTTGGTCAACAGCCCCAAACCCATCTTTTTCGAGTCGCCACGCAGCAAGAACCCCGATCCCCTGATGATGTTCAAAGAAGAGGTCGCGTCTTTGTCGGATTGGATCGACAAGCGATTGCAGTGGATGGACACCAACCTTCCGGCGGCTTCGTGCGCCGGCTGGAAGTTCGATTGAACGCCCTGAAGAATCAGGCGGGTTTTCGCGCGCAAAAGCAGCCGCCGAACAACGTAACCACGAATGATCTTCCGGCGAAATAGGCATCAATGGCGTCTTTGACGGCCAAGAAAACCTCGTGGGCTTCGGCGCCTTTGCCCAACAAGGTTTTCCAATGCGGCAGTTCGGTGTGTTCGACGACGGGCGCGTAGAAAAATTCCCGGCCGCTGCGAAACAGAAGTTCCCAGCGCAAGAGATCCTGCGTGATATCGCTGGCCCCTGCTGCCTCAAAGGATTTGACGATGGCCTGGGGGGTGGGTTGGCCCGCAACATACGATTCCAGGCTGCCAAGGGGGTCCGTCCGGCCCATGCGCAATAGGGTTTCGCGGAACAGATCAAGCGGTTCCTCCCACGACCCGCGCAACAGCGCGCTGACAATCATCTGTCCGCCGGGTTTGGTCACGCGGACCAGATCGCGCAACGAAACCCCTAAATCTGGCGGGCGTACGGTCGCCAGGTTCAGCACCGCGACGTCAAAATTGTCATCGGGAAAAGGCAGTTTGGTGTCGCTTGCGTGCTGACGAAAAAACACGCGCCTCCCGACCTGTTCACGGCCAACGCGGGCCCGGGCCCGCTCCAGCAGGGGGGCCTGGGGTTCCAGGGCCAAAAGGCGGCTTTTGCCGTCGAGGCGATGCACGATCTCAGCCGACAAGAACCCAGTCGTTGCACCGAATTCCAGGATCTGGGAATCCGGGGGGATGGTCATCTTTAGGGCCGCCAGCCGCGCCAGGCGTTCGCCATGCAGAGGGAAAACGTCCTCATCATACAGTTTCGCCAGGCGATCCTGGGTCGGACGTGGGCGGGTCGAAAAGGTCGTGAAGACGGTGACGGCCATGCGGCGAAAGTCTACAACGTGAATTGGCCTTCACCGATATCGGATCTTGGCCTGGGTCAGTTCGGCCAGGATCTCGGCACGCAAGGATGCGGGGGCCAGCACTTCGGCCTGCGATCCAAAACCCAAAACCCAGCTCGTCAATTCCTGGATTCCGTCGACCAGGAGATGCAGTTCAATACCGCCTTTGACTTGTTTGATCGTGGCGCTGGGATGCCATTGCCGACGTTCGACAAAACGGGCCACTTTGTCGGTAAAGAAGATAGAAACCGCGGTGGGTGTGGGACTGCGGACCAGGCCGAACGATCCGGCGTATTCTGATTTGGGATCCCAGTTGGCGGGGTAGTCGAAGCCATCGCCGCGTTTCCAGTGCACGTCCCGAAACGCATCGAGGGCAAAAATGCGAACCTGATCATGGGCGTGGGAAAATCCCGCCAGGTACAGCCCTTTTTTGTAAACCACCAGCGTGTAGGGATCTAGGGTGAAGGTCTTGCGGCCACGCGACACGCTGTCGTGGGTTAGCTCCAACCGTTGCTCTTTTAATAAAGCGGTCAGAATCTCATTGACGTGGTCGCTGCGGCCCGCGTACCGATGGGGGGCCTCGTTCACGTCGTGAATCTTGCGGTGCAGGTCACGGGCCGCGACAAAGTCCTGCCGCCGCAGCGTGACCTCCAACCGTTCAAACAGATCGTCTAGGTCCTCCTTAAATCCCGTCCCCGCCAGAAAATCGAACACCCGTCGGGACAGAAACAGGCTCAGCATTTGGCTGGTCGACAGCGTGATGCTTTCGCGGCGGGCGGTTGGCATCAGCCGCCAGATTTTGCGCCTGCCGTCCCATTCTTCGTAGATGGGCTCCTCGGCGGCCTTCAGGGCCTCCAGATACCGTTGCGCCGTCCGCAGGCTGGTCCGGGCGCGAGCGGCCAGATCATAGACGGTGGCGCCTTCGGCCCGTTCTAAAAGCGCCCGGGCCTCGCGCAGGCGTCGGGCTGGTGCGTAGGGGGCCTCCGTTTTGCTGCGCTTCGGACGGGGGCTGGGCATCACGCGCGGATTTGCAATCGCCTTTAGGGCATTGCCGCAAGCCGTGGTTTGAACCACTCGGCCGTGCGAAGGATGCCTTC
>JAYUUT010000557.1:0-17264 GCA_043754455.1 Myxococcales bacterium
CGGGCGTCGTCCAGCACCACGTGGATGGCGTTCCTTGTGATTCTGTCCACGTTGCATGTGGGGCTGGGGTTGCGCACCTTTGCGAAGGTCCACAGCCTGGCGTCGCGGTTGTGGTGGGTGGTCACGCTTGTCTGGGGGGGGCTGTCGGTCGCGTTGCTGTGGTTGCTTATCCGGTGATCATGCCAGATCTGAACTCTGCTCCTGTTGTCCTTATCACGGGTTGTTCAAGCGGCATCGGCCTTGAACTGGCGCGACGGTTTGCGCAGGCGGGGTACCGGGTGTTCGCCAGCGTGCGCCGTGAAGGACCGTCATCGCAGGCCTTGCGGGATGAGGCTGCTGCCGCCGGTTGGCACGTCCAGATCCCGATTTTAGATGTCACGGACGATGGGTCGGTTGCGGCCGCGGTTGATTTTCTGTTCTCCCAAACGGGGGGACGGATCGATGTGTTGGTGAACAACGCCGGGTATTATTTGTACGGCCCGGTTGAACACGTCAGCCCTGACGAACTGCGCGCGCAACTAGAAACCAACGTGGTCGGGGTTTTGCGCGTGACCCGGGCCGTGCTGCCCGCCATGCGAAAGGCGGGCGTGGGCGCCATCGTGAACCTAAGTTCGATATCGGGTCTGGTGGTTCTGCCGGTTGTGGGCCCGTACCACGCCTCAAAATTCGCGCTTGAGGCCCTGACCGAGGCCCTACGTTACGAAGTCGCCCCCTTCGGCATCCGGGTCGCATGCGTGGAACCGGGGCCTTTCGCAACCCAGCTGCACCACAAAGAACAGCAGGCCCGGGAGGCCTCCGATCCGGGGTCGCCCTACGCGGATTTGGTTGCGCGGTATCACCAACAACTAAACGCCTTACCCCGCGGTGACGTCGCGCAAGTCGTCGATACGATTTTCCGGGCGGCCACCCACCCGCGCCCCCGTTTGCGGTGGGCCGTTGGCCCCCGATCCTTAGGGGCGCGGCTGCGTGGCCTTTTGCCCGATGCGATCTACGAAATGGCGATTCGGTTTGTGTTTCGCTGGCGCCGGGGTCGACCGCGCGTTCGCAGATGAAAGGAAAACTTCGCTATCCTTGCCTCATGGGCACGAACACCGGAACACTGACCGATTTCTTGCGGGAGCCCAAGAAGGTTCTTCGCATGGTGGACAAGCAAGACGTGGTGCTGCGCCGTCGCAACAAGCCATCGCTACGCCTGTCGTTGGAATCTAGAAACGAAGGTTCTGGAAGTCCACGGCCCAGATCCACGCCAGTCCGGCCCTGCACGCACAACTTACGCGACCGCTTTCCGCGCCGACGGGCGGCCGCGTTCCTCGCCCGGCAGCCGGACGGTAGGCGCGGTGTCGAAGAAACGAGGCGCACGCGTTGCTCCTCCGGCACGACCTGGCGAATGGGTCCTGCGGTTTCACGACTCCGATGCGCACGACGGATGGGAGAGTCTGTGCAGCCAGGCACCTGGCCCCACGCGTGCGGCATGGGACGCGTTTACAAGAGCTCCGTGCGACCGCTCGAACCCTTCGCGGCAATTTCAACTCAAGCGTGACCTGGCGACCAGGACAATCGGCGATTTCCAGAATCGCTACCCGGAAATCAGCTCGGCGCCGTCCAGCCTGGCAAGCCCACGATCGAAAGTGAGCACTGGAGCCTGCCCCGCTTTGCGCGCGATCTCAAGTATGAGGCAGTCAGCAAAATCTACACCACGGCGCTGTCGGAACTGAGCCAGGGCGGCCCGCACAACATCGGGATCTTGTACCGTAAGTTGCGATTGATTGAGCAGCAGATCCAGTGTGGTGACAAGGGCCCCTCGATTGAGTCCATAGGTGGCTTCTAGAACCCAGATGACTTCGACCAGGACTACGTGAGAAATCCACAAGCCGCCGGCCGCATGCGACAGAGCCAGAGCAACCTGTCGCGCGTCGTCCTGGACAATCAGGCGCACGATGACATTAGTGTCAGCGGCGCGAGGCATGCTTCTTCTTCACATGATTCCGAATCCCAGCTTTCATCTCGTCGAGGGTTCGGGCAGGTGGCGGCGCATCGGCAAATAGGGCGCGATGTATGTCGTCCCAGGTGGAGCCGCTTGCACGCCTTACCACAACGCTGCCGTTCTCGTCGTCCCATTCGATGACAGAACCCGGCGCAAGGCCAAGCCTTTGCCTTACCTTAGAAGGTACGGAGATCTGTCCCTGTGCTGTCAATCGGGACTGCGCGATGGCCATACTCAAAGTTTACATTACCATGGTAAAGAGTCTAGGTTATTGCGTGGTGTCCTTGCGACGTCAACATGGTGCGGAACCCCTGCGCTGCGCGCCCGCGGACCGGACGTTGGGAGGCTACGATCAGGTCGGAGAGTAGGAGACCCGAAGTTCGCCAGCCAATGTAGCGAAGCGCTGGTCGGCGGTCCACAGTCGGAGCCTTCCAACGACTGTTGACGCCAGCAGATGGACGTCGATCCAGCCGACCCCTCGCCCGGCCAGATGCCGTGCGCGTACAAATTCCACGACTTCTTGGTGAGAAATAATGCTGGCCTGGTGCATCTGGACGTAGGCCTCCAAAAGCTTCTTTCGTCCGCCGTCTGTATTGCCTGTCAGCAACTCGCCGAAGACCATTTCGTGACCGATCACCTCATCGCGGCGAAGAAGTTCGTCGAGGCCAGTGGCAAATGGTTCTCGGCCCGCCCGGAATTGGATCCAGACGGAGGTATCCACCAACACCATCAAGCTGCCTTGCGCTTCTTTGGGTTCTCTCTGCGTCGTGGCACGTCTTGAGCGTGGGGATCGGCGCCACGAAGGGCGCTCAACCGTTCGTAGGCAGCATGCCTGACGAGCGCCTCAAGGCCGAAGCGAACTGTGTCGGTGTCGGTACTCGCATCGCAGGCGACCCTAGCCTCCCGGAGTAGGTGTTCGTTTATATGAAGGGTCTTCTTGATACATCTAAATCTGCCATGCAAGGATGGTTCTTCCAGCCATACCGCCGCGGCGCTTTGGCTCTAGAAGCTGAACCCGCCCAACGCCCCAGCGCTTGACGGGGTGAAAACCGGCGCGAACTGCCACTTAATCCCCTGACTGGCCTGTGCGTCCGAAGATGACGACGTGCCATAGCCCAAATACAAAAGCACGCCGCCCGTGACGACTAGGGCCCCGCCCAGGCCATAAAATACGTATTGAAGGGTCTGGAACTTGTCGCCTTCTGTCTGCAAATCGGCCACGTATTTTTCCTCTGAAGCGTTCAGGCCCTTCGCATCCGTGACGCCGTCGGATTTGCACAATTTGGTGCGATCTCTTACGCATTTGGCGCGGCGGTATGGATCCAGGTCACTGTTGATCTGGCTAATATCCAGGGTGAATTTGATCGCCGGAATTAATGATATGGCGCCTGCAACCAAGGTGGCCCAACCCGCCGCACGCAGGCCAGATTTTCCGTCGCGACCGGACCCGCGATCGCCATTGTCGCTCCGCAGGCTCAGATCCGAGGATCCTGTCCCTGATGCGCTGCTGGGCGAGGCCCCTAGGTCTAGCCGAAGGTCTACGGCACCCCCGGCAGCTATTTCCACTGTCTGGCGCACGGGTGCGAACCCAGGCTTGGATCCCAAAAGTTCATGTCGCCCCGCCGCGATGTTGTTTAACACCAAAGGCGCTGCCCCTAGGGCCCCGACGGGCGACCCATCTAGCTGCACAGCCGTGCCCGGCACGTCGCCGGTCAGTCGCAAGGTCCCTAGCGCCTCTTGGCCCGTGAGGGTGGCAAACCACTTCTGCACGGGCACCTTGATGGCCCCCGGGGCGGATTGGGCCCGCGTGATCTGTTCGGCTATCAGGGCGTCGACCTGTTTGCGGGCGACATCCAGAAGTTTCAGGGTCACCACGAAATTGTCCCCCGCTGCCTTCTTCACGCCACCGAACAGCAATTTGGCAGCACCCAGGGTTTTCCCGACGTCCGCCATGCAGGTCGGCGCCTCGTCGGGGCAGGCGAAAATCAGCTTCAACTCAACCAGATCTTTCCCTGGCACCAATTTGAACCCACTGGTGCTGGAAATCCGGGTGCGCAGGGCGTCGGTCAGGGCTGCCGCCACCGCTTCGGGTGCGTCATCGGTCGCCTCAATGCCCAGAACCGCCACGGTCGTTTCGGCCGCCCCCGCCGCCGTGGCATGTAACGCCCCCAGCGAACAAAGAAGCTGAGCGACCACCGCAGGACTTCGACAAGCCTTAGAAAAGTTCATGGGTTAACCGGCCGGATGTTTCCGCGCCCGTCATCTATTGTCAATGGCGGTTACGGCGTTGATGCAAAAGGTCGTGATAAGTTCGGCATCCAGATGCCAGACGATTATGCCGACGTGCGTCCTATCATTGTGGCTGAACACGCGTCGGCGCGGTTCGGGGGCGAGGCCATTTTGCCGCTGCATTATTTTCGATTCCTGCGGCGCCGCGGGGTGCAGGCCTGGCTGGTTGTGCATGAAAGAACCCGCGATGAGCTGCAGGCGCTGCTGGGCACCGACATCGATCGTGTGCATTTCATTAGAGACACGCCCTGGCACAAGGCCTGTTTTCGGGCCAGCCAGAAGCTGCCCCACAAGGTGGCCGAAATTTCTCTTGGATTCGCCTTGCACGGCCTGACCCAGGTGATGCAGCGAAAAATCGTCAAAGATCTGACGGGCCGGGTCGGCGCCACGGTGGTCCATGAACCGATTCCCGTGTCTCCAAAGGCCCCGTCGATGATGTACGGCATGGGCGTGCCGGTCGTCATAGGACCGATGAATGGCGGCATGAATTTCCCCCCCGGGTTTCCCAGCTTCCAGTCCCGCAGTGACGGACTTGCGGTCAAGGTTGCGCGTCAGGCGGCATCGGCGATCAATCGAATTCTCCCCGGCAAAAGGCAGGCCGCGACCCTGCTGGTCGCCAACCAAAGGACCCGCGACGCCCTTCCTTCGGGGCTTTGCAGCCATGTTGTGCAATTGGTAGAAAACGGCGTTGATCTGGATCTGTTCGAACGCGCCCCGGATCGAGGCCCGCCGCGATCCGTCCCTGCCTTCGCTTTTGTGGGACGGCTTGTGCAGTGGAAGGCCGTCGATCTTCTGTTAAACGCCCTGGCGGCGGCGGTGGCCATCACCCCGATGACCTTGGTTGTCTTGGGTGATGGGCCCGACCGCGCCCGGCTTGAATCGCTTTGTGGGTCGCTGGGGTTGTCTGAACATGTGAAATTTGCGGGTTTTTTGCCGCAGCGGGATTGTTCGGCGCGGCTTGATTCCTGTGACGCCTTGGTCCTGCCCAGCCTTTACGAATGTGGTGGCGCCGTCGTCCTCGAGGCCATGGCCAAGTCGCTGCCGGTGCTGGCAACCCGCTGGGGGGGCCCCGCCGACTACCTGGATGACAGCACCGGAATTCTTATCGACCCGACGAATCCTGGGGAATTCACCCAGGCGTTGACCAAAGGGCTTGTGCGACTGGCACGTGATCCCTCCCTGCGTCTGACGTTGGGCCAGGCCGCCCGGCGGCGGGTTCAAGAACGTTACGACTGGCAGGGCAAGATCGACCAGATCATCGGCATTTACCGCGAGGCGCAGGCGCGGACGCGGGCGTAAAATCCCGATGCTTGAGGGGAAAAATCAACCTGGGGGTGGGGCCGACTTTCCGACGGTAACGCGGGATCAAGTGGTTTCAGTGTTAGACGTTGCGGGTGACGCGGTGGATCGGTATGCGCGTTCTGCTTGACTAGTGCCTGCCCCGAGGTCTGAAAAGGCACATCCAAGGTCACATCGTCGTGACGGTTCATAAAGCCGGATGGGCGGGCAAGAAGAATGGTGATCTCCTTCGGTCGGCCACGGGGACCACTGACGTGTTCGTGACGATTGACAAGAATTTGGTTTAACAACAGAGCGTCACGGGCCTTTCTTTCGGGGTTGTTGTGGTCAAGGCGCCCAGCAATCGTCTCAGCGACATCCTGCCGCTGGTTCCCTCAATTCTCGAAGCGATCGGTGCGGTGAAACCAGGTGGTACATTGTCGGTTCTTGGCGAGCCTGTTTGACCCATCAATCCGTCGATCGGTACCAAACGACCGGAGGTCCTCGTGCTGCCCGTGTGTGGTCAACGCGTTTGCTGCCTGCGTAGACCGGCAGATCCCGCGTGCTAGGTAGTTGCGATGCGGGTCGGGGTTTCGGCCAAGGTTTTTTTCGCCTATGCGTTGCTGGTCGTGGCTTTTGCCACCAGCAGCGTATTTTCCCTTACGTCGCTGCACCGGGCCCGTCAGCGCATCGTCGCGCACACCGAACTTTTGGAGATCAAAAGCGCGATGGACGCCGCCTGGCGCAATCTTTTGGAACTGGACGTGCAGGCGCGGGAGCCGTCCCGTCCCTTGTTGTTGCGTGGGCCTGCGGCTATTGAACGCGCGCGCGGGAACCTGACCAGCGCTCTTGACACCATTGACGTGGATTTACGGCGGGACGAAGGGGGGTGGCGCCTTCAGTTGCTGACTGACTACCGCGCCGAGATCGTGCGGCTGTCCGAAGGCACTTCCGCCGTGCAGGCCCGATTGCCCCTTTTGCTAAGTGGTCCCGAAGAAGAATTTGCCCAACGCCTAAACGAATTGAAGACGAACCTAGATCTTTTTAATCAGCGCATGAACACCGATGCGTTTCGTATTGCGGATGATTTGGCGACCCAGGAAACCCGCGACACAGGGGCGGCCCGGCTAACCGTCCTGGCCGGTTTGTTGGTGGCGATAGGTGCGGCGTTGGGGCTGTACCGCACTTTGCGACCGCTGAAGATTCTACGCGAACGCACGCGGCAGATTGCCGGTGGTGACTACGGACAGCGCATCGGCCTGTCGTCGCGCGACGAAATCGGCCAACTGGCCAGCGAGTTTGACGCCATGGGGGCGGCCCTAGAAGAACGTGAACGGCGCCTGATCCGGTCCGAAAGGCTGGCCACAGTCGGGAAAGTTGCCGCGCAGATCACCCATGAAATTCGCAACCCGTTGGCCTCGATTGGCCTCAATGCCGAACTTTTGACCGACGAGCTGCCCCAAGACAATGAGGAAGGCCGACGGTTGGTGGCCTCGATCGCGCGTGAGGTCGATAGGCTAAGCGAGATCACAGAAAGTTATCTGCGTTTTGTGCGTCTGCCCACGCCCAAGGTGGACAATGAAGATCCGGGGGCGTTGGTGACGTCGGTGCTGGAATTCACACGGGCGGAACTGCGCGCTGGCGGGGTTGAATTGCAGCTGGACATAGCTGCTGGGCTTCCCGAGATTGCAGTTGACGAAAACCAAATCCGCCAGGCCCTGATGAACCTAGTCCGCAACGCGCGCGAGGCCATGGTGGGCGGTGGTTTGTTGCGGGTGCAGGTCGGGGTGACGGACGATGGCCGCGTCCGCATCGCCATCACGGACAATGGCCCTGGAATTCCGGTTGGCGATCTGCCTCATATTTTCGAGCCGTTTTTTTCAACCAAACAAAAAGGCACGGGCCTGGGGCTGGCGCTGGTTCATCAAATCGTCAACGAACACGGCGGACGCATCGATGTCGAACGTGCGCTCGAAGGTGGCACCCGGTTCGCAATTTGCCTGCCCGCGCGTAGCTGACGAGGGGTTATCGGGCGATGCGAAAACCAGCGCCCCCGTACCAGCCGTCGCCGGGGCTGTAGTCAAGACGGAAGCTTGCGCGACCGGCGTGGCTGTCCACCGCGCCGTACGAGTTCCAACCACCTCCACGAAACACCCGGTGGGTGCCCGTATGGTCGACGGCGGGGGTGCTGCCTGCATAACTGCGGTACCAATCCGCCGTCCATTCCATGACGTTACCCGCCATGTCCTGGCAGCCGTAGGGACTTGCTCCGGCTGGATAACTACCGACGGGGGCCGTTTGATATTTTTTGATTCCGCCACCAGCATCGTTGCTGTCTTTCCAGTTGTTGCATTTCTCATCGTCCCAGGTGTCGCCCCAGGGATAGATGTTGGAATGGCTGCCTGTCCATCGGGCCGCCTTTTCCCATTCCGCCTCGGTGGGAAGCCTGCCGCCCGCCCACCGGCAAAAGGCTTCCGCTTCGTAATAGGTAACCCCCACAACAGGGTGCTGGTCGGTTTGGATAAAAAACCCGCTTCCCCAGTTCTGACGGGGTTGCCACGAAACCGGCTCTGTTTGGGCTTTTCTGACCTTCCATTTCCAACCTTCTTTCGACCAGTAGCGCCGCTGTTTGTAGCCGCCAGCCGTCATGAACCTGCGGAATTCTGCCCGGGTTGTCTCATATTTGGCGATCTGGAACGTCGCCACCTGAACCGGGTGCTCGGGCTTTTCGCCGGCCGCGCCTGTGCTGCTGCCCATGACAAAAGTCCCTGCCGGAATTGTTATCATTTCACCAACACGACCAGGCTTGGCGACAACTGTCCGCGCCAGCAACAGCAGAGACACAGTCACCGAAAAGAATCGCCCAACAAAAGACATAGCGCTGTCCTAACACGGGGACATCCACCAGTCGTCCTTCTTGATTGATACGGTACACTGCGCGAATGACTCTAAAACGGTCGCTGTTATTTCTATCAATAGTCGCGCTGCTGTCCCCGGTCGCGGCCTGCAGCCATCGCGCTGTGGGACCGGCTGTCGGGTCTCCGGGTGTATCACCCCCGGCTGCGTCCAAAAATGGCGCCACGTCCATTCTTTTCATCGGCAACAGTTACACTTATTACCACGAATTGCCGCAGATTCTGGCGGAACTTGCGGCGGGCACGCGGGTGATTCAGACCGAACGCGAGACCGCCGGCGGACAGACGTTGCAATGGCACTACGGCGATGGTGCAGGCAAGGGGCCTGTCGCGATTGCGAGAAAAAAATGGGACTTTGTCGTTTTGCAGGAACACAGCATGCGCCCGCTAAAAGAGCCCGAGACATTCGTCCGCTACGCGGTTCTACTGGACCAGCTTGTCGATGCGGCCGGCGCACAAACCATTTTTTACGAGACCTGGGCCCGCAAAGCGACGCCCGAATTGCAGCCCCAATATGACGAAGGCTACGGCCAGGTGGCGCGGGTCACGCACGCGCGTTTGGCACCCGTTGGTGCGGCCTGGGCGCGGGTGCGGGCAGAACGTCCTGATATCGAACTTTTCGACGCGGATGGGTCGCATCCGACCTACGCCGGATCTTATTTGGGCGCCTGTGTCTTTTACGGTCTTATCCTGGGACAGTCGCCCGAAGGAACGCCCGCCCTGAAGGTTTCCGCCGATGTGGCGGCCTATCTGCAGCGGACAGCCTGGCAGACGCTGTCGGCGGCCGCTGTGAAATAATTCAGGCCACCGGGCGGGATTTTTGGACGAATGCGGGGTGCCGCCGTTACAAAAGGGCGGCACCGGGATAGGTACAGCGTGGAAAATTCAGCGACAAAGATCCCGGGTGCGTTGGTTCTGGCCCTGCTGCTGGGCTGTGCCGCGGCGCCGCCTTTGCCAAAGGCCCCTCAGGGGGGCAAGCCGTCAGTCGCGCGGAAGAAGATCATCCAATACGGCCACGATGCCCCGTCACCCGCTTTTGTCCGCGAACATGTGCGGGACATGGAGAAACGGCCGTTTGACGGCGTTGTCATCCGCATGCCCAAACACCAGTTCATGTTTGATACCAATCCATGGTCCCAGGTCGATCTGCGTCCCGACCACGACGCCCTGGCGGCCACCAAGTGGGAACGTTTCACGGACAATTTTCTATTCATCAACGGCACCAACGAACAGCAGCGGATGAATTGGTTCAACGACCCGCAGTGGGACACGATCGTGGCCAACATGAAACTGTTTGGGCGTCTGGTGCGGGACGGCCGCCTGGCCGGGATCTGTTTCGACCCTGAACCCTACGGAAAATTGCCAGAGGGTGCCGACACGAACCCTTGGTTCTATCCGGGCACGTACCCCGTCGACAAACTGGCACGGTTACCTGCGCAGGTCCGGGCGCGGGGCCGTCAGGTGATGGCCGCGCTGCAAACCGAAGCGCCTGCCGTGCGATTTCTGAACTTCCACCTGCTTGCGCGCCTGCTGTACGACATCGATCCCAACGCCCAGCGATGGGTTGACTGGCAGGTGATGCCGGATGTGCCGGGGGAACCATCGTTCCATCACCGGGGTCATAAATACGCCCTGCTGGGTGAATTCATGATGGGCATGTTGGAGGTGGCCAACCCTGGCGTCGTGTTTGTCGATGGCAACGAGAATTCCTACTACTACACGGATCACGTCGAGTTTGCGAAGGCGCGACACCTGATCCGCGAAGGCGCGCGATCCATCGTGCCCGCAGAGCTATGGCAAAAATATAGCAAACAGGTCCAGGTGGGGACCCCCGTGTTCCCCAATTGGCTGATGGGAGACTGGCCGTCCGATGTCCTGGGGTTTGTACCGCCGCAATTGCTAACCCCGTGGGAGCAGCTTCGCTACGTGGAAAGCCAGCTTTACAACGCCCTTGGGGGTGCCGAAGAATACGTTTGGCTTTACAACGAACACATGGATTTCTGGCGGCCCATTCCCGAGACTGGCAAGGACAGGCTGCCTGATGGTCTGGAGGCGGCTCTGATTTCGGCACGGCGCAAATACGAAACCGGCCAGCCCCTAGGTTTCGACGTGGCCCCCTTGGTGCGCCGCGCACGCGACAGGTTGCTGGCAGGCGAAAAGCCCCCGCAATCCGCCCACGCGGCGAAACCTGGAAATTAGTTCCGGGTGCGTGGGATGGCGCTTTTGGGTAAAGGCCGAGCGGGGACTGCGCCCGACCCCGGATCGACGATGGGCACCGGAGGTGGTGTCGGGCGATCCATCATGGCGGGTAGGCCTTTTCGCGCCTTGGCCTCGGCATACGAGGCATAGGCATCGGCCTCGACCGGCAGCAGCACGGTAAACGTGGCGCCCGCGCCGGCCTGTGATCGCACTTCGATGGTGCCACCGTGGTTTTCAATGATGCGCTGGCTGATGGGCAACCCCAACCCGGTGCCTTTTTCTTTGGTTGTGAAAAAGGGAATGAACAGGTTTCGCAGATCTTGTGGGGGAATCCCGATTCCTGTGTCCCGAAACCGCACTTCTAAAAATGCCGCCGCCGCCCCCCTGCGGGTGGATCGCCGCAAGCTGGTTGACACCACCAGGGTGCCCCCCTGGGGCATCGCCTGGATCGCGTTCAAGGTCAGGTTTAGAAATACCTGTCGCAGTTGTTCGGCATCCGCGCGAACAGGCGGCAGGCCGTCCAGAAAATGTGTCGACGTTTCGACCTTCACGGTCGTGGCTTCTTTGTCGATCAAGGTCACCGTTTTTTTGACGACGTCGTTGACATCCAGGGGCCTAGGATCGCCCCTATAGGGCCGCGCGTAGTCCAAAAACTGCGACACGATCTTGTTCAGGCGATCGACTTCTTCGACAATGATGTCTAGAAATTCCTTGGTGGCTGGATCCGCTGCCTGTTGCCCCAGCGGTTGCAACACCTGGGCGGCGCCTTTGATGGATCCCAGGGGGTTTCGGATCTCGTGGGCCAACCCTGCGGCCATTTGGCCCAAGGCCGCCAACCGCTCCCGTTCTTTCATCCGTTCATAGACCTGAGAATTTTGCAGGGTGACACCCATAGACGCCGCGACTCCGCGGAACAGTTCGATTTCGTCAGATGAATACGCATCACGGAGTCGTTCGTCCCGCAGCGCCAACATGCCTAAAAGTTGTTCTTCCCCGACGACCGCCAAGGCCAATGAACAGTTCATCAATTCCATGGCCCGCACCATCAAGGCCAGGGCCTCGCGTTCGTCGGGCGGTAGTCCGCGTTTGGCCCCCAGTTCGCGTTCCAATCCTTCGATGGTCAATACTCCCGCGCGGCGCAACCTGTCGACAAAGGCCCGGTTGGTGACGGCATCTAGCCGGATTTCGGGACGGGGGCCGACGCTGCCGCTTAGGTCGTATCCCGATCCGTCGGGGTCGACGACATAGACCGACGCATGGGTCAGGCGGCGCGAATCTTCGAGGGCCCCCAGGACGTGCGGGGCCAGTTCCTTGACATCAATGACGTTCATCAAATCAGCGCGAAGGTTCGCGATACGCCGCGACAGTTCGTATTTCTCCTGGAACATCCATCGGTTGATCACACCTTCGACCCGGGTGCGCAAGGGATCTAGGACGATAAGAACCGCTGTCGAGGCCAGCAAAGTGTTGAAGAAAAACATCGCGTGCTGCCCCGATTCCACCCATTTGACCATCACCCCAAAGATCATAGTCACGATCAACGTCAGCGTGGCCAGCACCACCATGCGCCCCAGCAGTTCGTTTAAATCAAGCAGCCGATACCGGACCAGCGTTTGCGATAGAAAATACAGGTAGACGGTAATGACAATGTTGGTGAACCAGGGCCCACCGGGCAGCAGATTCAGAAGTCCCAAGGTGACGGTCGCCACCGCGCCCACGACTAGATAAAGAAGGCGGATTTTCTCCATCCGCGACGGCGTGGCCCGATACCGCCGGTACAGGTAGAAAACCGACAAATAAAGACCCGCAAAAATGTAGGCGGCAAAAAGAAATTCGAACCAACCCCGGGTGTGGATGGGGACACCGGCGTCGACGAATTTGCTGAACGACAGCGCGATATAAAACGCAAACGCCCCGACGACGGTGGTGCGCGACAGGGGCGGGGCGCCCGCCTCGTCCCCTAGGAACGACTGGAAGAACCTTTGGGCCGTGGCCGGCAACGACACCGCTGCCAACATGGCGGCCCAGTGGAAAAAATCGTTTACCAAGTAGACGGCGAAAAATGAAAATAGCTTGTGCAGAGCAACGTTAAAAGCCAGCGTTGCAAACAGGACATGCGCCCCGCGGCGTGGCTCCCGCAATAGAACCGATCCCCCAATGGCCAGGCCCACAATGGCGGCCACTAGAGCCGACAGAGCCTCTGCGGTTACACGCATGACGCGGTATTTTAGCGGGTTTCGCTGTTATCGCCCGCCCGTGCTAGAATTACCTATTGGTTTAGGGGACTTATCCATGCAGAACAGCCCCGTCCTGGTTCTAAATCGGTTCTACCAACCCATCCATGTTACCAGCGCCAAGCGGGCGTTCTCGCTGCTGTATTTGGGCGTGGCCCGGGTCATTGACGACCAGTTCCGCACGTTTGATTTCGATAGCTGGGCGCAGTTGTCCTCGGAAAAAGGTGATGACACCGTTCGCACCGTCACCCGCTGCATTCGGGTGCCGCGGGTCATTGTGCTGCAACTATACGATCGGCTGCCGAAAACCAAGGTGCGGTTTTCCCGCCACAACATCTATATGCGGGACAGCAACACCTGCCAGTACTGCGGGGAAGCCCTGCCGCGATCGGAATTGAACCTGGACCATGTGGTGCCGCGCGCCCACGGGGGACGGACGACCTGGGAAAATGTCGTCTGTTGCTGTATCCCGTGCAATCTGCGAAAGGGGGCCCGGACGCCGGATCAGGCGCGCATGGCCTTGTTGAAGATCCCCGTTCGACCCCGCTGGACGCCGACCTTCCGAGCTGTCAACGACGCCGTCCGATATCGCGAATGGCTGCCATTCCTGGACCTGGCCAACGCGTCCTACTGGAATGCTGAACTGCGCGAGGAATGACTGTTTGGGCGCCCTATCTGACGATCTTTCGTAAAATATTGTCGTTACGTTTTGCCATTTGCTGGATATCCGATCTGATGTTGAAAGCAGTGCTGGGTTTTGTGGCGGTTTCGATCTCCTGCCGGGGCACTGACGCACCTTCGCGTCAGACCGAAGTGCCAAACCTGGAGGACATGACCCCGGCGCGAGGCGACAAACCGGCCAAAACGCCCGGAAACCCGGCCGTCGAGTCACCAGCCCCGCCGCCGTCCACCCCCGTGGAAAACCCGGCGCCCATCACTGGGGAGCCACCGTCGGTGGGCGCCCCATCCCCCGATTCTGGCGTGGCCCGTGAACGGTCTGACGCCGCGGCCCCGCCCGCGCCGCCCGCGATTGCGACCGTGCCTTGTAAGATCGCCCGCCTGTGTGACGATTTCGAGGCCTATCCCGTGGGGGGCAAACCGGGCGGCATCTGGACCGCCCCTAGTGGCAGCACCTTGTTGGTCGATTCGACCCGCGCCTTCAGCGGGACCAAATCCATTGCGATCAAATTACCCGCCACCGCCAATGCGCAGGCGTTCATGACCCCTTCTGCCAAGGGCCTGTTCCCCCTGAAGGACAACAATCTTTTTGGGCGCATGATGGTGTATCTGCCCAAGACGCCTGGCCCTGGGGACCGGCACTGGGACATGGTCATCGCCAGTGGCCCCATTGCGGGGGGAGGTCGTGGAAACTACATGTTTGGCGGGTACACAGAAAAATTCTGGCCTAGCTACCAGCCTCATCATTGTTGGAAGGACTCGAAGTCTCCTTTTACGGTTGGCAAGTGGGTCTGCATGCAGTGGCAATTCGACGGATCGAAAGCCACGGCCGACACCACCCGGAACCAGTTGACGTTTTCCATCGACGGGGTTCCACATCCTGACATTACGGTCGACCGGTTTGGCAGTGGATGCACGACCGGGAAATGGGAATGGTTGGCACCCGCGTTTGATTCGATTCGGTTTGGCTACGTCCAGTATCAGGCGTCCACGGCCCCGGTCGAGGTGTGGATCGACGACGTGGCTGTCAGCGATGCGCCCATCGCGTGTCCGACAAAGCCCTAGGGCGCCGCAAAAATGCAGGACGCGGCGTCCCCGCCTGTGAGTTTTTTAGGATCTTTTTCCCAAGGCCGTGCGCTGTAGGTGGCGCGGGTGTCGGGACCCCAGCAATCGATGCCGGCAATGCCGTCATAGGGCCCGCCAACGATGGTGGCGTCGGCGCGGCCAGCCCCGGCCCCTTGCCAGCGGCTTTGTACGGCCAGAACCGGGAGGGCGGGATCGCCGACGCGATGCCGGAACGTCAGGGATCCGGTGCCGTCCTGGCCTTCTCGGTAGCTGAACTGGGCCGTCGGCGTGTCCCCGAAGGTGGTGGTCCACCAGGTTTGATCCACGGCGATCGGGAATTCGCGGGTCTGATAGGTGATGGACAGCCGCAGAAGTTCTGCGAATTCTGCGACGGGGTACCCGGCGGCGCGCGCGTCCTTCAGATCAAGGATTAGTTCCCCCGATCCCCGCCGGGCGCTGCCTGAAGGGGAAAAATGGCCGGTGATCAGGTGCAAGGGCACGGCCTGCGGGGCCCGCAGCCGCGCTGTGACCGCATAGTCAAACCGAAAACCCGTGTCGGCATCCGGCCTGCGATCCATCGTGACCGACATGTCCCATCTGGAATCTTTTTCGTGTTTGAATGGCCCCCACATGCGGTGATCGACCGATCGTTGTGATGGGGCCACAGCGCGAACTTTGTCGATAATGCCTAAAAATGCGTCCATGACCTGCGTGCTGTCGCTGACGACCTTTCGGGTCAGGGCATAATATTCGGCCGAATCGGCGACCTGCATTTGTTGGGCGGGCAATTTTGCAGATACGTCCGTCGCTTCGGGCAGGGCCAATTGGTAGTCGACGTCTTCATTTGAATAGTTGCCACAGGCCCCTGCTGCCCATGTGAGTCCAATCAAGACGCAAAATCGTGCTTTCATGTCTGACTCCTAAAACTCCCACGCGGCGACGAGGCCCAGATCGACAAAAGGCAAACTGCGGCTTTTTTCGCCAAGGTTGTAAAAAACATAGTGAAGGCGGCCGCGGGCGACCAGGGCAAGTCGTCCTGACAGGTGCATGCGGATGCCGGCAACCAATCCTGGGGAAAACGTAGCGAACGATTGATCGGGAATGTGCTGGGTTTGTTGACGGAACTTACGTGCAAACACTAGCAAAGCCCCCCGCCCCCCGAAAAACGGCGTGAAACGTCCGGTTGACGAAGGCCATTCCCGATAAAGGGTGGTCCCCAGGGCAAGTTCTGTCATGGCAAACGGAAGTTCCGCGCCCAGGGTTTCGCTGTGCAGAACACCGTTTGTGCCCCCTAACCCCAGGTCGACGCCCCACACCCACCGGCGCCGAAAATAATCGCTCCATTCCAGATCCAAGGTCAACAGACCTGTCGCTGGGAACAGTTCGGCACGTGTGGCAGGATCTAAGAAAGACTGCGTGGCGGCGCCGACGCTGAACCTGGTGCGGGTTGTCAGATCCGGTGCCAGTTCAGTGCGCAGATGCAGGGCGCCTTTGACCGGGTCATCGGCAAACGGGGCGTCGTGAAATTGCGTCTCATCAACAATGACAGTGCCCGATTTGGCGATGCTGATGTCGCCCATGCGCAATCTATCGGCAAGTCGGCGTTTGATCCGGTAGGTGCCCGGCGATAGCGCCAGATACCTTTGCACGTTGGCAGGTTTTTCGATCTCGGCCATGACCAGACCGCGGGTCGCGTCGATGACGAAGTAGATCCCGGCGGGGGCGGTTGCAGGGAAACTCAGGGATTCACGGGCCACACCTAGATTGGTCAGCACCAGATCGGCATTTCCTTTTAGGTCGAACGAGAACGTCGGGTGTTGTGCCCCTGCCGTGGTTTCCGCAGTGTCAGCCACGGTGCGGGCGTGGGCGTAGGCATAGGCTTCGGCCAGTGTGACCCGTCGATCCCCAGATCGGTCGGCACCCCCGCGCAGTCCGGAAATTAAATGGTGCGAAAAATAGCTGCCGCCGATTGCGTCCGATTCCTGGGAATCTTCGTCAGCGCTGGATGATGTCAACAACACAAGCCCGCGGGTTGTATCGTCCGATTCAACGGCAAAGGCTGGGACTTTTCGGGCGCCTTTGCTGCGTGTGATGATGCCCGATTGGCAGGAATCAAAAATCCCTAAGGTGACATCGGTCCCCAATTGGCGAAGTCGCTGCGAAAAGGCCCGCAAATCGAGGCGGGTTGCACCCAGTCGCAAAAATCCGTCGCGCGCGTGACCCGAATAATAGACGATCAACGTCGTGCGTTCGTGGCGGCGGGAGGAATCGGCGGCGCGCGTGCCCAGATCATTGAGGGCCGCTGTCACCCGCGGCGCATCCTGGTTCAGCAACAGCAGCGCATCTTGCGGTGCCACCCCCCCTAACTGTGTCAGCACCGCATGCAATCGCCGCGCGTCTTCGGTCGCGTACCGCAAGGGTCGGGTGTCATCGCCGCCGTCATCATTGCCGATGAAAAGCGCCAATCGACGTGATTCCCCCTGTGCGTGTGCCGTGGCACTGGGCAAGCCACAGACAAGGGCGATGATCAGGGCTTTTGCAGCAACCACGACGCTGTCTCGACGGCGCCCGATGCCGTGCGAAGGGTGGGTGGGGCCATGGTGCCGAGGTTACGGTTGGCCG
>JAYUUT010000558.1:0-13236 GCA_043754455.1 Myxococcales bacterium
GGCCCACCCGACCTATCGCGGCCAGCGCCAGTCGAGTTTTCCCGCTGCCTGTCGGCAAGACCACCAGGCCACGGCGGCCCGATAGATCCCAGGCTGTCAGGGCCGCCTCTTGATAGGGACGCAGGGCGGGCGCTGCGATAGGCCGCGACCGGAGGCCCGACACCACGTCCGGCGCAAGCACCGTATTGTCCGTAAACGGGACACCTTCAGCAACTAACAGGCGCCGCAAGTCGGGCAGGCGATGGCCAACGAAACGCGCCTACGCGAGCGTCCCACAGTCCCTCGGGAAAGGCAGGGCTCTTCATCCCAGGGGGGACGCTGTCAATCAGAAGCGTTCCACGATCAAAAGACACGCGCATGACCGCGTCGGGTTGCACGGGTCGTGCCACCGTATCGGGTGGGTTCACCCCGATACAAAGACACAGGGGCCCTTGCCCGGCCACCCCCCAACGTGAAACCATGGGCCGGTGTTCGCTTTCAAAAAAATGATTACGCCCTTCCTGATGCCCCTGCCGTTCGCAGTGTTGGCCGCCGTGCTGGGGTTGGGCCTGCTGTGGTTCACGCGGCGGCAACGGCTGGGCAAGGTGCTGGTCACGGGGGGTGTGCTGGCCGGCCTCCTGCTGGCCTACACCCCCATTGCGGCGCCGTTGCTGTCCTGGCTGGAACACGACTATCCGGCATTGCTAAATCCGCAGGCTGCCTCTGCTGCGGCGCAGGCGGCGGGCAGGCCCTTGCGTTTCATCGTTGTGTTGGGAGGCGGCCACAACGTCGATCCCGATCTGCCCGTGACTGACCACCTGGGGACCGGCGCGCAAACCCGCGTGCTGGAAGCGGTCCGCCTGCATCGCGCGTTGCCCGACACCAAGGTGCTGTTTTCGGGAGGTTATCCGATGGCGGGTGTGTCACACGCCGAGGCCATGGCCCGCGTGGCCGAAGTGATGGGTATGCCCCGCAGCACGATGGTGCTTGAGGAAAAATCCATCGACACTGAAACCGAAACCGTCGCCATACGCGATTTGGTTCAACAGCAGCGGTTCATCCTGGTCACGTCAGCAACCCACATGAGACGTGCCATGGGCCTGTTCAAACGCGCGGGCTTCGACCCCGTGGCGGCCCCCTGCGGGTTCAGCACCACCGGCAACGTACACCTGCACACGATGGATTTCGTGTTCCCTGACCCCGGCAACATCCTGGCGACCGAAACCGTCGCACGGGAATCCTTGGGGTATCTATGGTCGCGTATTCGCAACCGGATTTAGTGATCAGTCGGTGGCGCAGTCAATGGCGGCCAGCCAATGGGGTTCTAGGGGCGCGGCAGCGTCAAATCGCCGGGCGTCGGTTCGGGATGTGTCAGAGACCTGCGTTTCGGTCTGGTTCTGGGGCATAGGCCATCCGCGGCCACTGGGAGAGCCTACAGAGGCTTGATTTCGCGTGATCATCGTGCCGGACCCATATGCAGGGAGTGGGCCAAGCTATCGTTCACACAAAATCAACGGGTTAGTGACGTTTTGAAAACCAGGTGTGAAGGCGACGTAGCAGGTGCCCGCCTCAGGTGCGAAGCCAGCGACGCAGCTTCGGGTCCCAAACAGCAGGAAAGTTGACGGGCTGCTCCTATGCCCGACAATCGTGGGGGAAAGGCGAAAAACATGGAAGCCCTTCCGAACCCCCTGACGAACTACGAAACTGCGGTAAAGGAAGGCCGGATACCGGCCGTGTCCCAGGCGCGCGGGGCCTTCGACCTCAAGGGCGTGATGTCGTCGTTGACGGTGCTGCGCATTCGCACCACCGACCTTTCGCATATTGAACGGCAGTTGCGGCTGAAGGTGACCCAGTTCCCCCAGTTTTTCGAAGGGGCCCCTGTCGTGATTGATATGGGGGCCCTGGATGGATCGGCCACCGGGCTGCCACTTGGATCACTTGCGCATTTGCTTCGCGCCTGCAAGGTGGTTCCCGCAGGCATCATTAACCTGGCCGATGAACACCGCGAAGAGGCGATCGGTGCCGGGCTGGGCATTTTGTCCGCAAATCTGGGGCGGCAGCGGGAGGGCGAAAAGGGTGCGGACGATGTCCCGGTTCCAGAAGCCGCGGTGGCAACGGCAGCCCCCCCTGTGGTTGTGATTGAACCCGAACGCACGCCCGTGCTTCGTCCCCCGATGGTGGTGCGTTCGGCCGTTCGCAGTGGACAGGTGATCTACGCGCAGCATACGGATCTGATTGTCCTGGGCCCCGTAAATCCGGGGGCGCAATTGGTGGCGGACGGCAACATCCATGTTTATGCGCCCTTGCGGGGCCGGGCCCTGGCAGGCGCACGTGGGTACACCGACG
The DNA here is from genome assembly GCA_043754455.1 of Myxococcales bacterium. Classification (GTDB taxonomy): domain Bacteria; phylum Myxococcota_A; class Polyangia; order Fen-1088; family Fen-1088; genus JAYUUT01. The sequence goes on from JAYUUT010000558.1 coordinate 2,326, forward strand.
CGCGTATTTTCTGCCAACGGCTAGAGGCAGAATTGCTGTCCATCGCAGGCGCCTACGTCATGGCCGACGATATCCCCGAAGATCGCTGGGGCCGGGCTGTGCAGGTTCATGTGGAAAACGGCGAATGCCGGTTGCAGGCGTTATGACCACGTTTGGATGTACGAAAAATTTGTGGCAGAGCCCAATGTGCCTTCTGATAGTGGGTGCAAGCGGTTCCGCCGAAAAAAAGGGAGGCTCACGTGTCGAAAGTCGTTGTCGTTACCTCGGGTAAAGGTGGGGTCGGAAAGACCACCACTTCCGCCAACATCGCCACGGGCCTAGCCCTGCGTGGCCACAAGACCGTCGCCATCGATTTCGATGTCGGGCTGCGGAATCTGGATCTGGTTTTAGGGGTTGAACGCCGGGTGGTCTATGACTTCGTCAATGTCCTAAAGGGCGAAGCCAAGCTGAACCAGGCCCTGATCAAGGACAAACGGATTGAAAACCTGTACGTCCTTGCCGCCTCGCAGACACGCGACAAGGATGCCCTGGACGCCGAGGGCGTGGGCCGGGTCATTGGCGAGCTAAAGGACATGGGATTCGAATACATCATTTGTGATTCGCCTGCCGGGATTGAAAAAGGCGCGCAATTAGCCATGTATTTTGCTGATGAAGCCATTGTCGTCGCCAACCCAGAAGTGTCATCGGTGCGGGATGCCGATCGCGTGATTGGGCTTCTGTCATCGAAGACCAACCGTGCCGAAATCGGCACGCAGAACATAAAAATGCATCTGCTGCTGACCCGGTACAACCCCCTACAGGTCAAAAAGGGCGAAATGTTGGGCGTGGACGACGTTCTGGAATTGCTGGGCATTCCGCTTCTAGGCGTGGTGCCGGAATCCAAGGCCGTCCTGATGTCGTCAAACAAGGGGACCCCGGCGATTTTGGACGAGACGACGGATGTGGCACAGGCCTATCTGGATGTTGTGTATCGGTTCACGGGCGAAGAACGGCAGCAACGGTTCATTCACGAAGAGAAACGCGGCATTTTCGCGCGTCTGTTCGGTTGAAAGGCCGGGGGGAACAGGAAAGCGAGGTCTGTCATGTCCATGCCCTTTACGTCATTGTTTGATTATTTCCGGCGGTCGCCCAAACCGGCATCCGTAGCCAAGGATCGCCTGTCGGTGATCGTGGCGCGCGAACGTGCGGCCACCCGCGGAGGCCACGATTACCTGCCGCAATTGCAGCAGGAACTGTTGGCGGTGCTGGCCAAGTACGAAAAGATCGATCTGACCAACGTGTCAGTGAAACTGGATCGTACGGACGGGTGCGACGTTCTAGAACTGAACATCGTGCTGCCCGAATTGGCGAACGCCCTGGCCGAAAAAAAACTAGCGACCGCTTCAGCCCCAAGCTGAAAAGGGGTCGTTAGTCCTTTGCCAGAACGGTAGTCGTCGCATCGGGACGGCGGCGTGCGGTTTTATCTAGCCGCACTCCTAGACCCGCACCCGGCGGGGGTTTCATGCGTCCGTCTTTGACGACAAACACATCCCCTACCAGCGTTTGATAATAGCCCTGGGTATAGGCGCGCACCATTTCCTGCATCCAGGTGTTGGTGGCATAGGACCCGACGTGCAGCGCCGCCGCTAGGGTCACGGGGCCCGTGCAGTCGTGGAAAATCACACCTTGATTCTGCGTATCAGCAAGGGTCGCAATTTTCCGTGCCTCGGTAATACCGCCCGCCCAGCCAATGTCGGTCATCACCACATCGCAGGCGTTCGCGGCAAGAACATCGGCCACGGCGTAACGGTTCATCAGCAGTTCGCTGGCGCAGATTGGGATTTTGGTGCTGGCCCGCAGTTTGGCCAGCGCGTGGGGGTTGTCGGGTTTCATCAGATCTTCCAGCAGCGCGGGCCGGTATGGTTCCAGCGCCTGCGCGATGGCGCGCGCGGGCTGCAGCGCCCAATACCCGTGTCCTTCGAGGATGATTTCGATATCATCGCCAACCGCGTCGCGAATCTGGGCAAAAGGGCGGGCACCCTGCAACAAATCTTTGCCCGAAATGGTTTGGCCGCGATTGCGCAGCGCAAAGGGATCGAAGGGCCATATCTTCATGGCGCCAATCCCCATCTTCAACAGTGATCGCGCCAGTTTTCCCGCGTCTTGCCCCGGCTGCCAGGCGGCGTGGTCGTCAAAACTTTTCGGCTGCGCAGTGATTTTTTTCTTCCGCCACACCCCGGGCGTCCCCTGGGCGTACCCGGGCGAGGCGCAGGTGTTGTAGACCAGTACGCCATCGGGGTGGCTGTTGCCACCTAACAATTGCCAGATGGGTTGATTGACGTGCTGGCCGAAAATATCCCACAAGGCAATGTCCACTGCGGCCAAACACCGCATTTCGGTGCCCCGGTTGCCGTAGACATGCGATCCGTCGTAGATGCCGCGCCAAAACGGTTCAATGGCCAAGGGATCAGCGCCCATCAGTTGAGGCGCCACCACTTCAGACAAATAGGCCGTGACAGATCTGGGGGTGTAGAAGGTTTCGCCTAGGCCGACAAGCCCCGTATCGGTGGTGACTTCGACGAAGGTGACATTGGGACAGAATCCAAAATGAATTGTCTGGATCTGGGTGACACGCATGGACCCGTTTTATACACCGGGCGCTGTCAAGACCCGCAGGGGATACGCAATTCTGACACTGAAATGTTGGGTGCATCCGTAATCGTCTTGACCGGACCCAGCCGGGCTGCCAGCGCCATCAGCGACCGCAGCCGATCCACGCCCGGCGGATGGTCCTGCAGGAATTTAGGCAGGGAAGGACCTTCCAGGCTGTGGAGGAATTTTCCCAGAGCCGCAGGATGAAACCCTGCCTGGTGGGCCAAACGGGCGCCAAAATCATCAGCGTCGGCTTCCTGTTGCCGCGAAAAGGACAAGGCTGTTAGGCGATCCGCAGCCCCCACCAAAGATCCCGTCAGCGGATCAAGATCGCCAAACACGGCGGTCGTCAGGACGCCCAGCCCAAGGGTTCGGCCCAGATTGCGGATGTGGTGGCGAAGAACGACATGTCCAATTTCATGGGCCAGCACGCCTGCAAGCTGATCAACACCGTCAACGGGATCCAACCGATCCAGCAGGCCCTGCAGCACCGTAATGGCACCACCAGGCAGCGCGAAGGCGTTCACGTCCTTTGTGTCGGCCACCATCACCACAACGGGACCCGAAGCTGGCCCCGCTGCCAACAGCCTGTCCACGATCGCCTGAACGGCAACACGCGGGCGCGGGTTTCGGCAGGTGGGAAACATCGCCCCAGCCGCAGCCGCGCCCAGCTGGCCCAGTTTCAGATCAACCGATCGGGGTATCGTCAGCAAGGCCCGATCCGCCAGCCAGCCGCCTCCCCACAAAAACCCGCCTACCACGAGGCCCAGTGCCGCCAGCAACACACCCAGTTCAACAGCAATCCGAAGTTTGGTGTTAGCGAAAGACATCTTCTCAGTGGAGTGTATTAACATCCACGGCAAGGCGCCCGTTATATGACCCACCCCCCCCAGATCGTTCACGGCCCATCTTTCGCGCTGCTGAAACTACAGCTTGCCCCGAGCGAAACCATCACGGCCGAAGCCGGGGCCATGGTCGCAAGGAAGGGGGCTATCCAGATGCGCACCCGCCTGAACGCCCGGCGGCGCGGGGGCCTGCTGGCCTGGTTGGGCGCGTTTTTCGTGGCGATGGTTCGCAAATTCGTGGGCGGCGAAACTTTCATGGTGAACGATTTTTCCAGCACGGACACAGGTGTGCATCCCGCCGAACTGTGGCTGGCGCCGACATTTTCGGGGACCGTGGTCCACAAACGGATGGAAAACCAGACCCTGCTGTTGTCCGCCGGAGCGTTCCTGGCAATGGCAGGCGATTTGGATCTGCGGCTGCGCTTTGGGGGCCTGCGGGCCTTGTTGGCGCGCGAAGGGTTGTTCTTCCTTGAATTGTCCGGCAGCGGTGACCTGTTCTACGGCTCGTACGGCGGGACCTACGACGTGGAGGTGGACGGGACCTTCGTCGTCGACAATGGACACCTGGTTGCCTTCGATCCCGCACTGAACTTCAGGATTCGCAGCCCGGGCGGCGGGGGCCTCGGCTTCTTAGCCTCGGGCGAAGGATTGGTCATGGAATTTCAGGGCCACGGTACGGTCACCCTTCAATCGCGCAATGTCGCTGCGTTGGTGCATTGGTTGTCGCCCTTGCTTCCTGGGCAATGAGGCTTCTGGGGCAATGAACATGGACATTCAACTTCATAACCGTCCCGCGCAGGCCCTCGCCGAAGTGAATCTGCTGCCCGGCGAATCGTTGATTGCCGAATCGGGCGCCATGGTGGCCATGACACCTTCGTTAACGGTGCAACCCGGGGCGGGCGGGATTATGAAGGGCATCAAACGGCTATTCGGCGGTGAATCATTTTTTCGCAACACGTTCCACGCAGCCCACGCGCCGGGCCAGGTTCTACTGGCGCCTCCTTTGCCAGGTGATCTGATGGTCCTGGACGCCGGCGGGCCAGGTTGGTTTCTGCAATCCAGCGCCTATGTCGCATCGGAGCCCGGCGTGCAGATCGAAACAAAACTGGGGGGCTTCAAAACATTTTTCGCGGGTGACGGACTGTTCGTCTTGCGCGCAGGAGGCACCGGATCGGTCATCGTTGGCGCCTACGGGGCGTTGGAACGCATCGACGTAGATGGAACTTTCGTGGTTGACACCGGCCACCTGGTGGCCTGGCAGACCGACCTGCCCTTTCGCATAGGCAAGGCGGCCAGTGGCTGGATCGCTTCATTTTTGTCGGGGGAAGGGCTGGTTTGCGAATTTGCAGGCAAGGGCACCTTGTGGATCCAATCGCGCAATCCAGCAGAATATGGCAGCGCGCTGGGGCGCCTGTTGCCCACGCGGGGGCAGTAACCATGCGCCATCGCATTGTTGATCAGCCTGATTTTTCGTTTCTAGAACTGACGTTTGACGCCGCGGGCGAATCCATCGTCGCCGAATCGGGGGCCATGGTGGCGCGCGATACCGGGGTGCAAATGAAAACCCAGTTACGGGGGGGACTTCTGGCCAGCGCCAAACGAAAACTTCTGGGTGGCGAAAGCCTGTTTCTAAACACCTTCACCGCGGCGGCACCCCAAGAACGTCTGATGCTGGCCCCTGCGGCCGAGGGCGACATATTGCTGCGCGACCTGCGCGCGGACGAACCTTTGTTTGTGCGCAGTGGCGGATTTTTGGCGGCGGCGCCCACGGTCAGCATCGATACCAAATGGGGCGGCGCCAAGGGATTTTTCGGCGCCGGGTTGTTCCTGCTGAAGGCCCAAGGCACAGGCCCCTTATTCCTGTCGGCATTCGGCGGTATACGTCCGGTTCAGATTGATCCCGCTTCGGAAGGATTTATTGTCGACAACGATCATATCGTGGCCTTCACCGCCGGACTTGACTACAAGGTTCGCAAGATCGGCGGCCTGAAGGGGCTGTTTTTCTCGGGTGAAGGGTTGGTGTGCCATTTCACAGGGGCCGGCACCGTCTACTTACAAACGCGCAACCCGCGGGGTCTGGCGGCCTGGGTGCATCCCTTTCGCCGCGTTCGATCCTCAAGCTAACCCACGTCATGATCCCAGAGCGCCGCATATTGGTTGTCGCAGGCGTGCTGGGGGTTGCGGCCGTCGGCGTTGCAGCCGGTGGGCTTTCGGTTCAGCACCCTACCGACAATGTGTTTCCGAAGAACAATGTGCTGACGCAGAACCCAGCCCCAATCCCAACGCCGGCAATGCCCGTCCGTAAACGTCAGCGCGGTGTTTCGCTGGGTCTTTTCGCAGAAGACATCAGTTTCGACTACCGACCCCTGTTGCGCGAGATTAAAGATTTAGGCGCCACGCATGTCGCGCTGGTGGTGCCCATCTATCAGGAACACGCGGGATCCACGACGCTGGCCCTGCATACACGCCTATCACCATCGCTAGAAGCCACAGGGGAGGCCATCCGCGCGGCCCGGCGCCTGGGACTGGAAGTCACGCTGTTTCCGATCGTAAGGCTTTGGGCACCGCGGGCGCCCGGCGAATGGCGGGGCACCTTGAAACCAGAAAACGCTGAGGCCTGGTTCAACGCCTACGCGGACGTGCTGGGCGATCACGCCGCCCTAGCCCAGTCCGCGCAGGCCACCCGCGTGGTCATAGGCAGCGAATTTGGATCGCTTGATGGCGCGGAATATCTGGAACTCTGGCGTGGATTGATAAAGAAAATCCGCACCGTTTATAGCGGCACGCTGCTGTATTCAGCAAACTGGGACAGGTTTCGCGACGCGCGCCTTTTAGATCTGGTGGACGAGATCGGGGTCACGGCCTATTTCGAATTGCGGGCAAAAACAGGATCTAGCCCCAGCGACATCCCCGCCCTAACCGCGCGGTGGCGCGATTTACGCCAACAGATCGAAAACTGGATTGGCGGCCGCCCGGAAAAACAACCCTTCGTCTTCACTGAGGTGGGCTATCGATCCAGGGTCGGGTCGTCCGCAACACCTTGGGACGAGACACCCGGGGGCGCCACCGATCTGGAGGAACAGCGCCGGGCCTTCGCGGCCTTTCGCGTGGCCTGGCAGGGGGCCGACAGCCTGGCCGGCGCCTACATCTGGAACTGGTACGGCTTCGGCGGCGCCAGCAGCCCCGGGTACACACCCCGGGGGAAGCCAGCCGCCGCCGAAATCAAGAATCTATTTCGCGAGGACTGAACTACTTGACCAGTGCCAGCATCTCTTTGAACAGTTTTTCACCGTCTTTGGTCAGATCCCATTTGCCTTCGCTTTCGTCCTTGTGGCAATCGTTGCAATCCCATTTCTTGCCCTTTTCCTTGGCAACCTTGGTCATCGCCTTCATCGTGGCCTTGGCGCGTTTGATGCCGCCAACCTTGCAAGCCTGAACGACGGCGTTGTCGTCTTTGATGGCGATCTTGCATTTATTGTCGTCCTCGGCACGGGCGGCGCCGACCGACGACAGGGCGAACAGGGACACAACAGCGACCGAGGCGAAAAGGGAACGCAGCATGGGATCTCCTATCTGAACAAGAGGTGAGGGGCTGTTTTTGGCACAGGTGCCCGGCCCATACAACCTCCTGACGGCGCCGGAGGCACGGTTATTCATGGGCAGGTGCGGTATCCTGGCGCCAATGGATGGAACCGCGCTGGTTTTGGCCCCCGGGCTTTATCTGACAGAACACGCAAAAACTGCCCACGGGCTGGTCCGCGGCAGCGAACGTTTCGACATCGTGGGCGTCATCGACCCCGCCGCCGCGGGTAAAGACGCCGGGCTCGCGCTGGACGGAAACCCACGCGGCATACCGATTTTCGAATCCTTGGAGGCCGGGTTAAAGGGCGCCCCACGGCGTCCTGACACGGTCATCGTCGGGGTTGCCGTGGCGGGGGGGGTGATGCCCCCGGCCCTGCGGGCGACCCTTGTGGACGCGGCCGCGCGGGGGCTGCACATCATCAATGGGTTGCATGACCTGGCATCGGAAATGCCAGATGTGGTCGCAGCAGCGGCCCGGGGCAAAAGCCGTATCGTGGATGTTCGAAGGCCCCGGGCGCTGCGCGACCTGCATTTTTGGACAGGGGCGATCCGACAGGTGCGCGCGTTTCGTGTTGCCGTGTTGGGAACCGACTGCGCCCTAGGCAAACGGACCACGGCCCGCCTGCTGGTTCAGGCCCTGCGAGCGGCAGGAACCACCGCCGAGATGATTTACACCGGACAGACCGGCTGGATGCAAGGAGGACGGTACGGGTTCGTGCTGGATTGCACGCCCAATGATTTCGTTTCGGGGGAATTGGAACACGCTATTGTTTCCTGCGACCGCGAAGCCACCCCCCAAGTCATCGTCATCGAAGGCCAGTCGGGGTTGCGTAACCCGTCGGGGCCGTGCGGGTCCGAGCTGATCGTTTCAGGCGCATCACAGGCCGTGGTGCTGCAACATGCCCCGGGACGAAAACATTTCAAAGGTCTGCCTGCATATCCCATGGTGGAGTTAGAAGATGAAATTGCCTTGATCGAGGCCTATGGAACGCGGGTTGTGGCCGTAACCCTCAATGGAGACAAGCTGACACCGGGCGGCCTTGCGGAGGCACAACAAGAGTTGCAGGCCGGTTTGGGAATTGAGGTCTTCCGTCCGATCGAAACGGGGGTTGCGGGATTGGCCACCATGATCCGCGATCTGGCCAATGTGGCAAGGACATCGGCGTGAGACACCACCTGATTCTACTTGCGATTGTCTTCGTCGGTTCCTGTCGCAAGGATGAACCCATGGCGGTGCCGATCACGAAACCCGCTGTGCAAATCACGCACGATGCAAGGCCACCGGCCAGCGCCCCGGCAGCCATAGTCACGACAGTGGCCCCAGATCCGGCACCCGCCGCGCCTGGGGCCACCCCCATGCGCCTCCTGTACGTCACAGGACTAAGAGGGCAGTTCGACAACTGGGGCCGCCCGGATCACCGTTTGGGCGGCATCGGACGGCAAGCCCACGTGGCACAGAACGTGCGCAAACAATTGGGCCAAAAATCGGTTTTGCAGGTGGTGGTCGGGCCGACCTTGGTCCCGCCGCCAGGTGATTTGCCTCATGTGGACGGCGACCCGGCCCTGCGTGATCGACGGGCGGCGATGATCGCGCAAAGCCTGGCCGCCTCAGGTGTGCAGGCCCTGGTGCCCGGCGCGTCTGATCTTGCGCTGGGATCGGCGCGGCTTTTCGCCCTGGGCAAGAAGTACCGATTGCCAATTCTGTTGGCGAATGTGCGCGACCCCCACGGACAGGCGATTTTTTCAGCCCCGTTTCTTCAGCCGATGGCCGGGGCGAAATTGGGAATCTTCGGAATCCTGATCGGGGCCTCCCCGCCAGCCGACCCCGCGCTGACCCTGTCCGATCCCGCACAGGCGGCCCGGGATGCAGTCACGGCGCTGCGGGCGCATGGTGCCACCTTCATCGTGGCGATGGCCTCGATCGAAGGCGACGGGTCAGTGCGACAGCTTATTCACGATGTTCCGGGCCTTGATCTCGTGGTTCGCGCCCACGCGGGCGCAACAACACCGCGCGCAGAAATCGTCGACAAGACTTTGATAGTCGAGGCTGGACGGGATGGAAAACAGATGGGATCACTGGAACTTCATTCATTGGATGGGAATATCAGCGTTGGCGCCAACACGATGGTGCCCTTGGATCGCAAGGCCGGTAGTTTGACGGCGGTCGCGGTCCTCGCAGACGCGTTTGTACGCGACACCATCAAGGCCGCAGATGCGGGTGCGCTGGCGCTGGTTGATCCCCGGCTGGCCAACGCACAAACGCCTGCCCCACGCGGCAAGGCCGTCGCCAAACCACCCTTGACCGAAAACTGGACCTACGGATCCAGCGCCGCCTGCCTGCTATGCCACAAAGAACAGGCAGAACAGTGGCAAGGCACGTCGCATGCCCACGCCCTTGCGTCGTTGGAACGATACAAACGCGAACACGACCCTGACTGTCTAACCTGCCACACGACATCATTCGGTCGTCCCGGCGGCACCCGCAGCCTGACCACCGCCACCAAATATTTTCCCGATGTCGGCTGCGAGAACTGCCACGGGCCCAGCGTGGCCCACGTGCGGGCCAACGCAAAAACCGGGACCAGCCGAACGATCCCGGCGCAGGCTTGCACCCCCTGCCACCCGCAAGGCCCGGGTGACACACATTTTGATCGCGATCGGGATCTGCCTCTGGTCATGGGCAAGGAACACGGCGCCCGGTTTGCCGGGTCATCAACACCTTAGGAAGCTTAGGGCGATGCACTGGTCAAGGCGACGATTTCAGAATCAGTGAGGGCGCGGCTGTAGATCCGGATGTCGTCGATCTTGCCGTCGAAATCGGCCCATCCGGCGCCAGCGTACCCACCAAATTGCAGGGGAGCCTGCGCGGACAACGTGCCAAACGCGTGGAACGCCTCTGTCTTCATGACCCCATCGGCGAAGATCTGGATCTTCGCCGCGGTCTTACGACCGACTACATGATGCCACTCGCCATTGTTCAGATCCGTGACCTCTACCGACAGTACGTCCGGAGCGCACCATATCTTGAAGCTTGTCTGGTGTTTTCCCGCCCAGAAGGCAGTAAAAATTTCGTAGCCAAGGCGTCCGTTGGGCACGTACTCCCATTTGTTTAGAATCTCGGGATAGGTGACATCCACGACAGGAACCTGTGTGGTCTGCATCCACAGGCTCACGCTGAAGTCCCCGGTACCAAAGTCTAGGCGGTCATCGCCAGGATCGGCGACGAGGCCATAGTCCGCGTCCCCCGCGCTGACATCGATCGCACCATTGAACCTTCCGCTTTTCCAGGCCGGTGACCCCATGAGATTTGCTTGGTTATTACCCCCAGACGAATCGGCGGCCTGGCTGCCCGAGGTTTCGTCAAAACGCCAATGGCCCGCCAGCCCCTGGTCCAATCCCAGCACGTTGATCGTGACGTCGTCCTGGGAAGAGGCAGCACCATCACTAGCGGTCAAACGCAATACATAGGTTCCCAGCGCGGAAAAGGCGACGGGGGATCTGACACTGGACGGATTGTCGAAGGTCACCGTTCCCGGGCCGCTGATCTTGCTCCAGCTCAGGCTTAACTGGACCGGCGTAGGTATCCCGTCGTCAGTGGCGCTTCCCGCCAGATTGGTTTTTCCACCTAGCGTGAGTTTGGTCTGATCGAGACCGGCATTGACCGAAGGGGTTGCATTAACCGTGCAGCGCGCGTTCTGGCACAGCTCGCTTACGCCGCAGTTACGGGTGCTTGCCGCCGGACAGAGGCCTATCCCGTTGCACTGTCGTTCCGCCGACTCGACGCCGCCGGAACAGGCAGGCGATCCACAGGCCGTGCCCGCAGGGTGAAGCCGACAGGCACCGGCACCGTTGC
>JAYUUT010000559.1:0-32018 GCA_043754455.1 Myxococcales bacterium
GAATGTCGCCAATTTCGTGGACGATGTTTGGCTGAATGCCCTCCGTGGGCTCGTCCAGGATCAATACTTTCGGATCCAACAGCAGGGCCCGCGCGATGGCCAATTGCTGTTGTTGACCGCCAGACAAATCACCGCCGCGTCTGCGGGCCATCTTCTTCAGAACCGGGAACAGGTCATAGATGCGGTCGGGGACCTTTGCCGGACGGCGCAGCGCCACGAGGCCCAGTAGAAGGTTTTCTTCGACATCAAGTCCCGAAAAAATCTCGCGCCCTTGGGGAACGTAGGCCAATCCCAGGCGGGGCCGCTGTTCAGTGGGCAGTCCGCGAAATTCTTTGCCTTCGAGGGTCAGCGATCCGGTCCGGGCGGGCAATAGGCCCATCAGGACCTTCAAAAATGTCGTCTTTCCGACCCCGTTTCGCCCCATCAAGCAGGTGAATGATCCCGCTTCTAGGGAAAGTTCGGCATCCCAAAGAATGTGGCTTTCGCCGTAATATTGATTGATTGCAGTGGCTTTCAGCACAGCAGATTCCGTTAGGCCCCCAGATAGACTTCGCGCACTTTCGGATCGGCTTGCACCTGATCCATCGTGCCCTCTGCCAGCAACTTGCCCTCGTGAAGGACGGTGACTTTTTCGGCGATGTGGCGGACAAAATCCATGTCGTGTTCGACCACGACCAACGTCCGGTCGTGCGCCAATGATTTCACAAGGGCGGCGGTGCGTTCGGCCTCGGCGCCGTTCATGCCCGCGACCGGTTCGTCCAACAACAGCACCTGTGGGTCCTGGACCAACAGCACGCCAATTTCTAGCCACTGTTTGTGGCCATGCGACAACAGCCCCGCGATGCGGTCGCGATCGTCGCCTAGGCCAATCACTGCCAGAACTTCGTCGATGCGTTTTTTTTGTGCTGGGGTCAGGCGGCCGAAGAGGCTGCGCCAAACGCTGCGGCTGTCTTTTGCTGCCAGTTCCAGGTTCTCCCAAACTGTATGCCCCTGGAAAACCGTGGGTCGTTGAAATTTCCGCCCGATGCCTAACCGTGCGATCTCGAACTCGGACAGTTCAGTCAGTTCGGTGGCAGACGCGACCAGTTTGACCGAACCTGCCGTGGGGCGCGTCTTTCCGGTCACGACATCCATCAGGGTTGTCTTGCCCGCGCCGTTCGGCCCGATAATGCAACGAAGTTCCCCTTTGTGAAGGGTGAGGCTGAGATTGTCGATGGCCTTAAATCCGTCGAAATCGACGGTGACCGCATCCACCCACAGCACCGTATCGGGGGTCATGACGGTCCCCCCCGTCGTTTGAATAGGGATCGGATGCCAATCAGACCTTGGGGCAAAAAGAGAGTGACGAGAATGAACAATCCACCCAGGAAATACAGCCAGGCCGATGGAAAGGCGACCGTCAGCCAGCTTTTGGCGCCATTGACAATCCAGGATCCCAAGATGCCCCCAACCAGCGAAGCTCGTCCCCCGACGGCCACCCAAATGGCCATTTCAATAGAATTGGAGGGCTGCATTTCGCTGGGGTTGATGATCCCCACCTGCGGAACATAAAGTGCGCCCGCAAGCCCACACAACATGGCCGAGAAGGTCCAAGCCAACAGTTTGTATTTTGTGGTGTCATAGCCGCAGAACCGCACCCGCAATTCGGCATCGCGAATGGCCCGCAAGGTGCGACCAAGGCGGCTGGTCACGATATAGCGGCACGCGATATACGACATCACCAGAAGAGCCGCCGACAGAACCAACAGGGTGCGTTTGGTCGTCGGATCTTGCAGGGGGTGGCCTAAGATTCGTTTGAAATCGGTTAGGCCGTTGTTGCCGCCAAATCCGGTGTTGTTACGAAAAAACAGCAGCATGGCGGCGTAGGTAAGCGCCTGCGTGACAATCGATAGGTAGACGCCTTTGATGCGTGATCGAAACGCCAGGTAGCCGAAGACAAAGGCCAGCAGCCCCGGTGCAACCACCGCCATGGCCAGAGCAAAATGAAAATTCGAAAAGCCGTACCAGTACCAGGGCAGTTCCTTCCAGTCGAGGAAGACCATAAAATCTGGCAGGGCATTGCGGTAGACGCCTTCGCCTTGCATCGATCGCATCAGATACATCCCCATGGCGTATCCGCCCAGGGAGAAAAACAGCGCGTGACCGAGGCTAAGAATGCCTGCAAAACCCCAAACCAGATCGACCGCCATAGCAGCGATGGCGTAACAAATGAATTTTCCGAAGAGCGGCACCAGATAATCCGGCAACCGCAACGCGGATCCTGCCGCAGGCAACGCGTTCAAGGCCGGCAAGACCACCAGAAGGAGGAAGCTGGCGAACACCACGCCCATCCAGGCGCGGCGGGTGTGCATTTGTCCCAGGGTCGTGCGCAGGCCGTTCATGTTTCAACCCGGCCTTTTTGTGGGAACATCCCTTGGGGACGCCACTGCACAAACAGGATGATGATCACAAGAACCGTGATCTTGCCCATAACCGCGCCGGACAAGGGTTCCATTAACTTGTTCACGATGCCAAGTCCCAGCGCTGCCGCAATGGATCCCGCGATCCGGCCCACGCCGCCCAACACAACGACCATGAAGGAATCGATGATATAGCCCTGACCCAGTTCGGGCCCCACGTTCCCCAGTTGCGACAGCGCCACACCGCCTAGACCCGCAAGCCCGGATCCAAGTCCAAAGGTCCACATATCCACCCGACCGGTGCGAACGCCCATACAGGCAGCCATCGATCGGTTGTGCGTGACCGCGCGGACCTGTAGCCCCAGGGAGGTCTTGTTCAGCAACAACCAAACGAAAGCGGCTGCGGCAATCACAAATCCGACCACGCCGATGCGGTTCCAGGGCAGGACCAGGCCGTCGAATAGTTCATAACCTCCCGACAACCAGGGCGGGTTTTCGACCGCAACATTGGACGCGCCGAAAACCAAACGCAGGGTCTGGATGATGCATAAAGAGATGCCCCAGGTTGCCAGCAACGTTTCCAGCGGCCGCCCGTAAAGGAACCGGATGATGCCGCGTTCTAGGACAATGCCCACAGCGGTGGCGACGGCAAAGGCTATGGGTATCGCGAACAGCAGATAATACGGCGCAAGCGCCGGTGTGTTTTTCTGGCAGAAGGACTGAACCGCGTAGGTCGCGTAGGCGCCAATGGTCAACATTTCGCCGTGGGCCATGTTGATGACGCCCATGACGCCGAACGTGATGGCAAGGCCCAAGGCTGCGAACAAATACACACTGGCCAACGAAAATCCGTAGATGACGTGACCGACGCCGCTGACCACGGCCTGGCGGGATTCAACCGACCCGATGGCTTCAAGGGCGGCACGGCGTACGCGTTCATCTGGTTCCATGAACGATCCGTCGGGGCGTTTTCGGACCACCGATTCAAGATCGATCTTTGTCGAGCTTTTCCCGAGGCGCTTCATGACGACCAGAGCACCCAGACGTCGTTCGGCGTCGGGATCCTGAAGATCAACGCGGGCGATGGCGAGGGTCAAGGCGTCTTTGATCTTCGGAAGCGTTTCTTTTTCGACAGCGGCGCGCAATAGGGGGCCTGTGCGCGGATCAGCATGCCGGGCCAGTTCATCCGCTGCCTCTAAACGCAGGGCCGGATCGGCGGCGCCAAGTTTTAGTTGGGCAATGACCGGCAGAATGACCCGTCTAACCTCATTGTTCATTTCACCGCTGCGCAGGTTGGCGGGGGCGGGGGTCACCGGGGCCGCGGTCGCGGCATCCTTCAGATCACCCGTCTTCGGATCAACAATCAGGACACGGCCATCTGGGGTCACGCGTAGATTGTCGTCGAACAACGCCGACAGAGCAGGCAGTGCGGACGTGTCGGCTAGCTCACCAATCGCTGAAATCGCCTTTTGAACCGTCTCGATCTCGGTTGATCCTAAATCCTTGATAAGGGGGGCTGTCTCGCCCGCGTGGGCAGGCGCGCTTGCCTGGCAGATAAGCCCGGCAAACAAGAGCCATAGAAATGCTTTTCGGGGGACCGACCGGCGGTCGTGCATGATCCTCACAGGAAAAGGTAGAAGAAGAGGAACAAAGAACAGGGTCGGGCCCCATCGTTAAGCCCGACCCTTGATGATCGAGCTATTTCAGTATCTTGCCGGCGCCCAGTTGCTTCCAGGCCATTTCAAACTTAGGCGCTTCGCAGTTGCCGCAGGCCCAAGGGAAGGTCCAGTCGGCAATCTTCTTGGCGCTGTCGGGGATGTGTGGGCTCCAGGCCTGCGCCCGAATGGGGCCTTCGGTCTTCCAAACGATCTTGAACTGACCATCAGCCTTGATTTCGGCAATGAAGACCGGCTTGTGGAGGTGATGGTTCGCGGCGTCCATGGGGATGGTGAAGCCAGATGGCGCGCGCACCTTCTGGAATCCCACGGCCTGACGAACGGCATCGACGTTGGTCGTGTGGGCCTGTTCGACCGCTTGCGCCCACATCTTGATGCCCAGGTACGTGGCCTCCATCGGATCGTTGGTCACGCGCTTGTCAGCGTCAGGCAGGTTTTTTTCCTTGGCGTAGGCCTTCCACTTGGTCACGAACTCCTTGTTTTCCGGCGTGTCGATCGACATGAAATAGTTCCAGGCGGCCAGGTGGCCAACCAGGGGCTTCGTGTCGATGCCGCGTAGCTCTTCTTCGCCAACCGAGAAGGCGACGACCGGCACGTCCTGGGCCTTGAGACCCTGGTTTCCCAGTTCCTTGTAGAAAGGAACGTTCGAATCGCCATTGATCGTGCTGATGACGGCGGTGCGTTTGGCCTGTGCGAACTTCTTCACGTCCGACACGATGGTCTGGTAGTCCGAGTGACCAAACGGCGTGTAGGTCTCCATGATGTCCTCGTCCTTGACGCCTTTGGACTGCAGGAAGTACTTCAGGATCTTGTTGGTCGTGCGCGGGTAGACATAATCGGTGCCCAAAAGCACCCAGCGCTTGGCGCCGCCACCTTTGGCGCTCATCAGGTATTCGACCGACGGGATGGCCTGCTGGTTGGGGGCCGCGCCCGTGTAGAACACGTTGAAGGACGATTCTTCGCCTTCGTACTGCACAGGGTAGAACAGCAGTCCGTTTAGTTCCTCGAAGACCGGCAGAACGGATTTGCGGGACACCGAGGTCCAGCACCCGAATACGGCCGACACTTTTTGATTCTGGATAAGGTCACGGGCCTTTTCGGCGAACAAGGGCCAGTTTGATGCCGGATCAACCACGACGGGTTCCAGTTTCCGCCCCAGCACGCCGCCGTTCTTGTTGATCTCGTCGATCGTCATCAGGGCCACGTCCTTGAGGGACGTTTCGCTGATGGCCATCGTGCCCGACAGCGAATGCAGGATGCCCACCTTGATGGGGCCGGTCTTGTCCTCCGCGGCCGGCGCAGGAGCCGCCGCAACCGGGGCTGCTGCCGTCGGGGCTGCAACGGGGGCCGGCTCTTGTTTCTTTTCGCAGCCTGCAAACCCTATGACGCCCGTTAGGGCCAACACCTTTGCGCACATCCTCATGAGATTCTCCTTTTTTGAAATCATGTCGGGGAAAGTGCGGTCACTATGCCAATCAGATGTTTCCGGCGTATTGCCGGGCGAAGAAACGTGGGTAACAAGAATCACGGAATATGAACATTGTTGCCGTTAAACACGGCAATTCACGTCAGTAGGCCCCGGTCTTCGATAAAGGAGACGATCGTGCTGAGGCCGGTCTGTTGTTTCATGTTTGTAAACACGAAAGGTTTTTGTCCGCGCATCTTGCGGGCATCGCGGTCCATGACTTCCAGTGAAGCCCCCACATGAGGGGCCAAATCAATCTTGTTAATGATCAACAGATCTGACTTCGTGATGCCCGGGCCGCCCTTGCGCGGAATCTTGTCACCGGCCGCCACATCGATGACGTACAAACACAGATCCGCCAGTTCGGGGCTGAAGGTGGCCGCCAAATTGTCGCCACCGCTTTCGACCAAGATGATGTCTAGATCGGGGAATTTTTCAGTCAACCGATCGATGGCCTCCAGGTTGATAGATGCGTCTTCGCGAATGGCCGTATGCGGGCAGCCCCCCGTCTCAACGCCCACGATGCGATCTTCGGTCAGCGACCCTGCCCGGGTTAGGAACTGCGCGTCTTCTTTGGTGTAGATGTCGTTGGTCACAGCCGCGATCTGGTATTTTTCGCGCAGCGCCTTGCACAGAAGGTCCATCAGGGCGGTTTTGCCCGACCCCACGGGCCCGGCGATGCCCACACGCAGAGCAGGTTTTTTTGTCTTAGCTGTTGTGGTCATGGTGCTCCGGGGTGGGTTCAAGAACGGAAAATGCGTGAATACAGGGTCTCGTGCTGGGCTGCCGCTATCGCCTGGGCGGGGCCTCCCGCACCGATATCGTCGTCGTCAAGGGCCATACCGACGGTGACAAGTGCTGGAATCTGGTCGGACAGATATGACAACAGGCGCTGTCCGGCGCTTTGGCCTAGGGGCACCAGGCGGATCGCGGCCGCTATCTGTGCCTCGGCCCAGGAAAACAGCCAGGCCGTCGCGGCGGCTCCGGCCTCCAAATTCCAGCGTGCGGCGGCCAGGGCGTATAGCGCCAATTGGGTCGCCTCCGGATCTTTGATCCAGGGGTCAGCTTCCCCCAGACCCCAGGTCACCAGGACGCGCGCCAGCGCCACCCCCACTTGGCGATCTTCGTCCAGAAGCTGACGGGCAGGGCGGCTGGCCCGCAGAATATCGTTCCATGCGCGCACGGCCCCGAGGTCGTTGACCGCCCAGGCGGCTTGCAGGCGCCGCAGCAGCGGAACTTCCAGTTGACCCACGCCCGCCGTCAGAAGGCCCCCGATCCAGGCACCCGCTTGCGCTTCATTTGTGACCCAGCCACAGGCCACCGCCTGTTCCATCCCTTGCGAATACGCAAAAGCACCTACGGGCAAGGCGGGGCTGGCTAGATGCAAAAGCCGCAGCAGGGATCGGTCAGTGGTCATGGCTGTGTTGATGATCATGGCCGTGATCATGGCCGTGATCGTGGCCGTGGCCCCGCGTGTAAGCGCCTGGTTCTGGCTGAAACGTTTCGGTTACGAACGTCACCTGCATGCCCAGTCCTCTGACCATGTCGTCTAGGACGTGATCGTGTTGATAGCGAACCAGGCCCGGCAGTATGGCCAGCGGGACATGCCGGTTGCCCAGGTGGTAGGCCACCCGCGACAACAACCAGGGATCGGCACTGGCGGCCTGGGATAACGATTCGGTGGCGGCGCGAATGAGGATGATGGTGCCGTCCTCGCAACCCAGGCGTGTGCCGTCCTCAAGGATTGAACCCCAGGGCAGGGTGAGGCCCAGTTCGCCCCCGGCCGGCAGCGACAGCCGCTGGCGGGTCTTGCGGCGGTCGTCGAAGGACAGGGTGATGGTGTCGGTTGCCTCGCCCACTTCATCGGCAGAAAGAATTCGTACAGCGTGTCGCATGGAAGCCCTTAGAAAAGAAAATACTTCTGGGTCAGCGGCAGGTCAGTGGCGGGTTCACAGGTCAGTAGCTGCCCGTCAGCGCGCACTTCATAAGTTTGCGGATCGACCTCCATCAAGGGGCGGGCGCTGTTGTGAATCAAATCTGATTTTTTCACGGTTCGGGTGCCTTTGACCGCCACCAGGCGTTTTTTCAACCCTAGGGTCTTGCCGACCCCTGCCGCCACTGCGGCCTTGGACAAAAAGGTCACGCTGGTTGCGTGCCGTGCCCCGCCCAGGGTCCCGAACATGGGGCGGTAGTGGACGGGCTGGGGGGTGGGAATGGATGCGTTGGGATCGCCCATTAGGGCCGCCGCAATCATGCCGCCTTTGATGATAAGCGATGGCTTGACCCCAAAAAAGGCTGGCTTCCACACGACCAAATCCGCGAGTTTCCCCACTTCCACCGATCCGACCTCGTGCGCGATGCCATGGCTAAGGGCAGGGTTGATGGTGTATTTGGCGATGTAGCGCCGGGCCCGGAAATTGTCGTTGTTGGTGCCGTCGCCTGCGCCACCTTCGCCGTCGGTTAACAGGGCGCCCCGCTGAACCTTCATCTTGTGTGCGGTCTGCCAGCAACGGGTGATGACCTCGCCCACGCGGCCCATGGCCTGAGAGTCCGACGAAAACATGCTGAACGCGCCCAAATCATGAAGGATGTCTTCGGCGGCGATGGTTTCGCGACGGATGCGCGATTCAGCAAAGGCGACGTCTTCGGGAATAGAGGGATCCAGATGATGGCAGACCATCAGCATGTCTAGGTGTTCATCGACAGTGTTCACCGTATAGGGCCGCGTGGGGTTGGTAGACGAAGGCAGAACGTTCATTTCGGCGCATACCTTGATGATGTCGGGGGCGTGTCCCCCGCCGGCACCTTCGGTGTGAAACGTGTGAATGGTGCGGCCCTTGAAGGCGGCCACGGTGTCTTCGACAAACCCGGATTCGTTTAACGTGTCGGTGTGGATGGCGACCTGCACGTCGAATTTGTCCGCGACTGACAAACAGTTGTCGATGGCGGCGGGCGTGGTGCCCCAATCCTCGTGCAGTTTGAGGCCAATACACCCCGCGCGGATCTGTTCAATCAGGCCCGCAGGAAGGCTGGCGTTTCCCTTGCCAAGGAATCCCAGGTTCATGGGCAGGCTATCGGCCGCCTGTAACATGCGCGACGTATGCCAGATGCCGGGGGTGCAGGTTGTGGCGTTGGTGCCGGCGGCGGGACCGGTGCCGCCCCCAATCATGGTCGTAATGCCCGACATCAGCGCGTCTTCAATCTGTTGCGGACAGATAAAATGAATGTGTGTGTCGATGCCACCGGCGGTGATGATGTTTCCTTCCCCGGCGATGATTTCGGTGCCAGGGCCGATAACAATGGTGACCCCCGGTTGAATGTCAGGGTTGCCCGCCTTGCCGATGCCCGCGATGCGTCCGTTCTTGATACCGATGTCGGCCTTCACAATGCCCCAGTGGTCCACAATCAGGGCGTTGGTGATGACGGTGTCCATCACTTTTGGGCCGGTTCGCTGGCTTTGTCCCATGCCGTCGCGGATGACCTTGCCGCCGCCGAACTTCACTTCCTCACCGTAGATCGTGCGATCCGATTCGACCTGTACGTACAAATCGGTGTCGCCCAGCCGCACCCTGTCACCCACGGTCGGGCCGTACATCTCGGCATAGGCGCGCCTAGATATGCTGCGAATAGCTGAACTCATCGCTTGGCCTTTTTTGTGGTGGTGGTCTTGGCGGATTTTTTCTTTGGCTTCGCGTCCAGCGGCCCCGAAATGGCACCCCGGAAGCCATAAACGACCCGGTCGCCCGCATAGGCGACCAGATCAACTTCGCGGCTTTGGCCCGGTTCGAATCGGACCGCCGTTCCCGCAGGGATGTGCAACCGCATGCCGCGCGCGCGGGCGCGATCAAATCGAAGGGCCGGATTGGTTTCGAAGAAATGGTAGTGCGACCCCACCTGAATCGGGCGATCCCCGGTGTTTGACACGTCGATGCGAACCGTGGGTCGGCCCGCGTTGATGACGACGTCTTCGTCGGGGACCAGGACGGCACCGGGGGCCCGATCACCGGATCCGTGTCCGATGGGGTGATGGACGGTTACCAGTTTGGTGCCATCAGGAAAGGTAGCCTCCACTTGAACATCGGGAATTAGATCCGCCACGCCATCCATGACGTCGTCTTCGGACAGCAGCGTCGCCCCGAAGCTCATCAATTCAGCGACGGTCTGGCCATCACGCGCGCCTTCCAAAATTGCCGCCGTGATGAAGGCCACGGCTTCGGGATAATTCAGTTTCAATCCCCGCGCGCGCCGCCGTTCAGCCAGCAGCGCGGCCGTGAAGATCAGCAGTTTGTCTTTTTCGCGCGGTGATAGATCCATCGGGCGTTGTCCTTGTTTTCGGGGTTCAGGTGGCCCAGATCCGCGGCGGGTGGGCGGGATATCCCACACATAACGGCCGCAGGGTGTGCCAGGCTTTTGTGAAAAATTGGCGCGCCCGTTCGGCGCTGCCGCCTAGATAACGACAAACCACCGATCCATGCAAGACCGTGACAGACGTATAATCGTATCCCCCGGCTGGGGCGGCCAATCGTAGGGCGTCCACCAGGGGCCCTAAGGCTTCGTCCCGGGCTGGAACCGCCATCATGGTTCCGGTGGTAGGCAAGTCGCGCAGTCCCGACGCCTTTGACACAATCGATCCGGCGTCGTCCCGGCCTGCGACCGTCAATCGTTCCAAAATCAGAGGACGGCCGCCGCGCCACACATCGAACCGTTGCCGGATGTGGCCAGTAGTAAAGGCCTCCTGGTTGGCGGGACGCCCCAGACACAGAATATCCCATCCGATAAACGCCGCCCCCGGCGCTAGGTCCACCCGGGTGGTCAAACGGGCGCGCGCCCCCGAAAACGCGATGGTTTCCTGGGGGACCCATTCCAGGCTGGCGCCCGCGTGTACGTCAAGCCGGACCGTCTGGCGCGCAGTGCGCAGGTTGTCGCCGCTGCGGTACAGCTTGGTGGCAGCCGGGGTCGTGATCAACGCCTTTGCCCCAGGGCCTAGGGCGACATCAATGGTCAGCGCATCGCCTGCCACCAGGCCGCCTGGAGGATGCAGAAGATAGACGTGGCACAGCCCGGGTCCTTCGGGGTGAAAGGGGCGCTGCACCCGCAACGGCCCTGTGTGTTTGCGCGTGCACAGGGCGGTTGCGTCCCCCCGGCGGGAAAACCCAAGCGTCAACGAGGCCGCCCACCCCTGCGCAGGGACAGGCGCGATTGGGGCGCTCATCGTCGTTATGCCCAGCTTGCGACCAGCGCCCGCGCCTCGACGATGTTGTCTTCGATGGAACAGTAGGTCCAGCCCCCGTAGCGGCCAATGGAATCCACCCCGTGCGTCCGCAGCAGGGCCGCGCAACGGGCGTGTTCCGCCATCGACGCCTGCGTAATATGAACGTACGCGGGATCCATCACGATGGAATGTTCAGACAGCACGCGGTGGCCTTGGGTGACACCTGTGCGTTCCAGATCCGCCAGCACCCGCGCGCGCATCTGCGGCACATCGACGTGCGCATCGGACGGATAACCTATTTCCACGTATAGGCTCATTCGGTCGGTGTTGAAGATGTTGTCGTAATAGCCGATGCGATAGAACGAAACGTCCCGTGCGGGAAAATATTGCCAGTGCACGTCGGACGCACCTTTTCTGTCGAACCCCAGGTTGAACACCAGAACCTTGTTCCAGGTGAACACCGCCGGATCGTGGGGAAGGCCCGACAACCTGACCAGTCGATCAAACGGCATAGACGACACCAGGCGATTGAACGAAATTTCGCGCCGGGTCGTGCGGGCAACTTTTCGATCCAGATCTAGTCCCACGACGGCCTCGCCCGTGGCAATCCGGGACGGTGGCACGGCGCTGGCCAGCGCCTTCACATATTCAATCGCACCCCCTTCGGGGTAAGAAAACGTGGCGTTGTAGCTGTTGTTGTCGGGCGCCTTCATGTTCCGCACAATGTCCGCCAGGTCAGCGTGCGGAAAAAAACGCCCCATCGCCTCGCGGTCCAGTCGTGCCAGATCGCAGGCGTACAATTTTTCGTTGTACGGGATTAGGAATTTTTCCGCGATGGCGCGCCCGAAACGCGCGTACAACATTTCTTTGAAATTGCTCTCGGGGGCGGGGGGAGGCGGATCTTTGATGAGAGACGACGCCCGCGCGAAGAACAAATCGTGCAAACAGTCGATGAATTCATTCTGGGGAAGCTGGTGGATGTTTTTCTGAAAGGGAAAATCAATCCGAGAATCGCCATAGGCCACAAAAGACCGTTTGTTCACCGTCAAGATCCGCTGCCCGGGCATTCGATCGCGCAGCCAGCGTTCAATGTCAGGGTGTTTGAAATGGAAAAAATGTCCGGAGTAATCCCAGACAAATCCATCCTGTTTGACGGTCTTGCAATATCCGCCGATCTCGCGGTCGGCTTCTAAAACCAAAAGGTCAGGGTCAGGACAGAAGGCAGCGGTGGCCAACCCGCTGATGCCTGCCCCGACGATGAGAGTTCGAACGTGATCCATCGATATGTCTGACTCTACCCGGCGAATGATCGCCCGGCCGCTTCCAGGGCCGCGCCGCGTGTGATGGGAACGCCGGCTTCGCCCATCAGGGTTTCCAGAGCGCCTAGCACCAAGGTGATGTTTTGCCTTGTACTTGACGAACCCATCAGGCCTAGGCGCCAGGCCTTGCCCTTAAAAGGCCCCAGGCCGCCACCGATTTCGATGCCAAACTCGTTCAGCAACCGCCCACGAATTTTGGCGTCGTCCACGCCTGCCGGCACATGGACCGCATTTAACGAGGTTAAGCTGCGGGCGGGAATGTATTTCAGCCCCAGCGCTTCCAGCCCTGCCCGCAGGGCCAGGTGATTTTTCGTGTGCCGGGCGATGCGGGCGTCCAGACCTTCTTCGACGACCATGGACAGGGCCGCATGCAGGGCGTAGTTCATGTTAATAGGCGCTGTGTGGTGGTAGACGCGATCGGATCCCCAGTAGTTTCGGATCATGCTGAGATCCAGATACCAGCTTTGTACTTTTGTCTTGCGTGCGTCCATCACCGCCAGCGCCGCGGCGCTGAATGTCACGGGGGCCAGTCCCGGCGGGCAAGATAAACATTTCTGGGTGCCGCTGTAGCAGGCGTCGATCATCCAGTCATCCACCCGCAATTCGATGCCACCTAGTGACGTTACCGCATCGACTATCAGAAGGGCGCCGGCCTCGTGGACCACTTTGGAAATTTCTTCTAGGGGCTGGTGCCAGCCGGTGGACGTTTCGGCGTGGATGATACCCACGGCCTTGGCGCGCGGGTTGGCCTTCAAACTGGCGCGAATCTGTTCAGCATCAAAACCCGATCCCCATGCGGCTTCGACCGAATGAACCTTCGCGCCATAACGTTCCGCCACGTCTTTCATGCGCATGCCAAAGACGCCGTTGACCCCGACTATCATCTCGTCGCCCGGTTCGATGAGATTGGCGATACAGGTTTCCATCCCGGCGCTGCCCGTCCCTGACATGGCGATGGTCAATGGGTTCTGCGTGCGAAATACCTGCTGCAACAAGATCCGGGTTTCGTCCATGATCTTCAGATACTCGGGATCAAGGTGCCCAATGGTTGGGGCGCTGAGGGCTTCTAACACCCGCGCCGGAACGTCACTGGGCCCGGGGCCCATGAGGACGCGGTGGGGGGGGCGGATAACATTCAGCGGCAAATTGGCACTCACAATGAAGGTTCCTTTCGTGCGGGGCGTCGAAAAACACCGGCCATGTAGCAATGCTTTCGCGATTTGTAGCCAGAAATCGGATGGTATGCCGGATCGGCGCTATCCTTAAAGTCTATTAACCGTCGTTTTTGTATTATCTCTGAGGTAACCCTTGCTTACGCCCCACTTCGGTCGCACCGCCGGAAAATCCTATGTCTTGCTGGTTCTTGCGGGATTTCTTGCGGTTTCTTGCGGTGATTCAGGCCCCCAGCCGGCCCGTGATCCGGCCAGCGCCGGGGATGCCGGCCTCATAAACACGATGGGGGGAATGCGCGGCGCCGGGACCCCTTCAATGGGGGCCGCGCCTGCCCCCGGAATGCCAGGCTTCCCGGTTGTGATGCCGGGAGGATCTAGCTCCGCCCCTTCTGTGCCACCCTCACCGATGGGTGATGCATCGGCCAAAGGTTTGGATTCGGTTGATGGGCTCGCACATGTGCGTGATGCCCCTTTCTCAATTGGTGACGCGGCCTTCGGAACGTCCGTCCGCGATGCGGGAGCTACGGACACAGCCTTAGATGCGACCCAGGCTGACGCCGCTGCCCCCAGCGCTTCTGCCCAGTGTCATAAGGACGACGATTGTTTTCTTGTCGACGACTGCTGTTCCTGCGCGGCTCTGGGACGGAATGAAAAGGCTGCGGCCCCTGCGTGTGACCCAAAAATCGCGTGCCTTCAGACCGCGTGCATGGAATTTGGCAGCGTTGCGCGGCCCCGCTGCGAGGCCGGTCGCTGCGTGCTGGGGCTCGATTGCGACACCAGCACAGTGACCTGCCGCAGGGCGGCGCCTTCATGTCCCGCGGGGCAGGTGCCGCGTGTCATAGCCATGGCCGGGGGGCGCTGTTTTGGCGAATGTGTTTCGGCGCGTCAGTGTCTGTTCGTGCCCAATTGTGCGGGCTGCGCCAAGGACGATTTATGTGTACGCACACCCGATGCCGCCCGTTCGGTGGCGCATTGTGTTCCAAGGCCGTTGACCTGCGGCACCGTGCCTTCGTGCGCCTGTGTTGCCCCTGCCGCGTGTGCGGGGATTCAGGCGATGTGTGTGGCAGCCTCAGATTCCGCGCGCGAATTCAACTGTCAGTGATGATCTACCGATGATTCCTAGGCCCCGTCCCGATTTTTCATGAGGATCATCCAATGAGAATTTTGTCCTTCGCCCCCATCATGTTGTTCTTTGTGGGGTGCGGCGTGAACGGCAAGGGGATCGGTTCGGATTTCGTCAGCGGTACGGGTGATGAACAGTCGGGTGGGGTCGGGGGCGAAGGGCCGGTCCCTATTGCCGGGTCTAGAGGTGTCGGCGGGCGCGGTGGGACGGCTGGGATGCCAGTCAAGGGCAGTGGAGGTCTGGGCGGCGAGGGTGTTGGCCCTGTCGACACGCGGATGGATCCGTCAGTGACTGATGTCGCCCGGCCGATGGACGTCGTTGCAACCTCGGTAGATACGGGACGTACGGACACACCAGCGGCAGGGGACGCCCCGATGGGCACAGCGCCGTTGGGGGCCGTTTGCGCCAACCCGAATTCGTGTGCCAGCGGGTTGTGCGTGGACGGCGTGTGCTGTGAAACCGTGTGCGAGGGCGATTGCATGGCCTGCGCGATGCTGCGTACAAACCAGCCCAACGGTCGGTGTCGGCCCGCCAAGGCGGGTACAGATCCCCACGATGATTGTTCCGTTGAAACGGCCTTTAGCTGTAAGACGACCGGCGCGTGCAACGGATTGGGATCCTGTGCGTTGCATGCGGCGGGAACCATTTGTGGCACGGCCGCCTGTTCGATGAGCACGCTGACCCCTGCGTCCACCTGCGATGGCAGCGGAACGTGCCAATCCGCAGCGTCGCGGCTCTGCGCAGGCGGCAACCGTTGTGACACGTCAACCACGTGTCGCGGTCGGTGTATGGGGCCGTCTGATTGCGGCGGGGCGCTTTATTGCGACCTCAGCGATGGGGTGTGCAAGCCGCGCAAAACCTCGGGCAGCGCCTGCACAATGGCGGCAGGTGGCCTTGATTGCGCCACGGGCTCTTGTGTCGACGGGGTGTGCTGCGAATCGGCTTGCCCGGGTTCGTGTATGGCCTGCGCCCAAAACAAAACCGGAAAGGACAACGGAAAATGTGCGCCGGTGCTGGCAGATACGGATCCTGATGCGGAATGCAACGAACAGGATGTATCGACCTGTGGCACCAACGGAAAATGCGACGGGACGGGCGTCTGCGGAAAATACCCTGACGACACGGCTTGCGGAACCCGCTGTTGCACCCTGAACGGCGAACCGCACCGCTGCGGTCTGTCCTGTCAGGCGGGCAAATGTGACAAGAGGGCAACCAATTCTGTCGAACGTTGTACTGACGGCGCCTCGTGTTCTGCTGATACGTGCACGGAATCGGGGACCACGTCCGTTTGTCACCATGAGACAACCTGTGGCGGGGGTGGCTGCTGCTGCAAAATGGGCAGTGGCGGTTCTTGCAAAAACGGGAACTCTTGTGTCCAGCAGGGCGGCACGTGCCTGGTGCCCAGCTGAAACGCCACTGTGTTGTGATATGTAGGCGTTCGTGAAGCGCGTTCCCAACCTGAAGATCTTCGCCGGTTCCAGTCACCCGCAGCTTGCGGCGTCTATTTGTAAGGAACTGGGTGTGCCTCAGGGGCGGCTGAACATCACGAGGTTTTCTAACGAAAACATCAAGGTCAAGATCGACGAGAACGTGCGAGGCAAGGACGTGTTTGTCATCCAGACGTCGGCCCCTGCGCTGTCGGATCACATTGTGGAACTGCTGATCCTTATCGACGCGTTGAAATTCGCATCCGCCGGACGGATTACAGCGGTGCTGCCGTATTTCCCGTACGCACGCAGCGACAAAAAAGACGAAGCGCGCATTTCGATCACCGCGCGCCTGATGGCGGATCTTCTGGAAACATCGGGCTGCGATCGCGTGTTGACCATGACGCTGCATGCGCCGCAGATTCTGGGTTTTTTCCGCAAGCCTGCGGATCAGTTGCTGGCCACGCCGATTTTAAAGGCACATTTCAAGAAGACGTCGCTGAAAAACGGCGTCGTTGTGGCGACGGACGCGGGCGCAGGGAAGATCGCGGGACATTTTGCCAAACGGCTGGGGCTGCCGATGGCGGTTATCGACAAACGCCGGTTCGACGATTCTGAAAACGCTGTGTCCACGGCATTGATTGGCGATGCCCGGGGCAAAGACGCCATCATCTACGACGACGAAATCGCCACCGGCGGGTCGATAGTCGAGGCCGCCCGTATCTTGCGGGATTGTGGGGCACGGCGGGTGCGGGTCGGCGTTACCCACGCGGTGCTGTCGGGGACGGCACTGGGACGCCTACGCGACGCGGGCCTGGACGAAGTGGTGGTCACTGACACCATTCCCATTGGTTCCGACAAGGCCAAAGCGTTGCCGGGCCTGAAGGTCCTGTCGACGGCCAAACTTTTCGCCGATGCCATCCTGCGTATCCACGAAGGCCGCAGCGTCAGCGCCATGATGGACAAATAGTTTCAGGCGAGGGCAGGCATTGTGAACGTGGGGTACAGGCCAAATCGTGCCGGATCGTCGGGACGCCCCACGCCCGATTGCAGGAAGACGGAATCGATTCCGAAATCGGTGGCGCCGCGCACGTCGGTCACGATCTGATCCCCGATCATCACCATGCGCGTTTTGTCCTTGGTGGGGCTGCGGGCGAACCCGGCTTCGAAAATCGGCGGGTGTGGTTTACCTAGGGGGACGAACCGCATCGCATCGCCCCCCTCCCGCAATTTCAGAATTGTTTCCAGCATGGCCGCCATGGCCCCGGCTGTGATGCCGAATCGGCGATCGGACGCGGGATAGATAAGGTCGGGGTTAGGCAGCAGCAGGTCGGTGTGGTGTCCGGCCTCCAGCCGTCGGAACAACGTGGTGACGACGTCGTTCAAAGTTTCTAAGAACGGAAACCCGTCGTCATCGGCGCAAACCAGGACCCTGGCGGTTTCGTCATCGGCGGCAACCGGGATTCCACCCGCG
This sequence comes from Myxococcales bacterium, assembly GCA_043754455.1. Lineage (GTDB taxonomy): Bacteria > Myxococcota_A > Polyangia > Fen-1088 > Fen-1088 > JAYUUT01. Next base: position 17,268 of record JAYUUT010000559.1, read on the forward strand.
TCACGTACGTAGGCGGCAGAGTCTGCCGAGCCCAGAACAATCGTCGGCGCCCCTGCGAGATTGTGGCGGGCGAAATGTGGTTTAAGCAACAGGCCCGAGGTGATGATCTGGTCCGGGTCAATCCGAAGTCCATATCCAGAATAACGACGCCACGATGACGCAATAGATCGCGATGCGTCGTTCGACAGGAGGATCGCGGTTTTCCCCGCGTCGCGGATCCGGTCCAAAAATCCAGCGGCACCTGGAAGGACCCCATCGCTGCGCACAAGGACGCCGTAGATATCCAGGAAAAAGACGTCGTAACGGGCAATGAGTTCGGCGGGCGAGATCGGCTGCATGGGGCGTCATCCATATCAGGCGTGGCCCCCGGAAAAATAATTTAACGGACTTGTCCTCCCCCTTGCCTCTAATGGGACAAACCCGCACACCTGTCCACAAGGGGAGCCCATGACGCGTAAGACCAGATTTGCTTTTTTCCTCGGAGCCGTGACTTCGTTTGCTGTCGCCAGCTATGGCTGTGGCGGTGCTTCGAAAGGCGGCCTTCCCTTCGAGGAAATCGATGCCGCCGATGGAACGGGAACTGTTCCCGGGGGAGGCTCGGGTTCGACGCCAAGTGGTACAGGCGGTTCGGCAATGATGATGACCCCCGGGGGTGGCGGACGTCCAGGATCGGCAAATATGGGGGGCACGATGGCGCCAGCAGGGCCGCGCCCCGATGGTGGTTTTGTGTTTCCGCAGCCCCCTCGTGTCACCGACGGGGGAATCATCCAGCGACCCAACAACGCCTGTATGGCGGGATCGATGTGTATGGCGGGTCAGACCTGTGCGGCAAGCTGTAACAATGGCCGCGGCACCCAAAACTGCACCTGTTTCCAGGACCGATATGCCTGTGGTGCGTGTGACGCCCCCGATGGTGGCAACGTCAATCCGTTCCAAGTGACGGCGTGCCCGGCCGGGAATCCCAACGGCCTTGCATGTACGGGAAACAGCAACTGTACGAGCGCCACAGACGGGGGATTCCCGAGTTTCTGTCGCTGTGACAATGGCAGCTGGAACTGCCCATTTCTGCCCCAGCCGGCCTGCGCCGCTGATGTTATGGACAACGGGATTTGTACGACCCGAGGTGCCCGTTGCGATCAGGCGGCGGTACCCAATGACGCGGGCAGACAGGGGCGGACCCGGGAATGTCAGTGCGATAACAACAACAACATGCTCCACTGGAGATGCCGCTAAGTCCATTCTTGCTGTTGCCACCCGCGACTGGCAATTGCGGGTGGTTCTTCGTAGATTCCGCCGCCCGTGTCACGAACAGCCGCATTTCCCGTTAGCCCGATTGTGAATGCCGTGCCAGTTGATGCACCCTGGACTCCGTTTTCGTGGAAACAGCGGGTCCAGTCGCAGGCGGTGGACTACCCGGATACGGGGGCCGTGGACGCCGTGGTGGCGCGGCTGGCCTCGTTGCCGCCGCTGGTCACATCTTGGGAAATCGAACGTTTGCGCACCCAGGTGGCCGACGCGCAAGAAGGGCGCCGTTTCCTTCTGCAGGGGGGCGATTGTGCGGAAACGTTGGCGGATTGTCGTCCCGATGTCATCACCAGCAAGCTGAAGATTCTGCTCCAGATGTCGTTGGTGCTGGTCCACGGCAGCCGGTTGCCTGTCATTCGTGTGGGCCGGTTCGCAGGGCAATATGCCAAACCCCGGTCCAGTGCCAAGGAAAGCCGCGACGGCGTCGAACTGCCCAGCTATTTCGGTGACCTGGTGAACCGCCAGGAATTTTCAGAAAAGGCGCGGGTGCCCGATCCGGAACACCTGATGACCGCGTACATGCACGCGGCGATGACGCTGAATTTTGTGCGGGCGTTAACCGCGGGCGGGTTCGCGGACATTCACCATCCTGAATTTTGGAACCTGTCGTCGTCGTTGTCGCGCGCGGATTTGGCCCAGGAACAGCGCGATGATTACCAGCGAATGAGCCGCCAATTGGCCGAGGCCCTTCATTTCATGGAGGCGCTTGGCGAAAAAACCGTTGATGAACTGACCCGGGTAGATTTTTTTGCCAGCCACGAAGGGCTGTCGTTGCCCTATGAAGCGGCGCAAACCCGAAGGGTCCCCCGGCGTGTGGGATTTTATGATTTGACGACACATTTGCCCTGGATTGGGGAGCGCACCCGGGACGTGGACGGTGCCCACGTGGAATTTTTCAGGGGAATTCGCAATCCGGTTGGTGTGAAGGTGGGCCCCAAGGCAACGCCGGACGACGTTCTACGCCTGATTGACCGGCTAAACCCGGCCAATGAATCTGGCAAACTTCTGCTGGTGACCCGGTTTGGTGCGGGCAAAGTGAAACAGGGATTGCCTCCGTTGGTCGATGCTGTCAAACGCGAAGGGCGCGTGGTGTTATGGGTTACAGATCCGATGCATGGCAATGGCCGTGCGCTGGCCAACGGGATCAAGACGCGCGATTTCGAAGACATCATCGGCGAAATCGAAACGGCTTTCGACATTCACGAAGCGGCCGGGACACATCTGGGTGGGGTTCATTTTGAATTGACCGGGGACGACGTTACCGAATGCATTGGCGCCGGGGTCAGTGAAGCGGATCTGTCGCAGAACTATCAAACCGCCTGCGATCCGCGGCTGAATTACCGGCAGTCGTTGGAAATGGCGTTTCGGATGGCCCGCCGCATGCGCAAGGGCCGTCGCGAAGGATAGGTTTTATTCGGATCTTGTGAGGGCCCGGCGTATCGCACGCAGCAGGGTATCGGGATCGTAAGGTTTGGCCAGAAGCGGCAGGGCCAGATCGAGGGGGGCCAGATCAAGGACCCCTGCCGTGTACCCGCTGGCCAAAAGCACGGGGCATCCGGGGCGCAGATCACGCGCGGCTTGCGCGACTTCAACGCCGTTGAGGCCCGGCATGATGACGTCCAGAAGCAACAGATCGAAGGTCTCTGGGCGTTCACGAAAACGCGCCAGGGCCTCGGCACCGTTGGCCGCCGAAACCACGGTATATCCCGCCCGTTCCAGCATGGTGCGGACGACCTCAAGCACTTGGGGTTCGTCTTCGGCCAGTAGGACGGTTTCGGTACCGCCAGCTACCGGTTCAAGGGCCTCTCGGGATACCTGGGCCGCGCTGGTTTCGTTAATAGGTAGGTAGATCTTGAACACGCTGCCGCGGTTGACCTCGCTATAAACGTTCACCATGCCGTCGTGTTTGCTGATCACGCCATACACGGTGGATAGGCCAAGACCCGTGCCGTGACCAATTTCCTTCGTCGTAAAAAACGGTTCGAAGATCCGATCCAGATTGTCTGGCGGAATACCGAGGCCGCTGTCGGACACTGACAACAACACGTAACGCCCCGGTTTGGCCCACGCGTGGGTCTTGCGGTATTCACCGTTGATCAGCACATTTTGGGTTTCGATCTGGATTCGTCCACCCCGTGGCATGGCGTCGCGCGCGTTTACGCACAGGTTGACCACCACCTGTTCTAGTTGGGCCGCGTCGCCTAAGATGCGACCCAGCAGATGACCGGGGATATGATCAATCGCAATCGTTTCTGGCAGCAGCCGACGCAACATCTTCAGCAGGCTGGTCAGAACGGTGTTCAGATCCAGGCTTTCCTTTTTGATAGGGCCCTGCCGGCTGAAGGTCAGCAACTGACGGGTCAGTTCCGCCGCGCGGCCACTGGCCTTGCCAATTTGCAGAAGGTAGTCCTTCAGCTTGGCGGTTCGTGACAGATCCAAAAGGCACAGTTCGGCGCAGGACTGGATGACCAGCAACAGGTTGTTGAAATCGTGGGCGACCCCGCCTGCCAACTGGCCCACCAATTCTAGCCGTTCGGATTTGTGCAGGCGGCGTTCCAGCCCCTGCCGTTCGTTGTGAACCCGCCGCCGGGCCAGGGCCGCCCCAACGGTTTCGGCCACGAACCGCACCAGGGTTAACTCTTCGTCGGTAAATAGGTGGGGGCCGGTTAGTTTGGCCAGCCCCATCGAACCGACGATTTCAGATCCAGCGATGACCGGGGCAGACGCGAGGGCCTGGATTCCACACGACACCAATGAATGTTTCAAAGGGCCGTCCGGCAAGGCGTTCACATCAGGGACCAGCAGGGTCAGCTTCTGTCTTAGATCCTGGGCAACCAATTCGATAGGCAGGGTGTGCGAGGGGGCGTCCCCGATCGATAGCCCTGGTTTTATCCACCTGTGGGTCAGGGCGAAGGATTGGCCGTCTTCGGTCACCTGAAGAAGCTGGGCCGTTTCCGCCTTCGCGAACGCGGCACATTCTTCTAGGGTCATGGCGATGGTCCGATCGAGGGCCCCGTCTGGCGACGTCATGAACCGCCGCGAGATGGAAAGGACAAGATCCTCCATCGCGATTCGGGACGCCAGTTGTTCTTCGGCGCTTCGGGGCATGCCAACCTTGTTCGCAGGGCCCCGGCAGGTCACCGGGGCCCTGCATCATATACGGTCTGTGACAAACGGGAAGGGGGATGGCCATTTAGCGTCAGACCCGTTTGCTATGGTCCCGACATGACGATTCGCGAGCAATTGGAGGCGGATGAGGAGCTGGTCTTGTCCTCCCACGCCCAGAAGAGCCGGGAGAGCCTCGGGCGGCTGCGGCCGGAGCCCCTGGACGATACCCGACCGATTTTTCAGCACGACCGCGACCGGATCATTCATTCCAAGGCATTTCGGCGTTTGGGGGGCAAGACCCAGGTCTTCCTGGCCCCCGAGGGTGACCATTATCGGACCCGGATGACCCACACCCTGGAGGTTGCACAGATATCCCGAACCATCGCGCGGGCGTTGCGGTTAAACGAATCGCTGACCGAGGCCATCGTTATGGGGCATGACCTGGGACATACCCCTTTTGGTCATGCGGGGGAAAAGGCACTGGCGCATTTGATGCCTGAAGGGTTTCACCATGTGAAGCAGTCCTTGCGGGTCGTCGACGTTTTGGAACGCGAAGGGTGCGGACTGAATCTGTCCCAGGAGGTCCGTGATGGGATCTTGAAACATTCAAAGGGCAAAGGTCACATCCTTTCGGACAACCCGAACCTGCTGGCGATGACGCTCGAAGGGCAGATCGTACGCATAAGCGACATCGTTGCCTATGTGAATCACGATCTGGACGATGCGGTTCGAGGCCGGGTTCTGACCTATGATCAGGTACCGCGCGACATTCTGGCGGATTTGGGGGCGACCCACGGCGAACGCATCGCCCGCATGGTCAAGGACATCATTGCCGAATCGAGACTGGACCAAAAACACCAGATCCGCATGAGCGATCACATCTTAGATGCGTTGATACGTCTGCGGGATTTTCTGTATGAAACCGTTTACGAACGGCCTGAAATTCGCCAGGAATTTGAAAGAGCCCAGCGCATCCTGACGGAACTGTGGGCGTATTTTCACAAACACGAGGACGAGTTTCGCGCCAAACATTGGCCCAAAGGGGTTCTGCAAACCGAAAATTTATCGCGGGCGATAGCAGATTTCGTCACGGGCATGACGGACAGGTACGCACTGCGGATCTATGATGAATATTTTATGCCGAGGCGTTGGATGGTGATTTGAAGCTCAAACTTAGGTTCGTAGGTTTGGCAGCGCCCCATGCCCGAGCGCCTGGTCACCAAATTTGTCCACGGGGACTCCAACGGCGTTTGCCACCGACGTGAAGACGTCCCCTGTTACGAAGGCACCTTTGGGATAGGTCAGGTAGCGACCCGTCTTGAAGTAGCCCCCAGCGCTGCCCAACAGGACGATGGCGTGACGGCTGGAGCCTTCGTGGTGATCCCCTCCGCCACAGTTCATGTACACGAGCAGCGTGTTGTCGGCCATGCTGCCATTTCCTTCGGGCACGCTGCGCAGCATGCCCCACAATTTGGCGACTTTTTGCGACCAATAGGTGTTGATTTTCGCAATCCAGTCGGCGCGTCCTGCGTGGGAATGTTTGTGGTAGCCCTCCACATCGTCTAGGACCTTGTACAGGTTGTGGGCCGAATCGTTCCCATGAAGCATGAGGGTCGCCACCTTGGTCCGGCCGCAGACAAGGGCGTTGAAAAGGACGCTAATGTGATCATCGACGTTCTCTTCGAGGACGACGTCATTTAGGTCTCGCTTAGAATATTTTTTGGGAGCGACAAGTTTGCCGCATCCCCCGGTCATGGTGGCTGGTGGGGCGGTGACGAGACGACCTTCCAGTTCGCGCAGCGATGACAGATACTGATCAAGACGGGCCTTTTCCGGTGCGGCCAGACGGCCCTGCAATCGTCTAACGTCGTCTAGGGCAAAATCGATCACGCTGGAATCGAGCGTTCGGAAAAGATCCGTGTTCGCGGCCGGTCCGCCAGCACCTGATGGGTCGCTAAAAATCCGCGAGAACGCCTGGTCGGAAAAGGCTTCAGCGGGGTTGGGGGCGCCGGACTCTTCCTTGCTGCAATTGGGAACCGGATCGGCTTTGTTCGAGGCCGCAACCCCCTCGCTCTCCCAGAGCCCTAGGTTTATCGAGCTAAATGGGTCGCTGGCCCCGATTCGTTTGGCAACAAAACGATCGACAGAGGGGCCGATCCAGTTTTTGTCAGCGCCCCTGCCCTGTGCTGTCAGGGTGGCGCCTTCGTCTCCATGAAGGCCCTTGCCAAAGGGATTGGCGAACTTCGACAGGATCAGCAGATCGCGTTTGTAGGGTTCAAAAGGAGAAAAAATAGGTGAAAGATCGAAGTCGGTTTCAGAACGCGCGGTGCATGTGTAATTCTTTTCATACATGCCGCCACCGCACACCACAATGACCAGCCGTTTGGGTGGGGCCGTCCCCGCCGCTTCGGCGAACAGCCGTTGTGCCATCGGGGCGACAAGAGAGCCACCAGCCCCCCACGCCATGCCTCGCATCAAATCTCTACGATTCATGGTTCGCTCCTTATTGTCGACTAAAGAAGGTGTCAGCGGTGACAAGATCCAGGAACAAGGCGCGCACATCGCCTCCTGTTAACCGGGCTTTTTCCAGGAGCCCGGCAGTTCCACAGCTTCCGTCCATTGGCATATCGTCGCGTGCGTTCAGGTATACGAAGGCGGCCTTCGCCAGGCATTGGGCTGTTTCGGGGGCGTTGGCCAACTTCCGGCTCAGATCGACAGCGTCGACGACGGGGCCGTCGCTGGACGCGGTGCCGGTGAGCTCTCCCGTGGTGACGACGGGCTTATTGCCTTCGGTGCTGCGAAATCTACCGGCGGCGTCGTAGGCCTCGAACGGGAGGCCCAGAGGATCGATCAGGCGGTGGCAGGCGCTGCACGCGGGGTCGGCACGGTGCCGTTCCAGCCTTTGGCGCTGGGTCACGTTGGGCAGGGGGGCTGGAATCGGCGGAACGTTGGCTGGTGGTTCTGGCAATTTCTGGCACAGGATCAGTTCGCGAACAAACTTGCCGCGGGCAACCGGATCCGTCTCGACCTTTCGCGCCAGGCGGGCCATTACCGATCCCTGCGTCAGCAGGCCAGCGCGTTGGTTTGTGGGTAAAGTTGTCTTTCGAAGCATCGGGCCAACGACGTTCATGACGCCGTAATATTTGGCCAGACGATCGTCGATGAAGGAATAGTCTGCGCTCAAGGCGGTGGACCAACGTCCGTCGCCCTGCCAGATCACGTCGCGCAAAAAGGCGCGGGTTTCGGACACCAAGGCCGTGGCCACCTCGGGGGAAAACTGGGCCGCGTACGAGCCTTCTTTGGAAACACCAGCCGCCGCCTGTGTCCCCAAGTATTCGTCGAAGAACCTCATCACACCAGGGGCGCCTGATTGGCCCAAAAGCCGACGCGTTTGTGAAATGACCTCGTCTTTTCGCGAAAGCGCCCCCGAATCAGCCGATTGCATCAGCAGATCGTCGGGCGGCCCATCTGCCAATGCGTAAGACAATGCCGAAGCCCGTTCGTGGGGGGTGAGGGTCGTGGGGCCTGTCCCGACGCCGCCGAGTTCACTCCGCAGCAAGAAATGGGGTGATACCAAAAGCGCGCGGACGACCACTTCGATGCCGGCCGCGACCCCTGGAGCGCCTGGAGCTGCCGCAACTCCTTTTTTGTATACCGCCGAAAAACGGACGATCTCTTCTTCGGCGAGGGGGCGACGAAAAGCCCTTGTTCCGAAGGTTGTCACCACTTTGCGCACGCACGCCGCGTCTGGGGCCGCGGTTGTAAGACAGGGATCGAGGAGGGCAGGTTCGGCACTGGCTTTGCGGGCGAGGGTCCGCGCCGCTTCAAAAAAATCTGCCGTGGCGGCCTGTCCCAGTCCCAACCCTGCGCCCATCCCAAGGCTTTTCGTGGCGGTCGAAAACCCGTCGGAAAGCCGACCGGTTTTGCCAAAAAGGGCGGCCACCGTGTTGTCATACTGACTGGCCGAAAGGCGCACCAAGCGGCGCGGTGACAACACACATGCTGGCGACGTCCCCAAAACAGGTTGCGGCGCGGACCCTGAAGGGGCGGGGGTGGTGTTTGCTGGTGCGCCTTCGCGGTCCGGGGGGATGAGGGCCGTCGGCGCCGCCGCTGGTTTGCGGTCCGCCCCCCTAGGCGCAGGAGCGTTTGTGGGATCGACGGAATCATTCTCCCCGTCGATCTGCCCGCTGCAGGCGCACAGACTAGATGCGGCGAGGACCAAGATGGAACAGCGCGTGGTCATGGGGTAACTCCAGACGACTTGAGGCGTACGGCTCAGACAAGAATTAAGGTATCAGGAGGGAGCGACCCTCGGGCTTACGGTGATGGCGCTTACGCAATTAGTGGGCGTGCGGGTACGCCAGGCTGAACAATAGTTCAGCGGCGTCTAACATGGCGGGGCCCGGTTCATCCAATAGGCCCGCCGCGATTTCAAGCACATGGCCCGCAATTTGGCAGGCCAAAAGTCTTTGGAGACCCGGGTGGCTACATGCGGCAGCGGCGGCGCCTTGTTTGACCACCAGCAGGTCGGGCGCCATCCGAATCAGATCGTCAGAACGATATTCCGGCCAGTCACGGTGGCTGTTTTGGGCGACGTCGTCCAGGCCCGCTGCGGCCAAAACGTCGTGGTAGCTGGTGCCGATGGTTCCGCCATAGACGTGACCCGCAATTACGGACACGAACAGAGCTGAACGCCGGGGTGTGGCACCTAGGGGGGCCGCGACCCGCGCGAGGCGGGCGTTGAAGGTCGCGCCGAACGCGCGCCCGCGCTCTTGGTCACCGATGAAGATACCCACCACTTCGGCTGTGGGGCCTAAGGTGCTGGCGCCTCGCAATTCGCCTAGGTCGAAGACCGTCAAACCCACGGCCCGCAGTTTATCCAGCCGGCTTGAACCCCCAAAACTATGCATGAGCACCAGATCGGGTCGCAGCGCGATGATGGCCTCGATGGCGCCAAATCCATCGACGGCGGGTTTTCCAGCGTAACGATGGCGAACCGGGGACGATCGGAAGCCGGTTGCGCTGAAGGCGGCGATTTGATCAGGCGTGGCCATGTCGACGAGCAATCTGTCAGTGAGCAGACTGGTCGAAACGATGTGGTGATAGGGCCCCGGGGCTATGACATATCCCCCGGCGTCGATAAGGCCCGGGCGTCCGTCGGGCAGATGCCCCCATCGAAGAGAGTTGGTGATAGTGGCGGGGTGGGTGTTCCGGGCGGGGGCTGTGCGTGTTCGATCAACGGCGCTGAAGATTGATAGGGACAACGCCACGACAAGCGCGATTGAATTGCTGATGCGGGTCATGCGCGGCTTCCCAGGCGAAATCCAAACCCGCCGTTTGGGATGAGTTCGACGCCGTATACCTGGCTGACGGTTGCGGCATCCAGGGCGCGGGCGGGCGATCCGCTGGCCACCAGTTTTCCCTGGGCCAGCAACGCGACCTGCTGGGCGTGATCAAAGGCTTCTTGCAACTGGTGCAGCACCACCAGAACGGCTGTGCCTGTGTCAGCTAAACGCCGCAACACCCCAAGCAGTGTCAACGCATGTCCGACGTCCAAGGCCGCCGTGGGCTCGTCCAGCAGCAGCACCTTCGCCTCCGTGGCCAGGGCCCGGGCCAGCAACACCCGTCGCCTTTCGCCGTAAGACAGCCGGTTGAAATGCCGATCGACCAGTTGTGTGCAATCGGTCAGATCCATCGCGCGATCGATAGCCGTCGTGTCAGCGCGGCTTCGCGAGGGCGTACCAAATCCGGTATGTGCGAAACGACCTTGGGCAATCACGTCGATGACCGGCAAGGGCGCGTCCAGCGCCGAATGTTGGGGCACGTAGGCCAGGTGACGGGCGCGTTCGGGGGCTGAAAAGCTAGACAGGGGACGACCCGATAGGCTGACGATCCCGTCAGATGGAATCAGGCCCGCGGCGGCTTTTAAGGCTGTGCTTTTCCCCGCGCCGTTGGGACCTAGGAGGGCCGTGATGGCGCCGCTTGGAATAGTCAGGGACAGGTCGTCAACGACCCGCCGCCCGCCTAGGGATACCGACAGGGACTCGATCGTGAGGGCGCCTTGATTATCCATGGCTGACCGAACGCCTTGATCGGACAAGCAATGCCAGAAATACGGGAGCGCCGATGAGACCCGTCACAACACCGAGAGGCACTTCGCTGCGGGTGGGCAAAAGCCGGGCGACCAGATCACAGGCCACCAGAAACGTGGCCCCCAAAACGGCCGCTGTTGGAATCAGCAGGCGGTGTTTGACGCCCACAAAGGGACGCAAAGCGTGTGGAACGACGAGGCCCACGAACGCGACATTGCCGCCGACGGACACTGCCCCGGCTGTCAGCACCGCGACCCAGACCACGATCCAAAAACGCACTTGTGACACTTTGATGCCCAACGAAGCGGCTTCGTCCTCGCCGGACAGCAGCAGATCAAGGTGTCGTCCCCAAGTCCACAGCGCCACAAGGCCGACCATCACCAAAGGAAACGCGACAAGCAGGTGCTGGCGCCCCACGCCGCCGACGCCTCCCAAGGTGAAACTGACCACAGCCCGCGCCAGATCCCACGAGTCCTGGGACACGCTGGTCAGAAATCCGCCCAGGGCTAGAAACAACGATGACAGAATGAAGCCGGTCAATAGAAGGGCCAATTGGTCCTGCTGCCCCCGGCTGAATATCAGCAGCAAAACCAGTCCGACCAGAGCGCCGACAAGGCATCCCACCGGCAGCAACATCTGCGGGCCGACATAGGGCAGGGCGCTAAGGCCGGGGATCAAGGTGAATCCCAACAGAGCCGCCTGTCCGCCCAGCATGGAACCCCCGGTTGTGCCCAGGATCGAAGGGCTAACCAGCGGGTTGCGGAAAAGTCCCTGGACCGCCACGCCCCCTACGGCCAGCGCCGCACCCGAAAGCGCCGCCGCCGCTATCCGAATGGCGCGCAATTCCAGAAATGTCGCCCGCAATGCCGGGTCCGAAAGGCGTCCCTGTCCTAGAAACAACGCCGCTGCGGTCACGCCGAAACCCAGCGCGACCAGCACGACGTAGACCAGGACAGGACGCGGTTTTGTCACTAGTGCTAGTACCAGCCGAAATATCGCGGCGGCAGATTGGTGCTGGGGTTGGTGATGACGGTCGGACCTGCCGTGGTGCTGCCATCGGATTCGATCTTGAATGTGGCGACCTTGGGGGTCTTGTCGGCAGCGTCGCCGACGTACAGACGTCGGCCATCAGGATCTAGAAACAGCGACAAGACCGCAGATCCCGTCGCTTCCATCACCTTAATGGGGGCCGCGCCCGCGAATCCGAATCGCCAAATGGTTTCCTTCCCTGGGCCCATGAAGTCGCCCAGGCTGGACGTGAAGGCCGTGGCGCGATCCAGAACGGCTACCTGGGAATACGAAACCGCGCGACCGAAATCCTTGGCCGCGATGATCCTGGTTGGCGCAGATGATGAGGACGTCAGATCGAACCAGGCGACGCCGGAGAAATCGATTTGTTTGGCGCCATCGCTAAACGAGCCCCCACAGGTTACGACCAGTGCGGATTCAGCCTTCTGGTACGAAATGCCCCCGCAGTTGTGCAGGGTCGGCAGATCCAGGGTGCCGGTAACCTTGTCTGTGGCCGGATCAATGATCACGATCCGCCCGGGGCCGGCCGACATAAAATCAGCACTGAGGCTTTCAAGAGCCACGTACACCTTGCCCTTGATAAGAAGTCCGCGGCCAGGGCGGGGCAGAATGGGGGCAGTGGTCTGGGCGCGTAGATTGATGGTGCCCAGGGACTTGCCCTGTTTTGGGTCGATGATCTGGATGTCGCTGCCCTCTTCGGGTTTTTTTGCGTTGGGGTTGTAGCGGGTGACGTAGGCGCGGCCATCACCCAGGTCGATCACGTCGTAAGGATTCGCATCAAACGTGGGTTCGATCTGCATTTGTCGCAACACCGTGCAGGTCATGGGATCCATCCAAATGAGGGTGTTCTGTTTTTTATCGATGACCAGCAATTCGTGGGCAGTCTGGGGGGCCGAGGGCAGGGTCGCGTCCCCCGAAAGGGCTGCTGACAATTGCGGGGGCTTGGTCCCCGACGAAAGACAGGCATCCTTCAACACTGCTCCCGTGGCGGGGTCCAGCAGCGAAACCGCCGCCGATTTGTAATCGGAATGGACCACGGCCAGGCCCAGGGCGCCGGTCTTCAGCGAGGGCGTCGCGTCGGTGGATACCCCGGCATCGGTGGCTGTCCCAGCGTCGGTGGTTGCCCCAGCGTCGGTGGCCGGCGCTGTGGTTTCATCGTCTGTGCAGGCGGTTGTTGTCGCGCCTAAAAGGGCCAGGGTCATAAGGGCGCGGATGGTGGGCGTGGTCATGGGCGGGCGGTCTCCAGTTCGGGGTTTTCGGACGATGATGCCCAGGCCAAGGTCACGAAGACCGACCGCCCGGGCAGGGGAAAATACAAAAGATCAGGGATGGGGGACGCGGTCAGGTTTTGACCGGTGACGACCAGGCGCAATCCGGTTTTTTCCCAGGCAAGTTCGGCCCCGGCACCTAGCAGCACGCGTGTTGGCATCGCCACCGTGTTTGCGGGGTCGAAAAAGGTGCCTTCGGTTAGATCCATATCGCCGTGAACCCCGATGGTGAAGGTTCGCCCCACGGCCACGCGGCGCAATTCGGGGCGGGTGTATAGACGGAAACGGGGCTGCTGGGGCAGCCGTTTGCCGTCGCTGCTGGCAAACCCGCTTTTATCCCGGGCGTCAGTGAAAGTTCCGCGCGTAACCCAATGGCCGTGTTTCAAAAACCGCAGCCCTGCCGACAATTCCATGCCCCAGGTTCGTGCCGATGCAATGTTTGCGAATCCAGCCGTATGGTCGGACAAGCGCATGAAATGGATCAGATCACGACTGCGGCTGCCAAACACAGCGGCATCAAGGTCCACGGCGAACCTTGGGCCCCCTGTCGACATCCGCGCGCCCACGTCGGCAGACACGCTGGTTTCTGGACGAAGCCAGACATTGCCGACGATGAAGCCGCCATCACCATACCTTTCCGACATCGTCGGTAGCCGTGCGTAGCGGCCGATATTGCCCCGCAGGGTGGTGGTTTCGCTGGGGCGCTGGATGGCCGCGAATCGGAGAGCTGGCAGCACATGTTGTTTGTCGTGGCGCAGATCGGTGTAACGCCCGAACCGGTTGGCATCAATGACCTGTTCGTGGGTGCCTTCGATCCGCACGGAAGGCAACAAATCCAGGTTCAAGCCCTGCATGAACAGATCACCTTCGACGCCCCCGGCGCCTTGCAGGCGTGTCCCCGGCTGCCAGGTGTTGTTGGTGGAATCCAGGGCATTGTTTGGGCTGAAATTTTCGCGCCTTGCATCGACGACGCCGGTCAAACGAAAGGGCAGTCCGAAGGCGTGAGATCCTAAAACCGTGGCGCCCATGGTGGTGGTGATGTCGTGAGTCTCTTTTGCGGATAGGGACACTTCCCTTAGCGGGTCGTGTAACCGTTGTTCGTGGCGCAACCCGTATATCGTTGCGCGCACCCGACCTGCTGGGCCCAGATCGTCCTTTCCTTCGTAGGTCAGGCTGCCCAGAACGCGGATTTGCCCCAACGAAGATTCGACAGTTGGCACCGCCCCTTCGCCTGGCAATCCTTGGCGGCGTGAAAAAAACGAAAAGGATTGGCGCAGCTCCCGTCGGCCAGGCAGGTGCACCCCAGCGCGCATGGTGGCATCGATCTGATTCAGGGCATTGTTAAGGCGATAAGCGGTGGTGCTGGAGCCTGGGACCAAAATGGTCCCGTGGTCCTGTGCGTAGGGAAAATTCCCTTGGGTCTCCATCAGATTGACCCGCCCAGTCAGGCGCAGCCGGGGCCCCGCCCATGCACCTTCTGCCCCCGCGTTCCGCGTACCAAACGATCCGCCTCCGACGTGGCCCGCGACGCCCGAAAATGTCGGAAGCTCAGACGTGATGGACAGCACCCCGCCCAGCGCGGACGGTCCAAACGAAAGTGGACTTTGCCCGCGATACACCTCTAGGCGATCGACGCCCGTCAAAGGGATCTGTCCCAAATCCACCACGCCCGTCGTGGCGCCATGCAAAGGCACGCCATCGATGTAGACGTGGACCTGATTGGGGGCAGAGCCCCGCAGCGACAACAACGACAACGATCCGAAACTGCCATAACGGGTAACGGTGACACCGGGCAATTCCGCCAGCAGCTGCGGCAACGATTCACCACTTCTGGGTGTCCTGTCGCGGGTCAGCACCGAGGCTGAGGCCGCTAGGTCTTCATGCGCCTGCAAGGATTGCGGACGGGGCGCTATCACGATCGATTCGTAGTCGGGGCTTTCAGTGGGGGC
>JAYUUT010000560.1:0-2633 GCA_043754455.1 Myxococcales bacterium
AGCTACGGCTATTGGTCGTCGTCGCGCCTTGCGCTCGGCCCGGCTTGTCGGCCTCCGCTTTGACGTTATTTCGAAGACGGCGCCCTAGTACGGTTTGCGTCCGACGTAATTTCCCGGAGGGGTGTAGTTGCAGACATAGAAATCCCATGTTGGAAACTGGGCGCCAAAAGGAGATCCCGACGTGCAGGTCTGCACACCACAGCCAAGCCGCAAAGTCGCCTTCCACACAATCTGGGTGTAGTGTCCGCATTGTTTGCCGGCGGCGCAGGTGTTGGCTTGATAGTTGTAATCAACCTTTTCGTCCGCCCAACTCTTTACCGTGCGGGCCGCAGTGCCTGAACCTCCAGGCGCAAAGGCGGCAATGTTTTCCCCAAGGCCGGCGGCCATGCTGTGTTTGTACACGCACAACGCCGCGTAGGATTGCGCCGTCGCCGCAAGCTGCGGATCCCAAGAAAGCGGTGGCAGGCCCGCACCCTGAATCATAGCTCGGACATCGTTATGAAGACGGGTAATGCCCGCAAGCCGACCGGGCTCGGTGTCAGGCCCCACGGGAGCGAGCCCATCTATCGCCCCACCACCAGGAGCGTCTCCGTTTTTGTCCGGACCGCCCTGCCTTGCATCTAGGCCAGCGGCACCTAGGACAGAGGCGTCTCGTCCAGAGGCGTCTCGTCCAGAAACCACCGAGCCTCCCGCATTGGCAGACCCTCCCGCCCCAGCGCCACCTGTGCCCATGCCGACACCGCCCTCGCCCCCCGCGCCGCGGGATGAACCGCCAGTCCCCACGGATCCGCCTAGCGCAGAGCCTCCTGCCCCCGACGAAACGCCACGCCCGCCGGTCCCGGGCGCCGTCGCAGGCAGCGAAGCATCAGCCGTGGCAACGCCTCCTTGCGGTACCGGGACATCCGGGTTCTCCGTCCCACAGGCCGCGCTGAAGACGCAAACACAGCCCACGACACCTGCAAATGCCCTCATTTTCGCGATCCTAGCACGACAGCCCTTCCCCCTAGCGCGTTGGCTTTTGGAGGGCAGCCGCAGAGGAGATGTTGCATGGCCGTAACGCCAACGTCACAATTGGCACGTAAAAACGTTCACAACATGAAGAAATACCTGCTGTTTGGGTTTGGCCTTGCGAGCGTTTTCTTGGCACGAATTGGGCACGCGGCGGATGTACAACCGGCGCCAATCGTGCCATCAACCGCCCAGGCCGCCGTGGTCCCACCCGCTGACGACGAACTTCGCCTGCGCTGGAAGAACGGACTGGCCTTGGAATCTGTCGAAAAGGGCGGTTATTCAGGCAAGATTGGTGGACGCATCCAGTTCGACGGCGCGGCCATCGGACAGGACAGCAAGATTGATGGGCTGACAATGGCTGCCCCCGATGCGGTCGAAGTCCGGCGCCTGCGTTTATTTGTCGCTGGTGAATTCGACGGTGCCGTCCGCACCGTGTACAAAGCGCAAATCGAATTTGCGGGCGCGAAGGTGAAATTCGCAGACGTTTACGTTGGCCTAAAACGTGTGCCATTTCTGGGCACGATCTTGGTCGGCCAACAATACGAGCCCTTTTCGACCGAACAGCTCACAAGCGACAACTACCTCACGTTTCTTGAACGGGCCTTGCCCGTCACAACATTCGACCCCGACAGGCAGTTGGGCGTACGGATTTTCAACAACCCTGGGACTGAACGCGCCACCTGGAGCGTCGGCGTATTTACGCGGACGCTTGACAGCAGCGCGGCCAAGGTCGATGGCAACGTCGATCTGGCAGCCCGGGTCACCGGCGTGCCCTGGTACGCCGACAACGGCAAACGCCTGCTGCACCTGGGATTGTCCGGCATCCTCAACTACCCGACCGGTGACAAGGCACGTTTTTCGACACGACCCGAGGCCCATCTGGTCCCCGAGTATGTGGACACCAAAGAATTCGCCGGAAAGAAGACCGGTATGGGCAACGCAGAAGTTGCCGTCGTGCTGGGATCACTTAGCGCGCAAGGCCAGTTCATTTACAGCCGCACCAGCGCGCCGGGCATCATCGATCCGTCTTTCCATGGAATGACGGCGAACGTCAGTTACTTCCTGACCGGCGAGCACCGCCCTTACGACATGGCCGAGGGCATTTTCTCTCGCGTGAAGCCCAAGCGCACCTTGGGATCAGGTGGTCCCGGCGCCTGGGAGTTGGCCTTTCGCGTGTCGGCCATTGACCTTGACGACAGCGTCATAATGGGCGGACGTTTGTTGGACCTGACCGGTGGGGTCACGTGGTACCTGAACCCAAACGCACGAATGATGCTGAACTACGTCAACGCCCGGCTTGATAGGGGCGGCATCGAAGCACAGGCCCATGTCGTGCAGGGCCGGTTCCAGGCCGATTTCTGACACCCCAACGCCGACGGCAGGTTCACATCGGCGCGCCGGCGGTGATCCAGTCGGCGATGACCTTCTGATCGTCCGCCGGCAAACAGCAGTCGCCTTCACAACTTGGCGGCATGCGCTTGCCACATCCGTTGAGCATGCCGTTCGCAATCACCTTTTGATACAACATGCTCTTGGTCAGATCTTTGGGCGTAATCAGCACCTGAGCCGTGCATGCGGTGCCTCCCTTGGTCGATTTGGCGTTCACCAACCGCGCCCACAGG
>JAYUUT010000561.1:0-4662 GCA_043754455.1 Myxococcales bacterium
GGTGGGGCGGCAGCCGCGACCGCTGCGGTGGCCCCGCACAGCGCCAGCGGCGCCGGCGTCCGCCGCCGCAACATAAAACTCGGCTTCGACAATTTTTCGGTGCGGGCGATGGGATGGAAGGCGCCTGCGCTGATTGACTACGCCGCCAGGTTGGCTATCGATTCATTGTTCATCACCGATCTTGATGCATTCGAATCTTTCGATGCGCCTTACCTCGTCGACATCAGAAAACGGGCGGCGGATCAGGGGGTGCAAATCCACCTTGGAACCTGGAGCATCTGCCCAAGTTCCAACGTTTTCAAGAATACCTGGGGCACCGCTGACCAACACCTGGCCCTTGCCATCAAGGTGGCGGCGGCAGTCGGATCTCCGGTGGCACGGGTGGTACTGGGCAACGCGCAGGATCGGGCGTCGGCGGGCGGTATCGACGCGCGCATCCACGACACCGTCAAGGTGCTGCGGCGTTGCCGTTCACGCGCGCGTGACGCCGGCATCAAGATCGCGATGGAAAACCATGCTGGTGACATGCAGGCGGCAGAGCTCGTGGATCTGATCAGCGCAGCGGGCAAAGATTTTGTCGGTGCCAACATCGATTCGGGCAACGCCGTGTGGACCTGCGAAGATCCGCTGCGCAATTTGGAAATTCTGGGCCCGCACGTGCTGACCACCAGCCTGCGTGATTCAATCATCTGGGAATCAGAACACGGCGCCACCGTCCAATGGACCGCGATGGGCGACGGTGTGGTCGACTTTGTCGCCTATCTGAATCGTTTCGAGACGCTGTGTCCCGGGATCCCCGTACATATCGAAACCATTTCTGGTTTCAACAAAGACCTGCCCTACCTTGATCCCGAGTTCTGGCAGAACTACCCAAAGATGTCGGCTGCCGATTTCGCCCGCTTCATCCGCCTGGCTAAGAAAGGCAAGGCAACACCCCCCTGGCGGCCCCCAACGGGCAGCGACAGCAAAGCCGCCGAGCAGGACTTTCAGAAGCGCCAAATCGAACGCAGCCTCGATTATTGCAAGAACGTTTTGGGCTTGGGGGTTCGAGGCTAGGGCATCGACTCCCGACTGCAATCAATCAGACAATATAGATCGGGGCATTGGGGGACGTTCGAGCGGAGGTGGACGGACGAAGGCGAGGGGGGAACGTTGCCGCGGTTTATGCTGGAAGAACTGCGGTGATTTCTAGATTGTGGAATCCCACAAAAAGGTTTCGTGCATCTGTACTGAGTCGCTGCACCTCCGTTCTTGCGAGACCATCAAAGTAATGAGTTTTCATTCTATAAACCTGAGAAAAACCGACACGGGGCGTCTGGCGGGAAGATTGATCGGTAGATCTGGTCAGGAGAAACAGGTCGGCGCCCTGGTCGCCATCTTCAGGCAACGGCCGACCTGCTGGCAAGCACCCTGGGCCTGGAATTCTGCCCCCCCACGTCCACCCGCTTCGCATGATTTCCTAGAACGCGATCTCCCACACTTCCGTCGGGATGGTCGCGCCGTCGTTGTCGTTGACGATGGCGAGCACCCGCGGCGCCCGCAGCGTCATACCCTCGGGCTGTTCGAAGATGTAGCCGTGCTTCCTGAGATCGAGCACCAGAGTTTTTGCTATCGGCGCGCTGACTGGCTCCGCCGGCAGCTCGACCTTGAACACGCGCTTGACCCGCGCATCGTCGCCCGCCTGGTTGTCGCGCTCGAGCACCAGCAGGGTCCGCCCATCGAGCGCGAACAGATCGTGGGCGCCGGTGCGTGCTGGGACCATGAGATCGGGCGCGAAATCGAACGCTTTGGGATCTTCGAGGCGGTACGGGTGGAACTTGAACGTGCCAGCGGCGATGTCGTACGCGGCGATGACTGTGTTGAGCTTGTCCATCTCGGCCTCGACGCCGTTCTGTAGCACCGCGAAGAGAGTTTTTCCGTCCGGGCTGATGGCGATGCCCTCGAGGCCGCGGTTGGCCTGGCGTCCCTTGAGAAAATCGTTGGGCGCAACCTTCTTGAGCAATTCGCCCTTGCGGTTCAACTGGAACAGATGCGGCCCCTTCTCGTCGCACAGCCACAACGTGCCGTCGGGTGCGAGCGCTATGCCCTCCGGATCCAGATCGCCACCGGTGAGCGTTTTGCCCTGATCGGTGATGGCGACCGCCGATTCGATCTCGCTGTGATCGCCCGTCACCTTGACCCGGTAAAGCGTGATGGGCAGGTCGTCCATCATCTGCACCTGATCGGTCACCATCCAGTACACACCGTCGCGGGCGTCCCAGGCCAGACCCGAGCCGATGCCGCCGGTTTTCGCGGGCGTCGATACGGTGACCTTCGTGATCTTGGTCGGCGCGATCGGCAGCGACGCGAAGGCCGCTGTCAACGCGGGCTCGGCCGCGTCGGCGGGAGATGGACCGCCCGCGTCGCCGCGTGAACTTGTGCCCACACTTGGTGTCGCGGCGGCCCCATCCGCACCATCGTCGCAGCCAGTGCCAAGCGAGGCGGCCAGTCCGGCCACGAGCGCCGTGCGTCCGAGCAGGGTCAGTATCTGAGTGAATTTCGTTTGCGAAGAAATCATGGTGAGTCGCTCCCGTGTGAGGTGTGTCCGTGGGGAATGCACCTCGCGTGCCGTTGCGCCCGCCACGGATGGCGCCACCTGCATTCCAGACCGTCGCGCCAGCCCCGCACGTGTTGTGCAATGTCTGCGCACGCCGCATCTAGGCGCTGGCGGAGTACAAAGAACCTGCGCCAGTCGCGAGCCGATCTTCGACCAGCCCCCTACCGGGACTCCGAGTGGGACGACACAGGCTGACGACGGCGCTCGGTGCAACCCTGGCACTGGGCTGCACCGGGCAGGTTGACGGCGGCGCTCCGACACTGGGCGCGGCGCCGCGGGGGCCGAACGCCGGGGCAATGCCGTCACGGCCCGGCGGCATACCAAGCGTAAGCATGCCGGGCGCAGACTTGCCCGCCGGGACGCCCGATCCGGGCATGCCGATGCCACCGGCGCCGGTGTTGCGGTTAGTTTGACCAGCCGATCTGTCCGTCATCCACCTCGCCGCCGCCACCGGTCGCTTCAGGTGGTGAACGGGCGCACGCGACCTGCGAGCCTTCCGCGCGTAGACCCATCGCTGTCAGTATTTTTGATCTGGCCCATAGTATCGCTAACTTACCTGCCCCGTACGCAAACAAGACCGCCCGCGCGTCGTCTGCGGATTTGCCGGGGGCGGCCCCGCTTAGCAGATCATGGTACGGGCCTCCTCCGTGAGCCTCAACGCCCGCGCCCCACGACCGTGACCGGGGCGCTGCTGCGCACAGGCGTGCCGGTCACGGTCGTCGCCGCAAGGGTCAGGCTGGTTATGCCCGCAGGCAGCACTATCTTGTCGCCATCAATCAGACAATACAGATCATCAAAGCCGTCGGCGTTGCCGTCGGTTGCCGCACACAGGGCGTGCGCCAGCGCGTGTTTGACGGGTGCACCGCCCAACTTGATGGACTCGACATCGATCGCAGTGACCGGCAGAAGCGCGCTGCCGAAGATGGCGACGGGAATCGCGCCGCGCGAACGGGCGCTAATGTGGTTCCCTGGATCGCCCGGACGCACGTCGATGACGGGCGACAAGATCTGAGGCGTGAAGGACGGCAAGACAGCGGCCTCGATGGCAAACGCCCAAAACTGGGTATCGGCGGTGGCAACGAAGTCATTGTCGCTGGTCACGACCAGCATGCGGCGCCCGTCGGGCAGGTCGGGGCCAAAGGCCAGCCCCTCGATCTTTTCGGGAAAGGACGCACCCGCAAGGCCAAAGGCCGGATCGACCAGATCCAGGAAGAGCGACTTACTGACCGCCACCGCGTCAGAAAGAGCCCCGGTTTGCGGCAAACTGGCAATGCCGCTGACGTCGGTCGCCCCCGCCAGATCAATCTTGAAGATCTTCTTAGTCACCGCCTTTTTCCCCCCCGCTCCGTCGCGCTCTATGACAAGAAATTCGTGGTCGCTTATCGCCAAGATCTCGTTCACGCCGTTCTTTGTGGGGTTGTCTAGGGGATAGGCGAACTCGCGGGTGGCGGTGCCCCTCTGAAGGTCAAACTCGACAATGCGATTCCAGGTCCCAGCGCGGCTGCCAGCCGCGTTCAAGGCTCCGTCCTGAAGCAAGGCATTCTGCATGAACCCGAAGAGCTTCGTTCCATCCGGCGAGATCGCCAGCCCTTCCATCCCACGATTGGCCTGCCGCCCGCTGGTGTTGCCGGAAAGCTCGACCGCGCTCGTCGCGGACGGATTGGTGATGCTGAACTTGGCCGGGACGGCGAGGCTGCGCAGACGGCTACCGGCCGCATTGAACTCGTAGACAAACGGACCGTACTCATCCGAGACAAAGAACGTCCCGCCACTGCCCACGCGGACCGCCTCAGGATCCAGCCGCAGACCCGACGTGAACTGGCTGGCCGTCCCCACAAAGGGCAGCGCGGCCTCGTTGCGCAGAATCATGGTCTGCGCCAGGGACACGCCAATGGTCCCGACCACGCCCGCCACGGGCGCTGGCACGACGACCTCAAGCACGTAAGTTCGATCCTGGTAGCTGGTCGCACCGTCGCCAGGCCCCCGATCGGGCTGCGCGAGGTAACGGTTGCCGACGCCCGTATAGGCGATGCCCGATCCCAGACCGCCTGCGCGATCGTGGGGGG